>DASXRU010000138.1:0-14579 GCA_036506395.1 Pyrinomonadaceae bacterium | reverse complement strand
GCCACGACTGCATTTCGCGGCATTCAATTGCTGAATACCATCACCAGCGTGCGCTGGTCTGGCCTGGCAGTGCGCGAGGCGCTTCCGAGTCTGACCACGCTGGCGTCAAACTATGGGCAGCAATACGTGCGCGATCGCTTCCTGGCGTTCGGCATGCTTTCGCGCGCGCGCCAGGTTTCAGCAGTGGGGCGAGCGGGTTTACCGCGGCCATCGATTGACGTACTGCCGCGTCCCTCGATTGATGTCGAAGATCGTTTGCTGGACCGGCTCGATCCCGCGCACCAGCTTGAGCGCTTGTCGCGTTATTTGTGGCGACGTCGCCGGCTGGCAACGTTACGCGGCCAGTGGATGTATTTCTACACGGACCTGAATCGAGGCAATGGACTTGCGGGTGTAAACATTAATAGCGGCGCAACAGAACGCTCAATCCGTCTGGGAGCGCTCGACGAACGTTTCATCAGCGATGAAGCGGCTGACCTGCTTTACACTTCACAGGACAACCGTTTGCTGGCCTATGCGCTGAACGAGCGGTAGTTGCAGAGCGCCAGAGGGCCAAAGGCCCGAAATGAAACAGCCTGGGGCATCGCCCCAGGAAAGCGTAATCGTTCTTAAAGATAGAGCGCTGAGGGCGCGAAATAGTGAAAACAAGTAACGTACTATTTCGCGCTTTCAGCGCTCGGAATCCCAGATCGCGTCTGAACCTGGGCCGTTGGCCCAGGCTATCTCATTACGCGCCTTTGGCGCTTTTGCTTGCGCGAGCGAGAGCTGCACGTTCTATTCAATAGCTTGCCAACTGCCGCCACACTTCGCCTTCACCTTTGCGCGTCACCAGCTTAATAACTTCACCATATGCCGCAGCGTAAAGAGCGCGCATCTCTTCCGCTGATCCTGACTGCGACAATCCGCTTTCCAAAATGTCGGTCGCAACTGAGCCCTCCCTTACGGTCGGGCTTCTGTCTTTACGCGCGTAACGCGAAATCATCTTTCCTTCACCGGCCAGGTACAAAGCGAGCCCTTCGGCCAACCAACGAGGAGCCCGGTCATGGCCAACGGCATCTATGAATGCATGGGCCAACTCGTGACGCAGCGTGCTGGTAAGCACGCCGCGGCTCTTCAACAAGGCGAGCGGCTGCAATTCAATCCGGTTGCCGCGTGTGGCCGCAGCCGCCCACCATGGTTGGCCGGTCCGTCCCACGAAGTCGCCCGTCGTATCGTTGATATAAACGTCGATGGTGGGCAGGGGAGCGAACGCTACCGATGTGGTTGCAATTCTTCGCATCAAATCGGCACGAGTCGTTTCCAGCGTGCGGAGAACAACCTCTGCGTCACGGCGATCAGCTGCAGCAGGATAGGTGACGCGAAAATGTTCGCTGGCAAGATTGACGGTGTTTGGCTTGCGGAAAGAAGGGTGGCTGAAATTTGTTTGCGAGGATGGAAGCAGATCGGCCTTCCATGTGGCCTGCTCGAGGATCTGTTGATGACGTGGCGCAGCCACAGCATCGAGAGGGTGCTGGACGGAAAGGCGAAGCCTTTCCGCACTGTGCTGCGGCAAGGCCGCGCTGGCGGCTTGAGCGCCTTCGGAAGTCCGCATTACTTTCGCGCCCGGAAAATAGTGCTCGAGAATCTGACGGTAGCCAATACCACGCTGGGCCATCACGTGCGCCCCTTCCTGGCAGAGGCCAAGGCCATGACCGAAGCCGCTGCCACGAAAGACAAAGTCATGTCCCACCCGGGTGACTGCGAATCGCGAGCTTTTTAACTTGTTCCAGCCCAGCGCGCGACCAACGATTATCTTGAAGTCCCAACCGCGCACAACTCTTCGCTGTTCTCCTTCGATCGTAATTTGCTCGGCGCGTCCTGTTTGATCGCGCCGCGTAACGGTAACGTTGTCGAGCCTGGCGCCGGCATTTGTACGCGGGTCGCTGCGCAGCGCGTCCAGGAGTTTCTCGCGTTCAATCACGTCGGTCCAGGTGCTATGCGGCATCGCGGCACAATACTCGTCAGGCACGCCGCGCAGATAGACCGGCGTCTTGCCGCCCCACAGTGTGCCGAGGTTGGCGGTCGCTCCTCCGCATGAGGCGCTGAAGTACGAATCCGCGATCTGGCCGCTCTCGTCGAGCAGGACTTCGCCTTCAGTGGCTCTGACGGCGGCGATCACGCGAGTTGATATATCTGAGCCCTTATTGACGGTCGGGCTTCCGCCCGAGTCACTCGCCAGCTGAAATCGCTGGCAATGTGTGGTGGAACAAAAATCGAATCCTTCGCGTTCGTGTCGTCCCTGGTTCTTCAATGCATAACTTCGCACCGCAACCGCCAATGCCTTCAAAGCTTCGGGCTCAGCTTCCATGCTTCCTTCTGTTGCCACCACGCCGAGCACATAGTCTTCCAGGGAAAGATCGAGCGTGATGTTTTCGCGCACCAGGTGAACACGTATCGGAGAGGGGGTGTTCAGAGTACCGACTTTAGTCGGGTTTTTTTCAAGGCGAGAAGAAAGCCCGACTGAAGTCGGTACTCTGAACGCCCGCTTACCCACTCTGGCGAATTCTTCAAGAATAGGTCGCGCCAGCGCGGCTGCTTCAGAGCCATGCGACCGCTTCACAAAAACAAGAACGGCCAGGTGCACATGTTCCGGCGAAGTCTCGTCAGCTTCGCTCTCGCCGGCAAAGCCGACAAACCATCCCTGCGTGCGGAAGCCTTTGAATGGAGTCGATGTTCCTGTCTTACCGAAGACGTTTAGAGGAAGAGACGAGAGGCCTGATGCTTGCGCCGTGCCGAACGTAACGGCGCCGCGCATTCCGGCAATGATCACAGCGCGATGCGCATCATCGATTTCAACTCCAGTTTCGGGGGAAGGACGGAAAGCGTCTGCCTTCGCGATCCGCGGCACGAAAAGCCGCCCCCCATTCACCAGCGCGGAATACGCGTTGAGCAGTTGCGCCGGAGTGACCTGCGTATAACTACCTTCGCCGAGCGCTGCCTGAGGATTCCACTTGCCGCGCGCCAAGCTGCCGGCGGATTCTGCTTCAACATTTATTCCGGTGCGCCGGCCGAATCCAAAAGAAGAAAGTGTGGCGCGGAACGAATCTTCGCTTAGCCTTTCGCCGAGCTTGCCGAAGTAGTAGTTGCATGAATACGCGATCGCGCGCTCCGGATCCAACGGCGGCAAGTCTTTTGGATGCGAACAGGTGGTTTTGAAATCGTCGTGGGCGTAGTGCTCGTGACAGAGCATCTCCGAATCTTTATCAATCACGCCGGAACGCATGGCTGCCAACGCGCTGAATGGTTTGATGGTCGAGCCGGGAGCGAATGCCTGACTGAACGCCATAGCCGGGTTTACAACTGCACGGACACGACCACTTTGCGGATCCATAACAATGATCGTGCCTTCGCGCTGGCCGAGCGCGTCGGTGGCGGCTTTCTGTAGCGCGGCATCGACGTCGTCTTCTGAGGCGATTGATGTTTCAGTTGAGCTGAAGCTGGGAGTCGATGTGGACAGCCTGGCTAGACCGGCCACGAAGATCGATAACCCTGCCATGGCCAGGAGCAGAACCCGTGATTGTTTGAACCTGTCGGCACGTGTGGCTGTATATGCGGTCATCAGCTTTGCGTTTGCGGCTCGAGGTTGACGAAGGTTGTTTCATCCATACCTTCGTCGTCGATTCGTCCGACAACGTCGCGCGCCAGGGTCGTAATAGTTAGCACCCACCCAAAAAGCATGAACAGGAAAGCCAGCACGAGACGCGCCGTGAAAAGGGCGAAGTCGCTCCGCGTTCCCTTGAGCGGAAGATGCGCGAAGAGCAAGGCGTAGGGAAGCATTGCGAAAAGAATTAGGCCCATGGTGTACGTGAGCACGGACGCCGGCGCGAACGCGCGCGTCAGAGCTTGTCGCATTCGCTTCGCAATGGATCGCGCACCACCGCGCACTAATGCGTGCCAGTCGTTGGCCGCTTCGATCCACAGCTGGATTGTGACCAGCGGCAGTATCAAACCGAACAATAACCATCGCAGCGTGGCAAATATCAGCGTAGGCCAGTGAACAGGTTGTGGAGGCGCAGTCCGACTCGAAGGCACCGGCCAGGTTGAATCGGCTAACCACGACGAAACCGGCAACACGGGGGCAGGGAAGTGAGATTGCCAACGATTCATTATCACGAATAGCACCAAACCAAGAGCAATCATCGGCAGAGTCACAGCCACAAGTTTCCACGAGCCGGAGAGTGCGCGATACCAATTCAGCTTCCCATTGCGGGCGTAATCGACAATCGATGCTTGCAAGACGAAGAACTCCACTGGGGCCAGTATCACGAAGCAGAGCGTCAGTAGCACCTGCCACCAGGTCGCTTCGCTTATCCCCACGAAGCCGTAAATAGTAGCCAGCAGCGCCACATAGATTCCGGCGAAGGTGGCGAGCGCGCGACGGCGGTTCAGGAGTTGAAGCGCGGTCGCGAAGATTCTTTGAATAGTTTGTTTGAACATAGTTTTCATTTCTCCTGCTGGAGCAATACGCATCTGGAATGACAAGCAGGAATGCCTGTCCTACCTGGCGCTAATTCGCATCCAGGAATGACAGGCAGGAATGCCTGTCCTACTTTTTGTCCAGGAAGGTGAGCCTTCCGTTGCCGGTGTTTGCCTGCACCGTTGGTTCGTACATCAACTCTGCCCGCGCGGGCGCGACCCGAAACTCGCCCGGCACCTCGACGCGCATCGCATACTGGAAAGTCGCGCTGCCATCAAAGTAGTCAAGGAAGAACACGGTGCGGTTATCACGAAGCTCGCGCGCACTGTACCAGTCGGTCCAGTCACGCTCGCTGTGGTTGAGACTCAGCCCGTCGAGCCGCGTGATCTGTTCGCATCCCGCCGGAATCGGGTCTTCGATCATCAGATACTGCGATCGCCCACCTTCAAGGTGCAGTCGCGAAACAATCAAATCGCCGGAGTGCAGCTCGCCGTTGAGTGGCTCCACGATCCATTTCTTCCTGCCCTGCTCATTTTCGTTTACACGCAAACGGAGGTATTCGCGCGTGAGCTTCAAGTCTGATGAGGCTGAGGCCGCCACTTCCTGATCCGCGGTGAAATACTCGAGCGCGGCCGAGAGATACAAAGCCCCTGGCCCGTGCTTGACGACTCGGACTGTGTTCTTGTCCGATACGTCTCGGGCCTTGCGCGTGACGACGAAAGTCTTCGCGTTAGCCACATCGGCAGCGGTCACATGCTGCAACAGCACCTGTTCGCCATTCACATAAACCTCGAACGTGTACCTTGGTTCGAGTTCCTTGCTGACCTTCAAATAGTCACTGAGACCGAAGATGGCGAACGCTGTTTCCTTGGTCGAAAGCCAGTAATAGCCGTTGCGGCGATTGTTCACCAACCAGCGGGCCGCCTTCGGCAGCAGGCCACTCTTTGGGGTTATTTGGGCCAGAGCTTTGAGCGAAAGCGCCGTGGTCTCAATATCCAAAACCATCGGCCGGCCATAATGGTTCAGCCGGTGGGTCTCCCAGTGGGCATCAAAATCATTTACGCGCGCGGAACTCTCGATCTCGGCGGCAATTTCCGATGCCCGCTCATCACTGCGTTGTTTCAGCGCCAGCGCCAGCAGCGCCCGGCCGTAGGGCGCAAGTTTCTCGTGATTCGCGTAAAGCTGTTCCAACTGCTTCGCATCCGAGTCGCCACTTTCCGTCAGCGCGTAGATCATGTAGGCATGGGTTTCCGCATCGATAGGATTGCCATCGTCGGACTTATTTGCGTCAAGCATTGCCGACAGCTTTTCGCGTCCACGCTCCAGTCGCCACTCTTCGATCTGAAAACCGGCTCTCTTCGCCAGCGTCAGACCATCAACAACATAAGCGGTCATAAATGGGTCGGTCTTATCGTCTTTCCACCACCCCCAACCCCCGTCTTCATGTTGGTAGCTATAAAGTCGATCTAAGCCACGCTGTACTTTCTTCGGCAGATCATTCGTGGTCCGAATCTTCGCGGTCTGCACGTCCTTCAGCGCTTGCGACACGATCACGTTAGGCAGGAAGCTGGACATCGTCTGCTCAGTGCAGCCGTAGGGAAAACTCGTAAGATAGTCTAGAGCTCCGAAAAGAGAGCCGGCGATGGATGGAGCAACCTCTAGGCGCAGCGAGCGCGCCTGAGCGTCCGGATTGGCCGGCAGATCAAGTGATAGCGTTTGCTCCGCATCGTTCTGCGTCAGAGTACTGACGCCGCCGGCCGTTTGCTTCAGTCCATGCGGCACAATCTCCATCGTCATCTCCACCGCATCTGACTCAGTATCGGTGAGCGCTTTGGCCAGCAAACGCAACTGACCGACCTGCGTCGCGCTGACGCGCCAGTCAACCCGGTGCTCGCCATTGCGCGCGATAGTCACGGTTTCGGTTGCGGAGCTCAGCAACTGTGCCCCACTAACGTCCAGCGAGATACGCGTTGCTTTATCCGTCTTCAGGAAATTGTGAACGACGCCGGAGATGGTCACGTTGTCGCCCTGCGTCAAAAAGCGCGGCATTTCCAGCCGCATGATCACATCCTTGCGAGCGATCACTTTCTGAACTGCTGAACCGACGTGCGTGTCGGAAGTGATAGCCCGCGCGGTGGCGCGCCATGTCGTAAGGTTGTCGGGTAGTTTGACCTTGACGGTCGCTTTGCCGTCGTGGCCGGTAATCACTTCCGGTTGCCAGAATGCCGTGTCTTTGAATTCGCGCCGGATAGTTGGCTCGGCCAAAGGGCTTTCGCTCTTGAAATCAGCCAGCTGGTAGACGGGCTTGTTGCGTGCCAGGTCGATTGGCTTTTCGCCGGAATAGCCGGTGAAGGAGTATTGAATCGCCAGGGTCGTCTCCACTTCGTTGTAACGGCGGCCGTAGAACTCGCGTTTGATGTTGCCTGCGGTTTCAGGCTGGATGCTGTAGATCGCTTCATCGACGACACCCAGGCTTACCTCCGCGCCGGGCGCAGGCGAGCCATCAAGATTGCTGGCTACTATTGTGTACGAAGCAGTTTCGCGCGGCTTGTACTCCTGCTTGTTAGGGACAATGTTCAACTTCAGCAAGCGATCGCGAGCGGGAACTGCCAGCAGCTTGCTTTCGGTGTACATTTCGTCGTCGCGAACGAAAGTCACACCGAGATAGATGTTCGGTTCGCAGGTTGAATCGATGGGAACATCGATAACTGTGCTGCGGCCCGGAGAATCGATTTGCCGCATCGTCAGGACATTGGCGAGCTCCGTCGTCACCAGCAGGTGAGCTTTGTCGATCGGCAGCATCGCCAGCACGTGGGCTGTTTCGCCAGGCTGGTATGACTTTTTGTCCGGCACCAGCTTGATCGCATTCTGATCGGAATAGCGGTACGCGAAATCAGACCACATGCCCGTACGATCGGAGACCCAGAACGACCCGCCCTGATTCACAATCTCTTTCCCGTTTTCATGAACGATGGCTTCGATGTAAATGTAGCCGGGCGAGGGCACCGTGTACTCGTACAGCGTCTCGCCCTGCGCATCGGTGTTCACTTCAACTGATGAAAGGTCGCGCTCGTGCAAAATATAGTCGTATGTTTGGTACTTGTAGCCGTTGTATTCCTCCTGCTTCTCGATCCGCTCCCATTTCTCTTCGATAAACTTCAGCGTCACCTGTTCCGAAACCGGATGGCCGGCGTAGTCAGCTGTTCGCACGTGGACCTTTGCGGTGTCGCCCTGATAGTAGAGATAACGCTCAGCCCGCGCTTCGGCGACGGTCTTTCCCCGCGTGCCGATGAAGCTGGCGCTTCCCTGCATCTCGCGGCGCGATGAATCTGTGACCTGCGCTTCCAGGCGATAGGAATAGTCCCACTGATCCTTTTCATCCGGTTGAGGTACTTCGAAGTCAACGTTCATGCGACCCTGGGCGTCGAGCCTGCCGTCCCCTTCAGTGACCATGTCGTCACCGCCGCCGCCCGAGTTGTAGCCGTCGTAATAGTCTTCGTCATCCATGTTCTCGGTTTCGTCGTCAAACTCATCACTCGAATCGTTCTGCCCCCACCACCAATGGTAATAACGCGAACGATAGATGTAGTAATGGACGTCCGCATTCGTGACGGGCGCCCCAAAGAAGTAGCGCGCATCGACTGAAAACTTCACCTTTTCGCCGACGGCAGCGAACTGTGACGGACCGGTGACCTTTACCTTGAACTCCGGCTTCTTGTATTCCTGAACTTCAAAGTAGCCGCTGGCCTCGGCATTCCCCGCGCTTGCGTTAATGTGATAGTTGCCCAGCGGCGCTTCGTCCGCGATATCCAACTCGCCGCTGAAAGTGCCGCGCGCTGAGAGCGGCAGCTCGCGCTCAAGGATTTTGCCGTTGTTCGCGTCTTCCACGGTGACGGTTACGTTCTTGCTGTCTACCATCTGGTAGCCGGACTTAGTCCAGCGACGTAAAATGCCTTTGAAGTAAACGTGCTGTGCCGGCCGGTAGACCGGGCGGTCGCTGTAAACGTAACCGGTAATGCTGGAGTCATACTCGCCGTCTTCGCCCTCCATCCCTCGAAAGTAGAATGAGTCGAGATCCGAGATGACACAATTTTCGCCGGCACGGGCCATGATCAGATAGGCATTGTTCGCCGTGGGCGATTCAGGATCCACATCTTCCGGCTCCGGCGCATCGGGTGACTTTGGAGGCCGGACTTTAGTTTTCAAGAGACCGCTGCTGTCAGTGGCGCCGTTGACGAGACTGGCATTACCGCGGGCGATTTCTACATTGACCCCGGGCTGGGGCGCACCAGTCTTGCGATCGACAACGTAAACAACGACCTCGCCATCTCTGCTGGTCTTCTGCAACATGGTTAAATTAGTGACCACGAGAATGGAGTAGGCGCGCAGATCGCCGTTCACAGCTTCGACCAGGTAAACGCCCGGGCCGCGACGGCCCAGCGAAATCATTCGCCGGTCATAATCATCGATAGGAGAAAGTTTTTCCCGCCAGGCACTGACCAGTTGTTCCGGATTTAGCAGCGGCACGCGGGCATAATCGGCGATGTTAAGCGGCGTGCGTGACGGCTCATCCTGCCGGCGAAACTTCTGGTTAAAGGCTTCGCGATGGTCACGCCCGAGCTGGCCGCGCACATAGTTCTTGATGGCCGTAAATAGAAAAGTTTTTACCGAGTGGGTTCGTTCCAGGACTGATGGCCTATTCGCATAGCTGCCTGAGACCTGCGTCTTCTCGTTTTCGCCAATATGATGGGGATCATCCAGCTGCTTGAAGAACTTCGATGGGTCTTTGACGCTGTAGACGCGGAAGTCGAGATAGTCAACGGCCTGATAGCTGGTCCAGAGTCGCGCGGCCTCATTGGGCGAGAAGGTGCGATTCGTGGACAAGGAGAAGAAGGGCCTGGTATTGATGTTCGCCTGCGTTTGTTCGCTTGCGATAGGCGTATTGCGCGCCGCGCGCGAGCGCACCAGGTTGAATGCAAAAACCGAAGTGATGGCGACCAGATAAATCGCGGTGGCTGGCAGGATCCGCCGCCAGCGTTGACTTGTATTAGACACGATCAATTTGCCTCCAGATATTCATTCATGAGTCATTCAAGAATTTTCAAACGATAGAACCCCAGAAAATTGCGATTGCTTTCAATCGGCCGCCAGCGCGGATCGGGATGATGGTCCAGGACAGATAGGCGGACTTTTTTCACCGTACCGTTGTCCGCCGGTGAAGATCCGGTGTGGTAAACCACCCAATCATTGCCGCCTTCCGCGGCAATGTGGGCCTCGCCGAGGAATACCATCACGTGATAAGGAAACTTTCCGGCCCACGGCTGGTAGTAAAAGAGAAGGTCGCCCGGCTGGGCCTGATGACGATCGCGGGTTACAAAGCGGCTGTTGAAGGACTTTAACGTGCGGGCGTCGGCGAATTCCGCGAACTTACCATCAGCAACGTCGGTCTGCTTGAATGATCCGAAATCAGTGCGAAAGAGTTTTTCGTCCAGCGGGTTGTTGTCGAGTCGAAACTCCGCGATGTCAGGGGCGACTGTTTCATATTCCGGACCCATCTTGCGGAACCATGCGTGATCATGGGAGCGCAGCGCTTCCCGCCAGGCAAAACGCACCAGGCCGGCGCAATCGCGTTGCCCGGCATTCCATTGTTCGCTCAGACGATAGAATTGCATTTCGGCGATAGCGGTAAACCACCGGCGAAAGCTGTCCCGGTCATGAAAGGTTTTCATCTCAGCGCCATCGGGGAGGCCATCGCCATCCGTATCGGCCCAGAAAGCGGTTTCGGTGCTCCTCTTCCTGCCGGGAAGGTTTTTCGCAACCCTCGAAGAATCAACCGAGGACGCCGCGATGGGAGGTCGCCGGTAGTTCATGCTTTGCAGCACGGCCGGGGCGATGAACAAAACAAGCCAGCCTGCCAGGTACGCAAGCGGTCTTGCGATTTCGTTTGTTGTTGGTGCTGGTCTCCTCATCGGCATGCATTATCGAAGAACAAAGGAGGCAGCGCGACGCGGGGGCGAACAGGGGTACGGCCTAATAACCTCTGTGCCTGATTGCAGCGGGTACGCAGGCGCAAGTGTGGAAATCCACACTTTAACGGCGCAAGAGAATTAGCCACAGATTTACGCAGATGAACGCGGATCAGAGCAAAACAAAAGGGATAGAGCAAACAGTCAAGTCATCTGAGTGGGAGGGTTTGTTGAATCCTTTTCTGATCCGCGTTTATCCGTTTAAATCTATGGCTGATTTCTCTTCTTGTCTGGCGACGGCGCGTCCTGGTGTGCACGCCGGCGAACGCCGGGAAGCGGCGGGCCGGTCGAAGGAAGGTTCGGCTCTTCAGCTGAAAAAAAAGAAGGTTGCAAATTTGCGCGCGCGCGGTTAGATTGTCGGCGTCTCAATAAATGAATGCGTGAAAGCTTTTTGTCCTCAGGGACATTTCACTGCCATCAAACAAAAATATCCGCTGGAGGTAGAGAAGTGCCGACCGGAACGTGCCCTGAATGTGATGCCGACGTTCACGTCGATACCGACGCTGACAAAGGTGATGTAGTTTCGTGTGACGACTGCGGGATTGACTTGGAAGTTGTCGGACTTGACCCCGTCGAGCTGGATATCATGGAAGAGGAAGATCTCGACGACGACGAAGAAGAAGAGATCTGAGCGACAGGCGGAAAGTAGTACGTTGCCGGAGGTGGCAACGGGCTGACCTGCTTCGCACTTTCAAGGTCCCGCTAATCCTCAAGTCGGCGCGGGACGATTGGCCACTTTCCAGCGATCCTCTCCGCTCTGCAAATTCACCGTGGTTTGCTTGCCGCTTTGTAGCCCGGACGGCTCTGTCGCAACATGAGGCCGCGTGGGCCTTCGACCCGAACCGTATGAAAGTTCCCATCCCGGCGTTTCTCTTCCGGCGGATAGAATCCCAGCACGTAAGCAGCGGTCACTTCGGCGGCGAGTGATCTGAACAGCGGGCCCAGGTCTTCATCATTCGCGTAAACGCTGATGCCGCCGGTTTTTTCCACCAGGCCACTAACATCGAGTGGGGTCGGCAGCGGCGTTACCTGCGCTGACATAAGCATGCGCGAGTACGACGGCAAGGTGACTACATAGACGCTCACGTCGGCGGCGTTGGCCCTTTCAATCACAGTAGCGGGTGAAACAGTATCGCCCACGGGAAATCCATCCGTGATCACAACCACCGCGCGCTTCATGATTTGGTGCTCGAGCATGGGCGGCGCGTGCCGGACAAGCATCCGGATCGCGTCGTCAACGGCGTCATAGGTGTGCGTGGAAAGGCCGTTAGGCTCGTGCAGAAGACGTTCGTAAGCGCGCTCGAGCTTCTGGCGATCATTGGTGAAGGTTTGCAGCGTCTTCACGTGCATGCCGAAAGTCATCACCGCGAAAGCAGCCGGATGGCTGTCGAGCTGGCGTGAAAATTCGCGCATCGCATTACGTACGCGCTCCATTTCTTCGGGAGACATGCTGCCGGAGAGATCCAGCGCAAAGACCACCGCCACCGGACGCAGCGAGTCTTCCCGCCTTTCCAAATTGAACAAAGCGATTGGTTGCTCAACACCGTCTTCGTAAAGTTTGAAATCCTCTTTTTTCAGGGTACGAACCGGCTTGCCCAGCGCGTCCAGCGCTGTGACGTCCACCGACACCAGATCGGTATCAATGCGCACTACTTCTTCCGGCTGGCTCTGGGCGGGAAGAGCGCGACGCGGCCTTTCAGTGGGGTACCCGCTTTGGGCCGAAGCCGTTGTAGCGACAACGCAGGCCAGCGCCAGAGCGCAGGTTAGGAAACCCATCACGCCAGCCGAAACATGTCGGTTTCTTGATCGCATTTTTGGGAAGGCATCCGGACGATCGTTGGGGAGTTGTTCTGACTGAGATTATACGAACTTGTTACCGTCATCGCCAGACAAGAGAGGACCTGGTGGTGCGATCAAGCAAGCAGGTTTCCGCTGGGTGACCATTGGCGCTATACTTGCGGCTGGACAGGACACGCAATGAAGTCGGAGAAAATATCAGAGCTGACTACTAATCGGTTGAGTGTTTACCTGCGTTGCTTGAATTTACTGGCTGCGGCGGGCATTAAGACCATTTCGTCGAAAGCGCTGGCGGAACAGTTCAATCTTAATTCCGCCCAAATCAGAAAAGACCTCGGTTACTTCGGCGAGTTTGGCGTGCGGGGCGTCGGTTACTTTGTGGACGATCTGCGCCGGCATCTGACGAAGATCCTGGGCCTGGAAAGACCACATCGCGTCGGTATTGTCGGAGCGGGAAGATTGGGAACGGCGTTAGCCAACTATCACGGTTTTGCTAAATCGAACTTCATCGTAGCCGCCCTGTTTGATAATGATAAGGAAAAGATCGGACAGCGAATCGGACAAGGCGCCGTCAAGGTGCATGACGTAAAAAAGATCGCGCGCGTGGTGCGGGAAGCAGAAATCGACGTCGCCGTCATCGCAGTGCCGGCGCGGGTTGCGCAGCGAGTCTTGAATCAAATCATGGCTGCCGGGGTGAAGGCTGTATTGAACTTCGCGCCCGCGCCGCTGGATGCGCGGCTCGGCGTAAAAGTTAAGACCGTCGATCTGACGACCTCGCTGGAGTCGTTGTCTTATTTTCTGGCGCAGCCGCAGGCCGGGCGCGTCACCAGCGCGCGGCAGGGAGCTAACCGATTTGATAACGTGACGGCAGTGAAGCAGCGTCAGCTGTAGTATTTGAGTACCTGCAGTTGGGAAGGGGGGCATGCCCCCGCTGCCAGACTTAGCTCTAAAATCTGAGATGCAACAGAGCGGGCGCATGCCCCCTTCCTGACTGCGAGTTTTTTAGTTGTGACGGTTTCAATGGATGAACAAACGGCGCGGCGCGACATCGTTCGCATCGGCCAGTTGATGTACGAACGCAGCTACGTTGTCTCTTCCGATGGCAACATCAGCGCGCGGCTCAGTGATGGCCGTGTGGTCGCGACCCCTACCATGACTTGCAAGGGACGGATGAGCGAAGATTCGCTTGCTGTGACGGACCTGGAGGGAAAGGCGCTCAATGACCGGCGTGCCTCCAGCGAGCTGGAGATGCATTTGCTGATTTATCGCGAGCGGCCGGACGTTAAGGCTGTCTGCCATGGGCATCCCCCGCACGGGACCGCCTTCGCCGTAGCCGGACTGGCCATCGATCAGCCAATCCTTTCCGAAGTGATTCTGACGCTGGGCTGTGTTCCGCTGGCCGAGTATGGCACTCCCTCGACCGATGAACTCAGTAAAGCAATGCGGCCGCTACTCAAGCATCACAACGCGCTGCTAATGGCTAATCACGGCGCCGTGGCCTATGGCGCAGACCTCTGGCAAGCATTTGATCGGCTGGAAACTCTCGAGCACACAGCAAAGATTGCAATTCTCTCGCGCGTGCTGGGCGGCTCAAAGAATCTGCCGGCAGACGCGATCGAGAAGCTAATCAACGTGCGCGAGGCCGCCGGTTACCTGGGCGAAGGCGCGCGCTGCCAGGCTTGCGGCTATCTGCACGATACCGGGATGGCGTGCGCGACTGGCGACCGGCCGGCACGACGCGGATACGCTTCTGTTAACGGCTCAGGTAAGATAGCCCTTACACGCGAGGAGTTGGTAGAACTACTGAGCGAGGCAGTGAACCATAAATCGTGAACTGTGGCACAGACTTCAGTCTGTGTTGAAATCACAGATTAAAATCTGTGCCACCAGGATTCACTACAACGATAGGAGCAACTGAATGCAAGAAGCACTCGGAATGGTTGAAACAAAAGGCCTGGTGGCGATGATCGAGGCGGCGGATGCAATGGTCAAGGCCGCCAATGTCACCTTGATCGGCTACGAGAAAATCGGCGCCGGGTTTGTAACCGCGATCGTGCGCGGGGATGTGGCGGCAGTCAAAGCGGCAACTGATGCCGGCGCAGCAGCGGCAAGGCGAGTCGGCGAACTTGTCAGCGTTCATGTGATTCCTCGTCCTCACGGAAGTGTTGACGATGCATTGCCCATCGGCCACAGCAACCAGGCATGATCATTGCACGGATTGTGGGCACGGTCGTGTCGTCGCAAAAGGACGAGAGGCTGTTAGGAAAAAAGCTGCTAATCGTCCGGCCGCTGAATATTGA
>DASXRU010000137.1:0-30445 GCA_036506395.1 Pyrinomonadaceae bacterium | reverse complement strand
TTTATGGTGGCGCCTCCACCATGGACCAGGCGCTTTTCGGGTCCCGGCACGAAAGTCTTCGGGTCATACCAGGCATAAGTAGCATCAGCATAGTAGATATATCCAGATGTCCCCCGCAGTACTTCGCCGATCAGGTCGCCGCGCAGCCGCGGAAGTTTCTTGCCGCGATTTGCCGTTACAAACTGGTTCTTCCCCTCCGCCGTTGGACTGGAGCCGACGGCGTTCTTGAGCAAGAACGTCTGAGTGGCCTGCGGGTCGCGCCAGCCGTTGGGACCGTAGCCGTGAATCACAGCCAGCAGCGGTTCGCCCTCTGCTATGCGTAGCGGCGGGGTCCCTGATTGATTGGCGCTGAAAGGGTCTTTAAGAATCCAGGGTGGAATCTCCTCGTTCATCTGCGCGAGTTTCCCGGGCGCCGGTTTCAGAATTACGGCGATGTCCTGGGAAGAGTCGCCGTTGAAGTCGCCGGTGATGAAATTCGAATTGCGGCCGGTGTCTATGAGTGCGGCGTCCTTAAAAACTCGCTTTACGACGTCCTGAACTTCGTCGAGCCTGGGTGGCAGAAGCGTCGATGCTTGCTGAGTCTGCGTCGGCTGGGCCCTTGGGGGAGGAGGCGGTTGTCCTTCCAGTTTAGCTTGCTCGGACTTCGAGCAGCCGTATACAAAGAAGTTCACCAAAACGAGAAGGACCAAACCGATTCTGAGGCTGTGTGGAGCATTCACCTTTGCCGCGCTGGGTTGTAGCCGGCAAGCTGGGGCTTGTCGCATCTTCGACCTCCGATGAAAATTACAACCGGCCGGCGCTTTGAAAAACACATTGAAATTGAAACTGTGGAATTCTGCTTCCACGATAGATGGCGCATGCGGCCTTGGTTTTGGGAAAGAAAGCTCGCCGGGCAGTAGAGTCCGGCGAGCTTCGAAGTGACACTTCGTCATGTTCTGCCGGACTACAGCGATAAGACGAAGAAGATAAGGTCCGACCTCTGTCCCGACGTCAAGGCATTGAATGCGTTTCTGGCGGCTGTGGCCTGGCCCGCGTGACGCTGAATCGTCTCGGAAATGTTTACCTCCAAGCCTTCGTGCATGAACCTATTGCGAGCACGAATGCCCCAAAGGGGCGCTGTGCGCATCTGGTTCGCTGTCGACTGGCCAGCGTTTTGGACTATGCCATCCCCGGTGCCGATATCGTGCAAAGCAAAATCGCTGAAGGGATGGATTATTTTGCTGCCGAGAGCGGTGGGAACGCTGAACGCTCCACCATTGATTACCGTTCCCGGAGCAGCGGTGGTGAAAGTGCGCGTGTGGCACACCGCGCAGCCAACCTGGGTAAACAGCGGGTCGCCTCGTAGTGCCGCCGCCGATATTGGGTTTTGCCGACCGGGAGCGCGTGTCGCCGCCATGAAGTCGGCAAATGCCAGTACGTCGCCCCCATCGTCTTCCGGATCAACCACCGGATCGAATGGCGGGCCGGTGACGTTGATAACACCTTCAGCAGTACTGGCAGGGTTCTCGTGTGTTCCGGCATCAGCGGCCGAGGAGCTCCTCCCGCCAAAGCCGTCAAACTTGTTGGTGATGCCCATTTCGTTAAGATAGGCATCGCCGGCAAACGACAGCAGACTGGCGTGTTGGGCTTTCCACCCGAAGCGACCATTGCGTAACGCGTTGTTCGCTTCAGTCACTGGCACAGCCGTTAAGGTGCCTCGCTGGTCGAATGGTTGTGCGGCCACGTTATTCTGCAGCGCAGTGTTTGAGATGCATTCCACGAAGCCGTCGCCAAGAGTACTAGTTGTAACTCGGAAAGCCCTGACGGTTTCAGCCGTGGTTATATGCTCGACAATGTCGGAGTCAGTCCCGCGGGCGTGAATAAGCTGGCCGCCGGGGTTGTCGACGAAGGTGGAGCCGGAAAGATGTCCCGCCCGGAACTCCATCGTCTGGCTGAATGCACCGACATCTACGGATTGGTGACACTCGACGCAGCCCACATCGTTGTAGGTTGGGCCAAGCCCGTCAGCAACACTCTCCCGTTCGGAGAATATGAACTTGTTGTCCTCGAATCTGCCATTGCCTCGTGCTGTAGGGGGTACGGGCTCCGCAACGCACTCGTCTATGGCTGTGCCGCGCGCACCAAAATTGTTGAAGAGGTCATCGGTCTTGGCATCCATGTCAGTGGTGAGTGCTTCGGTTCCGGATTGACCTTCGACGGGTTGCGACATCCACATCGGCAATGCGAGTGCCGCCGCAAAGAGCAGAAAAAGCAAGATCCTTACAAATTTCGCCATTGGGCCCTCCTAGGGTTTGGAAGAGAAATTTCGTGCAATACCACGCTGACAATTTGCCAGGCGGCAAAGGGCGGGTAATGCAACCCATGGAAACCTGTGAAACCTTGGATGGTGAAGACTGGCCGAAACAGTAAAGTCGTGGTGTCTAACGACACGGCCAGACAAAAAACGGGGAGACACCGGCCGATCTAAACAACGATTTAATTAACTGGGTAAGGATTTCCTTGCAAGGCGCGCGAACTCTATTACGAATCATCTATTTAGTCAACAAGAAATTTTGCATAATTTGCGCAGTCTGAGTTAGGGTGAAGGCTAAAACTAAACGGCCTCGCATCGATTAAAACCTCGCCCAAATAAACTTGGTTTCGCGACCTAATCGAAGCCTCTTTCGTTGAGTACCTGTGAAGTCCCTTGCCGAGAAGAGTCTTTTCAGTTAAAAGAATTGGCATCGCGAAATACGAAAGTCATTCCGGTGGGTGAATAAGCTGAATAACCAAGTTCCAGAACCATCGACTTCGTCAACTGGCCGCGACCGCCGCGTTTTCCAACTCTACGAACAGCTGCTGGAAATCGAACAGCGTTTGATTCCGACTGGCCTGCACGTATTTGGCCGCGCGTCGGAGCTTCAGGAGAAAGCAGACCTGCTGCGGATGGTCGCGTCCTATGATCGGCCAGAGCACGGCGCACACGCATTGCCGAAATTGGTTGCGAAAGGATTGGGAATCGATGGCTACGACATGTTGCTTAGGGAGTCGACCAGCAATGACGTCCTGGAACTGATCGATGGGATTGTTGCAGAAGCAGTGAAGCGCTTCTGCGATGAGGGTCCCGATGCGGCGACTGATTGGCTGAATTCGAGAGCTCGCGTCGAGAAGCAAGAGTCACTTCCGACTTTTCAGCTGCTTATGAATGTTTCTGAACAACTTGATTCCAATCACGAAATGGATTCGCTGATACGCGCCCTGCGCGGCGAATATATTGAGCCTGGCCCGGGCGCCGATATCGTGCAGAATCCGCTCATCCTGCCAACTGGCCGCAATACTCACGCGGTTAATCCGTATTCGGTGCCGTCGCAAATTGCGTTCGCGCGCGCCGAGCACACTGTCGATGCTTTGCTTCGTCGTCATTTCGATGAACACGGCCGTTATCCCCGCGCGCTCGCGCTGGTGCTTTGGGGACTGGACAACATCAAGACGCAAGGCGAAGGCGTGGCGCAAGCGCTGTGGTTGTTAGGCGTGCGCCCTGTTAGCGATGCGCTGAATCGCACGACTGAAGTCGAAGTGATTCCTTTGGAGGAACTAAAGCGCCCGCGCATGGATGTGGTGATGACGGTGTCGGGTATCTTTCGCGACTTGTTCACGCCGACGATGGCATTGCTCGATAAGGCAGTTCGACGCGTGGCCGCGCTTGACGAACCTTTGCACATGAATTATGTGCGGCGCAACGTCTGGGAAAAGATCGATGCCGGCGGCGCTGAGTTTGACGACGCTGTCACACGCGTGTTTTCCAATGCGCCAGGCAACTATGGAACAAATGTGAATTTCATGGTGATTGATTCGCGCTGGGAAACCGCTGACTCGCTCGGGGACCTGTTCGTTACTCGCAAATGCTTTGCATACACGCGCGACTCAAAGGGCCTGACGATTGAGGGTCGCGAAGCTCCACACTTGATGGATGATGCTCTGTCGCGCGTCGAAGCAACGTACCAGAACATCGATTCATTCGAGGTCGGCATCACCGACGTCGATCATTACTTCGAATACCTGGGCGGAATCTCCAGGGCGGTTGAAAAACGAGCCCAATCCCGCCCGGCAATCTATTTATCTGATTCGCTTTCGCCGCAGACAAAGATTCGATCATTGGAAGAGACGATTCGGCTTGAGACGCGTGCCAAGACTCTGAATCCCAAATGGTACGAAGGAATGCTGAAGCATGGCTTTCGCGGCGTCGCTGAGATCGAGAATCATGTTTTGAATACTTTCGGCTGGAGTGCTACAGCCGATGCGGTCGATCCGTGGATCTACACCGACATTACCAGGACCTTTTTGTTGGATTCGGAAATGTTAAGTCGACTGCTGGAACTGAATCCGGATTCGGTACGGGCGCTGATGAAGCGCCTGCTCGAGGTGCACGATCGCGGATACTGGAATCCCAATGAGGAGATACTAGAGCAGCTGCGGGATCTCATAGAGAATTTCAAAGGCATCTTACAAAACGCAGGCTGATGCGCGGAATGGTTCGGCGATGAAATGAAAACAACTGTCTTCTATGTCGGCTCGAGTTTGCTGGCGCCGCTGCGGCAGGCTGAACGGGATATCAATCGAAACCACGAGCTCGATTTGTCGATCGCTGCCTACAATTTCGGCGCACCCCTGACTGAGGATCAGTGGCAAACGATCGAAATAGACTTGAGCGATTCGGACATCGTCTTTGTCATTCACGTAATGGATGGCGAAAACGCTGCGCGGCTCCTGCCGCTGCTTAATCGCTTTCGCGAACAGCATCGCGCGGTGATCGTCATCAACTGCATGCCGGAGCTCATGCGCCGGACGCGCATGGGAGGGCTCGACCTAAGTAGGATTCTGGCCTCGGTGAGAAGGCGGGAACGCGGGGTGACCGAGGCCAGTGATGCGAACCACGCGCGCCAAACGAGTTCCACCTTGCGGTTACTTGGTTCGGTCGGGTCCTGGATAGGGAATCAGGCACGAGCGTACCGCGGAGGGAACGGATCGAAAAACGGTCATGGCCAGTATCTCAAGCTGGTCGATCGGTTGCCATTGATGCTGCGATTCGTTCCCAGCGCCGGAAAATTGCGCGACGTTAAGAATTACCTCTATATCTTCTGCTACTTTTTGCAGCCTACTCCGGCGAACATTCGGGCGATGGTTTTGTTTGCGCTGAAGCACTATCTGCCGGACCAGCGTTTGAAAAGGATTAGGATTGCGCCTCCAGAGACTATGCCGTCGGTGGCAGTCTACCATCCGGATGCCGCCGGGCTGTTTCAATCGTTTGCTGAATACAAGAAGTGGTACGGGAGCGGAAGGAAAAAGGAAAAAGGAAAAAGGAAAAAACTTGGTGGAGAACCGCTGGACTCGAAGACAACCATCGGGCTGCTGTTAATGCGACCGCAGGTTGTCAGCAATACACGCCGGCACTATGACGGCTTGATCAGGGCCATAGAAGCTGAAGGCCTTAGCGTGATTCCCGCGATCTCGACGCTGATGGACAATCGCGAAGCATGCCGGAAGTTCTTCATTGAACCGACCTTGAAAGTCGGAACAACTAACAACGGACAACTAACCACTGACGATAAGCTCAAGTCGCGCGTCAGCCAGATTGTATCGCTAACCGGCTTTAGCTTTGTTGGTGGACCGGCGATGAACGACAGCGCCGCGGCGGCGGAGTTTCTGCGCGAGCTGAATGTGCCGTTTCGATCGGCGGTTAGTCTCGACATCCAGACTATCGAAGCGTGGCGCGCTTCGGGCAGCGGTTTGAACCCGATCCAGGCCGGAATGCAGATTGCGATTCCGGAAATTGACGGCGCGACCGAGCCTTTTGTATATGGCGGCATGCCGGCGGCATCGTTTGAGCCTGTTCCTCTCGAAGATCGCTGTCAGAGATTCGCCCGGCGATTGAAGAACTGGAACCGCGTGCAAACTGCGGAGCGGGCCGATCTAAAGCTGGCGCTGGTTATCTACTGTTTCCCGCCAAATAAAGGAAACATAGGTACAGCCGCTGATCTCGACGTCTTTGCCAGCGTGCTCGAGACATTGCGCCGGCTCAAGGACGAAGGCTACGCCGTTGAAGTGCCGGAAACCGCCACGACCGTGCGTGACTTGATGCTTTCGCGCGAAGCCGAACAGTTTGGCGCTACCGCGAATGTGGCGTATCGGATGGGCGCTGATGAGTACGTCCGGCTATGTCCTTACGCTGGAGAAGTCGAGCGTGAATGGGGACCGCCGCCGGGTTCAATCAATTCCTTTGGCGACGAACTGCTGGTTCAAGGAATCACGTTGGGCAACGTCTTTATCGGATTGCAGCCGACGTTTGGCTACGAAGGCGACCCGATGCGGCTGCTGATGGCGCGAAGCGGCGCGCCGCACCACGGCTTCATGGCCTTCTACACCTACCTGCAAAAGGTTTTCCAAGCAGACGCGGTTATCCACGTCGGCACGCACGGTGCGATGGAGTTCATGCCGGGCAAGCAGGTGGGACTGTCCGGCGAATGCTGGCCCGATCGGCTCATCGGCGAGCTGCCGAACATCTACATCTACAGCGTCAACAACCCTTCCGAGGGAACAATAGCGAAGCGGCGATCCTACGCCGAGCTGACTTCATACCTGACGCCGCCGATCGAAAATGCCGGACTTTACAAGGAACTCGCGTCTCTCAAGGAAATGTTGATGGCTTACCGGCAAACTACGGATGACCAGGAACGTGATCGATTATTTGGATCGATTGAAGAATGCAGCCGCGGATTGAACTTCGCTTTTGAAAGAGCGGGGGCAGGCCCCCTTCCCGGATAGACCGGAGTCAGGGTCAACACATTTTCCATATGTCATTTCCCATTTCTCATTTGTCATTGAACTCATCATGAAAAGCTAAATGAAAAATGATGAATGGAAAATCGGTTTGGCTTTTCTAGTAACACAATCCTAAACGAGACTTGGTCAGGAAGAGGACTTGGCCCTGCTCTTGTTTTGCCCGCGCTTACCGCCCACCGGCCTATTACGGATTTTCTCTCTAAACCTGTCTGAATCAACCCGGTGTCTGAACGCCTCAACGCCATCTATAGTGATAACGGGAATGTGGTCTTTGTATAGATCGAGCAATATAGGACCCGCCTCGATATTTACCTCCGTCAGCGTGTAATCATCGGCGCAGCCGGCGGCTTCGATGGCCTGCTTAGCCTCTTGGCATAAGTGGCATCCGGGTCGCGTGTAAAGAATCACCTGAGTCTTTGCCATTGGCTGCCTCCATGCTTCCGTTTGTTTAGCGTCGAGCTAGTGGCCGATCAAGCGGGCGGTAACTCGCTTCTGTACGAGAGCACGACAAAACCTAAGTTTTGTCGAACATCCGGCCACCTGACCACAACTACCCACCAAACAAATATCCTTGCCAGCATATCGTAAAATCGGTTATAAATGCTGACACCGCGCTATTTTCATAAATTATTTTGGTGCGGCGCTCTTAATGACAGTGCAGAAGTTTGGTCAAAGTCGCAGAGAGTCATCCCTGTGTAGGGGGGAATTGTATATCTGACGTCAGCCGCGCTCTGCGCAGGTTGATGATGCTCTGCTGCTGGTTCGCAAGGTTCGAACGTGGAGATTTGCGAAATGGATAGCGACCCAAACGAAACTTTGTCCGCTGGGAACGTTGCCGACGCTCCCCCAGCAAAGGAAGTTCCGTCGGCTACGACTCCCGCCGCCAGGCTTGCGCCCGGCGCTGCTCAGGCGGGTTCGACACCAACTTCCGCAGTTGCAAAGGCGCCCCCGAAGCCTGTCGCGGCCAGGCCTCCGGCCGGTGGCCCACTGTTGGAAAGCACCCCTGATCCCCCGGTCAACAAAATGCGCCGGCGCATTGTCTGGGCCAGCATTACCGGCTTTCTGTTAACGAGCTTTCTGATGTTCCTGCGGTTCTTTCTACCGCGCTCGATTCAGGAGCCTTCGAGCGTTTTCAAAGTCGGGTTTCCCAGCGATTACGCGCTGGGAGTAGATACGAAGTGGCAGCAACTGTATCGCATCTGGGTGGACAAGACTTCCGACCGGCTGTTTGTGGTCTTCGCGCGCTGTACGCATCTGGGGTGCACTCCGGACTGGAAAGCGAGCGAGAACAAATTCAAGTGTCCCTGTCACGGGAGCGGGTACGACAGCGAGGCAATCAACTTCGAAGGACCGGCCCCGCGGCCCATGGATCGCGCGCACATCGAGCTTGATGCTGAAGGACAAATCGTTGTCGACATCAGCCGACTGTACAAATGGCCCAAGGGCGAGAAGAACGAGTTCAACGACCCGGGAGCGTACATTCCGCTCTGATAATTTTCAAATTCGGCTTTGCGATTGGCTGAGTGCTAATCGCAAATCGGAAATAGGCAATCGGCAATTGGCAATGTAACCATGGATCCCGAGCGTCCCGATCAAAAAGAAACGAAACAGATTGCTGCCGGCGACAGCGCCAGCGTCAAGGCTGGACTGACGCAGCGTATTCGTGAAGGTGGAACGGCCCTTAAGAACCGCGCGGTAGAAGAGTCAAAGGCCTACAAGGACCCGCAGCAGACCCAGCTCTGGAAGTCCATGTTCCGCGTTTCACACGATCGCTCTGACCCGCGGAACCGTTCGCTCGCCATTCTTTCCAATGTCTTCCTTCATTTACACCCGGCGAAGATCAATCGGGATGCGGTGCGGTATCGCTTCACCTGGGGCATGGGCGGAATCACTTTTTATTTGTTCATTGTGTTGACGTTCACGGGTGTGCTGTTGATGTTCTACTACCACCCGTCGAAGGTACTGGCCTTTCGCGACATTCTGTATTTGGAGCATGACGTTCCTTTCGGAAAGCTGCTGCGAAACATGCATCGCTGGGCCGCGCACTTGATGGTAATTACCACCTGGCTGCACATGTTCCGAGTGGTGCTTACCGGCTCCTACAAGAGGCCAAGAGAGTTCAACTGGTGTGTTGGTGTCGTGCTCCTGGTTCTGACGCTGCTGCTTTCTTTTACCGGGTATCTGTTGCCTGACGATCAACTGGGCTTCTGGGCCGTCACCGTGGGCACAAACATGGCGCGCGCGACCCCTGTCTTTGGAAATGAGGGTCCGTTTGGCGCCCAGCTGGGACTGACGCCCTACAACGACGTGCGGTTTGGATTACTGGGAGGTTCGATTGTCGATTCGAATGCATTGCTGCGCTCGTACATCTGGCACTGCATCGGGATCCCGTTAGTGGCATCAATCTTCATGGCGGTGCATTTCTGGCGCATACGTAAAGACGGAGGCATCTCGGGCCCTGCGCCGGTAATGCTCGAATCGGAAATGAAAGCGGTGAAGAAGAAGTAGCACCCGTGCGCGAAACAATTAGCGGATGAGCAAGCTTAATCTCAAATCGCGCCCTGCGAAACTGGTTCTGGCAATCATCGGCCTGGCTCTTTTGGGATTGATCATCTGGTCGGTCCAGGACTGGCATCAGCTCTGGAAGGTCGCGTCAGCGCCTGACAATATACCAATCGTCGCCATGCTTTTCCTGGTGCCGTTTTTTACCTGGCTGGGAATCAAGCAGTCGCGCGAGAACGACCGCCTGATCGCGGAGCTGGAACATGATCCCCAACTCGCGAAGACGCACCATCGGAAGGTCGAGCCCTGGCGTCCCGGCTGGGCCAGGGAATTGCACGTATGGCCTTACCTGGTTCGAATCGAGTTGCTGGCGGCTGTAATAGTAACGGTGATTCTGTTCGTCTGGTCGATCACCCTGAACGCGCCGCTTGAAGAGCCCGCCAATCCCAACCTCACCATGAATCCGTCAAAGGCCCCCTGGTACTTTCTGGGCCTGCAGGAGATGCTGGTTTACTTCGATCCCTGGATTGCCGGGGTCGTTATGCCGAGCATCATCATGATTGGGTTGATGGTGTTTCCTTACGTCGACTCTAATCCGCTGGGCAATGGTTATTACACACTGCGGCAGCGACGGTTCGCGACGGGAATGTTTTGCTGGGGCTTCCTGATGTGGATCCTGCTGATCGTCATCGGGACCTTCATTCGCGGTCCTGGCTGGATCTGGTTCTGGCCCGGGCAAACCTGGGATCATAACGCGGTCGTCTTCGACAAGAACATAGACCTGCACGACTGGATCGCCACCAGCCGTTTGGGGAAGCTATTGCATCTGGGATTTCTGTCGGCCACTCCCTGGAAATGGATCTTTGGCGCGTTGGTAGTCGGCGGGTTTTACGTTATCGGCGCTCTGTTCTTTCACTGGTTGATGACTGTCGATTTCAAGAAGATTTCATTCCGGCCTCTGCGTCTGTTCCCCAAAAACGAGTTTGAAAACAAGCTTCTCGCCAGAACAAGTTTGTTGCAGTACATGACGTTTCAGTTTTTCGCCGTCAGTGTGTTGCTGGCGTTGCCGGTAAAACTGATTCTGCGGCTGGCTCTAACTATCAAGTATGTCTGGGTGACCCCATGGTTCAACATCTGACGCGCGCGGAGGAAGGATAGCCTGTGGCCGACTCTCCTGAAGGTTCCGAATCCATAGTCAAACGAGAGCCGGAAACTCCGGCGCGCGACCCCATCGTCAGCCGTTCAACCAGCAGCATCATGCTGGTGTGCGCGCTATTGATGATCGTGTCGCTGGCGTGGGCTTTGTGGGACGAGTCGTACGGCCAGCGTCCGTGGAAGGGAATCCAGCAGGAGTTCGTCAAGCGCTACACGCGATACCTCAAAAGCATTCGCAGCGATGCGGGCAAGTCCGAAGCCGAAGTGAAGGAGACCGCCGAATATCAGACGATCGACGCGGAAGCGCAGGCGGCTTTGGAGAAGATAACACCGCGGCGCAAAGAGATTGATGCGGCAGTCGAAAGGATACAGGCGCAACTGGACGCCGTCACTGATCCGTTCCAAAACCAGCGTGGCAAGATCACTGTCATCAACTACAACCTGGAAACCGCCACCAGCGATTTCTGGCGGAAGCACTATGAAAAACAGCTCGCGGATAAGCGAGCGGAACGTGTCGAGGTTGATTTGCCCGCAAATGACGGCGCGGGGAAAGTTAACACGCAGAAACTCAACTTTCCCGAGTTGGAGAAACTCTATAACGATCTGAGGGACGGGAAAGCAAAGCTGCTTAGTGAGAAAGCGGAGCTGCTAAAAGAACCAAGCGAGCTGGCAAAGAAGCGCGACGACTATGTTAAGAACCACGTCGTTAACGTGACGCCGAAACAGATTGACGATCTGATTAGAAAGAACGAGAAGTTCGACTATTCAATCCTGGGACATCAAATCAACGTTAACGAATTCAGCATCGTTGACCGGTGCGAGATTTGTCACCTGGGTGTGCGCGAGCCGGTCACTCTGAAAGCCGACTACCTTGCCCCGGCCGGCCCGGGCAAAAAGCCGGACAACCTCTCTATTGCTTTTGTCAGCCATCCCAACAAAGAACTGCTGCAGATTCACAATCCGGATCGCTTTGGCTGTTCGTCTTGCCACAATGGGAATGGCCGCGCCACGACCAATGTGGTCAAGGCACATGGCCTGAACCCATTCTGGCTGCATCCACTCTATCGCAAAGAAAACACGGAAGCCGGTTGTCAGCAGTGCCATTCCAATGATCGCGTCATCCAGGGCGCCGACGTTTTGAATCTCGGCAAGGACATGTTCTACCAGCGCGGCTGTGTCGGCTGTCACCGCTCGGAAAGCTTCGATCGAGAGGCCGATGCCCTCTCCGGCACGCGGCAAACGATTAGCCAGCTCGAAGAACAAATTGCCGCGAACGAACGCCAGGCCAAGCAGGATCAGGACGCCGTCGCAAATGTCAGCGATGACACGGAAGCGCAGCGCCTGTTGGCCCACGCCGAGTCTATGCGAGTTACCAATAGCCAGTTGGCGGCGCGTATCGATCAGTTAAATGTGCAGACCAGGTTCCTGCTGCAGGATCAAAAGAAGGTCGGACCGAATCTGAAAGACGTTCGCCTGAAGCTGAAGAAAGAATGGATCCCGATCTGGCTTAAGGATCCGCAGAAGTTTCGGCCCGGAACAAAAATGCCCAAGTTCTGGCGCTTTGAAGTCGATGAAGACGGCGAGCACGACTTGAAAGCCGTGGCGGCTTATCTATGGCAATCGGGATTTGACGGTAAAGTGCCGGCACAACAGCAGGGAAGTGCAACGCATGGCAAAGAGCTGTTTGAAACGCGCGGGTGCATGGGTTGCCATTCAATCGGCGAAGGGGACAACAAGCAGGGCGGCACATTCGCCGCCAACCTGCAGCGTGTTGGCGAGAAGGCAAACTTCGACTACATCGTGCGCTGGATCTACAACCCACGCGAGCGTTGGGCTCCCTACTGTCCGAAAGAGAAGCGCGACCTGACGCGCGAGGATTACGAGAAACACAATCAGCCCTTCGTCTTCGATACTGAGCTGCACTCGAAATGCCCCAACGACGGCGCGGAGCTACAGGTGCAGAACATGACCGTTATGCCGAATTTCCGGCTGGCGGAGAGTGACGCGCGGGACATCGCCACCTACTTGTTCTCGCTTTCCGGCCAGACATCGTATGCAGATGCTTCGTTCATGGACGATCCGAACCTGAAGGAGGAGGGTCGTGCGGAAATCAAGCAGTATGGCTGCGCGGGATGTCACGAGATCAAAGGATTTGAAGACGAGCAAAGAATCGGCAAGGAACTTACGACCGAAGGAGCGACGCCAATCGAGCGCCTGGACTTCGCGCTGCTGACGCAAGATGCCGAGTATGGTCGTGATCCACTTTTCCCGGACAAGAAAGAAGAGTGGTACAACCACCGCGGCTTCTTCGAACACAAGCTCGCCGATCCGGCCATTTACGATCGTGGCAAGCGCAAAGACCCCAAGGATCGTCTGCGCATGCCGAAGCCATACCTGACCGATGAATGGCGCAACGCCCTGACGACTTTTCTGCTGGGCAGCGTGGGTGCTGAAGGGGCCAACGTTCCGTACACGCTCTTCTACAACCCGCAGGATCAGCGGCGTCAGGACATTCAAAACGGCTGGTGGGTCATCAAGAAGTACAACTGCATGGGCTGTCACAACGTGCAGGTAGGCCAGCGATCGGTTTTGATGGACTTGCCTTTTTATCAGACGCCGGACGGAAAGGACCTGTTGCCGCCGCGTTTGACCAGCGAAGGCGCGCGCGTCGATCCAAACTGGCTCTTGCGCTTTCTGCACGATCCTTCATTGAGCGACGAGAAGAACGCGGCGGCCCAGGCTGCCCCAGCCGCTGCTCCGTCCACTCCGAACACAGCCACGACGCAAAGCAAACCGCCCAGCGCTGCTGGTTCGGCCAACCCCAGTAATAGCGGAACAAACGGCGGAGGCGAAGCAGGCCACCCATTCAAGCCGCAACCAGGCGCGAATCGAAACGGCGTCCGTTTGTACCTGCAGGCGCGAATGCCCACGTTCAACTTTTCGCCCAACGAGCTGCAGGCGCTGGTGCGCTTCTTCATGGCGGTATCGTCACAGCAGCAGCCCTACATAAAAGAGAACCTCGAACCCCTGACTGCGCAGGAACAATTGCTGGCGCGACAGATGTTCGTCTCAGGGACGCCGTGTCTGAAGTGCCATCTAACAGGGGATCCCAATCACGACAAGAGTGCTATCGCGCCTAACTTCCTGCTGGCGGGTGAGCGTCTAAAGCCTGACTGGACATTTCGCTGGTTGCTTGATCCATCGCAGATCAGCCCGGGAACGGCGATGCCAACAGGTCTGTTCAAGAAAGCGGATGATCACTGGGTAATCAATCTGCCGAATCCGCCCCCCGGTGTTAGCGAATATCATCGTGACCATGCGCGGTTGCTGGTTCGCTATATGTTCCTGATGACGCCGGATGAACAGCGGCGGCTGCTTTCCGCGTCGCCGGCCCCGGTTGCCGGTGCACCGGCCGCCAAGCCGCAATCGAGCGATCAAAAGGTGGGACGTAACCACAGTCACGGTCGTGGGCGCAGCGTTCTGGCGCAGCATGCTCGATCATCGAAGTTCAGGCTGGCTTCATCGCACGGCTCGGACTATATTAGGCCGTAGAAATTCACAGAAATCGGAATTCATTTTAGTTACGGAGGACTACCAATGTTAAAGAAACGCGCAAGCTTCTGGCTTGCAATGTTTGTGGCCGCTGCTCTGTTGTCGCTTGCACTCGCGTGCGGTGGCGGTAACAAGGAGACCAATAACGACGGCGGCGCTACACCTACGGGCGGAAAATACTCAGGTGGCGTAGGCAGCGTTAGCGGCAAGACTGCCTTCAACGGAACAGCTCCGGCGCCGAGGAAAATCGACTCGTCGGCTGATCCCGTTTGCGGTCAGAAGAATCCGACTCTTTCCACCGAGGATGTAATTGTTACCGATGGAAAGCTCGCCAACGTTTTTATCTACATCAAGGATGGCACGACCGCTGACGGCAAGAAAATCAGTGACTATGCCTGGGATACACCGGCAACAGCCGCAGTGCTCGATCAGAATGGCTGTCATTACAAGCCGCACGTGATGGGCGTGATGACAAACCAGAAGATCAGCATCACCAACAGCGATCCCACGACGCACAACATCCACCCGCAACCGGCAGTGAATCAGGAATGGAACCAATCACAGGTCGCCAACGCCGCGCCTTTGGAGAAGAGTTTCAACCGGCAGGAGATATTGGTTCCCGTTAAGTGCAATCAACATCCCTGGATGAAATCTTATATCGGCGTCTTGAAGCATCCATTCTTCGCCGTTAGCAAGGCAGACGGCTCGTTTGAGATTAAGGGCGTGCCGGCTGGTAAATACACCGTGGCGGCCTGGCACGAGAAGGGTGGCTCGAAGGGAACCGAGAAGACCATGGAGGTGACGGTCACGGCCAATGGCACCGCCACGGCCGACTTCTCGTTCGATGGGGCCGCAATGGTGCGGAATTCTCAAGGCACTTCACTGGAGATGTTGCCGGCAATGGAACTGCCTATGCTGGTGAAGCACTAAGCCATTGCCGAGTTTCGATTGCGGATTGCCGATTTGCTGTTATTGGCAGTACCGCCGGTGATCGGGGCATGCCTTCGAAGCCGTTTTTGGTTTAGGGCTTCTTAAATCGATCATTGGCTCAGTGACCGAGAATTGTTTGGAGTAGTAAATCGGCAATTGGCAATTGGCAACTGGCAATCGGAAATGAACAGGGCTCTGCATCGTTTTACGTTACTTGTGACAGGCGCGACGTTCGTCCTGATCGTCGCCGGCGCGCTCGTCACCAGCCATGATGCCGGATTGGCCACATCCGATTGGCCGCTGTCGAATGGTCAGTTCTTCCCGCGCATGGTCGGGAATCTTTTTTGGGAGCACGGCCACCGTTTGATCGCCACAAGCGTTGGCTTTCTGACAGTCAGTTTGGTGTTCTGGTTATACCTCGGCGAGTTGCTGAAATGGTTAGGCGGTTTGTTGGGCCGTCCAAGTTTGCTGGATCGCGGCAATGTCTCAGGTGAGCCAAGACGTTGGGTGCGCCGGTTGGGATTGGTAGCCTTGGCCGCGGTGATCGCGCAGGGATTGCTCGGCGGCCTCACCGTGAAGCTCTTGTTGCCATTGTGGGTTTCATCGGCGCACGCTACCTTGGCCCAACTCTTCTTTTGCACGATGGTCAGCCTGAGCGTATTCACTTCGCCGGGCTGGAATGTCTCCCGCGCTGCTATTGACGAAAAAGAGGCGCCATCGCTGCGTTACCTGTGCGCTGGAGCCTGTGTCGTGATCCTGGCGCAGTTGGTGCTCGGAGCTACGTTGCGCCATTCCGCTACCTGGGACAAGCATCTGCCTACGGGCTTGCTGCTGGCCCACATCGGCGGCGCGCTTCTGGTGACAGTAGTTCTGGCCGCCATCTGCTTCGTGACTTTGCAGAGACATGGCGACCAGCCATATCTAAGACGGCCGGTCATGTTTGCCAGCGGGCTGCTGGCTTTGCAGTTGTGCCTCGGAGTGGCCGCTTATGTTGCGCGCGAAATGTCGCCGAACGATCCGCAACCGCTTAATCCGATGGTTGCGATCACGGTGGCCCACGTCGCCTGCGGTGCGCTGGTGTTCGCCACAACGATCGTGTTGACGCTGCGAACATTTCAAGTGTTGCGAGTGAGGGACGCGAGGACGTCGTCCTCGCCGATAGAATCGGGAAACCTTAACCCGCAGCTTTCTTGAACGACAGAAGGCTATGCGAATCTACATCGCGGCGGCATGTTTTATGGACTAAAGAGAATTCGTCAGGGCTAGACTTTTTCGGTAGGTGGCAAGACAACGTGGGAATTGAACAACTGAGGTTGATGAAAAGCGTCGCTATTGAACTAGACCCCAGCGGCATCGCCGATGTGCCGGCTGAGCCTTTGACTTACGCGCGGCGCATGTCAGCGTACATGGAGCTCACCAAGCCCCGCATAACATTTCTCATTGTGCTGACTGCGGCAGCAGGCTTCTGTTTGGGTTCGCCTTCGGGAGTAGATTACCGCCTGCTCTCGATCTCGATGCTGGGCATCGCGCTGCTGGCTTCCGGGGTTTCCACTTTGAACCAGTACATGGAGCGCGACCTTGATGCCTTAATGCGCCGCACGGCGACGCGGCCGTTGCCAACCGGCAAGCTCGTTCCCAATGAGGCGCTGCTCTTCGGAACAGCGTTAACGGTTCTGGCGGAAGTTTATCTGGCGGTGTTGGTGAATCCTCTGACCGCATTGCTTGGCCTGACCGTGATTGGCGGATATCTGTTCGTCTACACCCCGCTGAAAACTAGAACCTCGCTATCGACGGTCGCCGGCGCGTTTCCTGGCGCGGTGCCGCCCCTGATCGGTTGGGCCGCGGCGCGTGGCCAACTGGACGTGGGGGCGTGGGTGCTGTTCGCGATTCTTTTTCTTTGGCAGTTCCCGCATTTTCTGGCGATTGCGTGGATGTACCGGGAAGATTACGGCCGCGCGGGGATCTTGATGCTGCCGGTGGTAGAACCTGATGGCCGCGTCACGGGACAGCAAATCATTATTTATACAGTCATGCTTCTCCCTGTCAGCTTGTTGCCGACGATGCTGGCCGTATCGGGGAAAGCTTATTTTTACGGGGCAATTATTCTGGGGCTGCTGTTTCTTGGCAGTAGCATTCGCGCGGCGCTCTCGAAGTCCAACCAGCACGCTCGACAACTGCTACTTGCCTCGGTGATTTACCTGCCGCTGCTGTTTGGGCTGATGGTCTTGAATCGATAGGAAATTGTCAGTCGTTAGTTGTCAGTTGTTAGTTGTTAGTCGTCAGTTGTTAGTTGTTAGTCGTCAGTTGTTAGTGGTTAGTGGTCAGTGGCCAGTTGTTAGTCAGGCCTTGAAAGCCAGTCGGTTCCAGGTGCTAAGACCAACTAACAACTAACAACTAACAACTAACAACTGACCACTGACCGATTAAGAAGGAGATAATCGATGGGACGTGCTCTAGGCGTAATTATCTGGCTCCTGGCCCTGGCTTCGGTATATCTGTTCGTAAGCGGCCACTGGTGGTTTCCGCCGGCTATTACCGAACATGGGCCGAGTCTGGATCGCCAGTTCATGATCACTATCATCGTGGTCGGCGTCGCCTTCACCGCGGCACAGATTGGTCTCGGCTGGATGGTCTGGAAATATCGGGAGACGTCATCCTCTGAACGAGCGCTCTACACCCACGGCAACAATCGGCTCGAAGTGATATGGACAATGGTGACGGCGGTTATCTTTATCGGACTGGCTGTTATGGGCCAGCGGGTATGGGTTTCGCTGCACCTGAATCAGGCGCCGCCCGGATCGTTTCGAGTCAGTGTTGTGGCGCAACAGTTTGCCTGGACTTTTCATTACCCCGGAAGCGACGGCGTGTTTGGCCGCACCGACCCCTCCCTCATCAACGACGATGATCAAAACTTCGTCGGACTGGACCGCGCCGATCCAAACGCCAAAGACGATGTGCAGATCGCGACGCTGATTGTTCCGGTGGGCCGGCCGGTCGAACTACTTCTGCGATCGAAAGACGTGACGCATAACATCTGGGTGCCGCAACTGCGCTTTAAACAGGACCTGGTGCCAGGCATGACCATTCCGGTGCACTTTACGGTTACGAAAGCAGGTAAGTACGAGCTGGCCTGCGCGGAGCTTTGCGGCATGAATCACTACAAGATGAAATCCTTCATGCTGGCGCTGCCGGATGATGAATTTCGCGCCCTGATAGCTTTGCCGCAGGACGCGTTTCAAGCCAAAAAAGAGGAGTTGCTCAGCAAGTATCAGCTTCCCCAATACTGAGTTTTTTGGAACCGGAACTGAGCCGAGGAGAACGCGATGGCAGAAGTCACACACGAGGTGGTGCACCGGCACGAGCCTCCGAAAAGCTTCATACGCAAATACATTTTCAGCCTTGACCACAAGGTGATCGGCATCCAGTACATCATGCTGGCGCTGACCGCGGTGGTGGTGGGAATGGCAATGTCGATCCTGATGCGTCTGAATCTTAGCTGGCCGGGAACGAACTGGCCCATCCTGGGCACCTTGTTTCCCACCGGCGCTCCCGGCGGCGTGATAAGTCCGGAATTCTATTTGTCGCTGGTGACCATGCACGGAACGATCATGGTCTTTTTCGTTTTGACGACGGCTCCGCAAGGGGGTTTCGGCAACTACTTTCTGCCGATGCAGATTGGCGCAGACGACATGGCGTTTCCGTTCCTCAACATGATGTCCTTCTGGGTCACCTTCGTCGGCTTCATTGTTTTGCTGGCGGCGATCTTTGTGGAGGGCAGTGTGGCAGTCGGCGGCGGGGCGCTGGGTACGGCCCTGGGTGGAGGAGGGAGCGGCACAGTGGGGCCGATAGGCGGCTGGACCGGTTATGCGCCGTTGAGCGCCCTGGGAAAAATCGCCGGCCCAGGCCAGGGCGCTGGAGTGAATCTCTGGATTGTTAGTATCGCAATCTTCTGCGTTGGTTCACTACTGGGGGCCCTGAACTTTATTACCACGCTACTGAATATGCGCACCAGGGGCATGTCGTTGATGCGCATGCCGCTGACTTGCTGGGCGTGGTTCACTACCGCAGTGCTGGCGCTGCTTTCGTTTCCGGTGCTGCTGGGCGGCGGCATCCTGTTGCTCCTGGATCGGGTAGGGGGCACGAGCTTTTTCATTCCTGCCGGTGAATACGTGAACGGCGTCCTGTCGGGCGATCCGCGTTTTCCCTTGCACGCGGGGGGTTCCCCGCTTTTGTGGCAGCACCTCTTCTGGTTCTTCGGTCACCCGGAGGTTTATATCGCCATCCTTCCGGGCATGGGCGCTACGTCGCACGTCCTTTCCACTTTTGCGCGCAAGCCGATCTTCGGCTATCGGGCGATGGTGTTTGCTATTTTTGCCATTGGCGGGCTGGGCTTCTTCGTGTGGGGCCATCACATGTTCATTAGCGGCATGAGCCCTTACTCGGCCATTGCTTTTTCAATCCTGACACTGTCGATCGGCGTGCCATCGGCGATTAAGACTTTTAACTGGATCGGCACGCTCTGGGGCGGGAGGATTCGCTTCACCACCGCAATGCTGTTCGCCATCGGGTTCGTGTCCCTCTTCGTTGCCGGGGGAATTACCGGATTGGTGTTGGGGCAAACTTCGCTTGATCTGCCGATGCATGACACCTATTTCGTGACTGCGCACTTCCACCTGGTAATGGGCGTGGCTTCAATCTTCGGCATGTTCGCCGCGATGTACTTCTGGTTTCCCAAGATGTTTGGCCGCTTAATGAACGAAGGTCTGGGTAAGTTTCACTTCTGGATCACCTTCATAGGCGTCTACACCATCTTTGTGCCGATGCACATCATGGGCATCGTCGGCATGCCGCGGCGCTACGCGCAGTTCACCGAGTACCAGTTTCTGACAAGTCTGCATCCGCTCGTACTGCTGGTTTCAATCGCGGCCATCGTGACTGTTACCGTACAGCTAGTTTTCTTTTTCAATCTCTTCTGGAGCATGTTCAAGGGGAAGGTCGCAGGTCCCAATCCGTGGGAAGCAACCACGCTGGAATGGACTACACCGTCGCCGCCGCCGCACGACAATTTCGCCGGCATCGTGCCAACGGTTTATCGCGGTCCATACGAGTTTGCGGTTCCGGGAGCGCCGAAGGATTTCATGATGCAAACGGAGCCTTTGACGGCGGATGAGCCGGCGCTGGCGTCGGGATTAGGAGATACAAGCGGCAATGGCCACGACGGTCACAAACGCTGAGCGCGTAATCGAGAAGGGAATTGGCACTGGACCACCGTCCAGGCCAGGCAACGGCTTTCACCGCAATGGTGGCGGGGGCAAAGGCGATGCCGAGCCATTGCGTTTCTACGTGGACCGTTATCGCCTGGGCATGTGGGTCGCACTCGCCGGCGTTGTAATGCTGTTCACGGCACTGACAAGTGCCTACATCGTACGGTCGGCATCGTCGAACGATTGGCGCCCGATTGCCATGCCCCGCGTTCTCTGGCTTAGCACTGCGGTAATTATTATCAGCAGCATGACCTTCGAAGGAGCGCGCCGCTCCCTGAAGCGACAGCGCGATGCGTTGTACGGCCGTTGGCTGATGATAACCACGATCCTCGGAGTCGTATTCCTCGGCGCGCAATTGCTGGCGTGGCGTCAACTGGTCCGGCAGGGAATCTACCTGGCCACCAATCCGCATAGCTCTTTCTTTTATCTGCTGACTGCCGCCCACGGCGTGCACTTGCTGGGTGGGATTCTTGCGCTCTCGTATTTGCTGGTGCGGACGCGCCGCCGCGGCGACGACGTTGCGGCCGAATCACGGCGTATCGGGGCTGCGGATGCCGTCTCGATCTACTGGCACTTCATGGACGGCTTGTGGGTTTACCTGTTTTTGCTTTTGTTCTTTTGGAAGTAAGGTGCGTCCGACAAACTTAGTTTGTCGACTTAGAACAACTTCTGGAGGTGAACGGTGAGTACTGAAGCACGCGCGGATCTGATAACCGGCGATTGGGGCGGCGGCGTACTGCCTTATCGTGTGGGCCATAGAAAGCTCGGGATGTGGCTGTTTATTATTTCCGACTCGCTGACGTTCTCGTCCTTGTTAATTGGCTACGCATATGTGCGGGCCTCGAACGTATGGCCGACGCCGTTTCCCTTTTCGCCGAGCATTATCTTTTCGTCCATCATGACACTGTGCCTGCTTTCTTCCAGCCTAACGATGGTGATGGGGGTCTCCGCCTCGTCGCGTGGAGACAAGGAACGGGCGCGAAAATGGATACTGCTGACGATTGTCTTCGGCCTGGCGTTCGTTGTGCTGCACGGGATCGAGTGGAAACACCTGATCGACGAAGGCCTGCGCCCATTTGCCCTGCCGCACGAGTGGACCGAAAGGTGGCCCGGCGCCACGCCGCTGTTCGGCGCCACGTTTTTTGGCATTACCGGCTTGCACATGTTTCACGTCCTCAGCGGCGCCGTGTACCTGGGAGTGGTGGCCGGGCGAGTGAAGAAACTGAAGCATGAGGACATTGAGATTAGCGGGCTCTACTGGCACTTCGTAGATCTGGTATGGATGTTTGTCTTCCCGTTGATCTATTTGTTATCCATTGACGCCGGCAAAGTAGCGCACTGACCACGGAGGGAAACTAATGACGGCACATGCAACGGAGGCGGAGCATTTCGCAGGCAGTAACAAGCTGTTTATCTCGGTGTGGGTGTGGTTGCTGGCAATTACCGGAATCGAGGTGTTCCTTGGCTACATACATCTGCCGATTGCCTATATGCTGACGATCCTGATGGGCCTTTCAATTATTAAGGCCGCGCTGATCGTCGCCTACTTCATGCACCTGCGATTTGAGCGTTTGAATCTGATCCTGACGATAGTGCCGGCACTGGTAATATGTATTTGCCTGCTGCTGGCGTTCTTTCCCGACAGCTTCCGATCGTCAAAGCTGCGTTACCAGGTCAAAGAACCTGCGCGCACGGAGGCCCCTTGAAGTTGGAAAGGTACTTTGTCAAAGTCCTGCTACTTGTTTGCGCCGTGGCCGCGCTCTGCCTGATTAGTTCGGCCCCGGCCGCAGCGCAGTGCGCCATGTGCCGAGCTTCAGTACAAAACAACGCTGGATTGGCTCGGGGGCTGAACCTCGCTATATTGGTGCTTCTGGTGCCGCCGGTTACGATGTTTTGCTCAATAATCATCGTGGCCTACAGACATCGCAAGGGCGGTGAGGTCGATGGGACAGAGGAATGACAACTGCGCTCATAAACGAGGAGAATCCGTTAGGACTGGACATCGAGGTGCAGACAGTGCGGGGCCGTGCTTGCCCGCGTTGCGGTGGCAAGATTATTCCTTCCGACCGTGCGGTCTATCAAGGCACCGGCACTACCGGCGCTGTCTTTCCCGTCTGGCAGTGTGAACGGTGCGGCTACGAAGAAATGTCGGAACGGCCGCAACCGGCGCCGAAGGCGAAACATTGATGGTCAGCAGTGGCCCAGACTTTAGTCTGTGATGTATTGGTTGTATGGTTCACAGACTAAAGTCTGCGCCACTTAAGACAACATGAATACTGCAGTTCAGTCGGAGGGTGATTCGATGCCACGCGAGGGAAAGGTTTTGAACCTAATCTGCGTGCTGGCGGCGCTGGCATTCGTGGGCCTTGCGGTGTTGAATTTTTTATCCGAGGGAAGTTTCCTTTCCACCGACAGTTTGTTCATGTTTGCCGTTTGCGCGACGCTGGCACTCCTGTTTCTGTCGGTGCCGGCGCTGGACATGATGTCGCGTGGAGTTATTAGACTTCCATCCCGGCGGCGCAAGGGCGAGGCGACATCTACTCCCGGCGGGAGCCCTCCGATAACCGACGCGAAGGGCAGGCCGATGCCCCCCGATGTCAGAAGAATGATGTCTGACATGAGCGTCAAACCAAAACCGTGAAGTCACACGTTAGTCGAAAGCGCGTGGGTGGGCCAAAGCAGCGACTACGAATTTCTGGTCTGCGGTAATAAGGCTCATTCATGACCGGCTACCTTTCAGTTCTGCCCCACCTCAACGCCTGCCTGAATGCCACCAGCGCATTATTTCTTTTGACCGGTTATTACTTTATCAAGCGCCTCAAAGTCCGGGCCCATAGGAATTGTCAGATTAGTGCCCTGATTGCTTCAACTGCCTTTCTGATTTCTTACTTGACCTATCATTACCATCACGGCGCCACGCACTTTGCCGGGCAGGGAATTGCGCGTCCCATCTATTTCACCATTTTGATTACGCACACAATTCTCGCCGTCGTAATAGTTCCGCTGGTGATAGTCACCGTGTACCGGGCCGCGCGCGGAGACTTTTTCCGGCACCGCAGAATAGCCCGCTGGACCTTCCCGCTCTGGCTCTATGTTTCGGTGACCGGGGTCGTCGTATACTTAATGCTCTATCATGCCTACCCGTCAAACTAGCATCTCCTCCGGAAATGGCTCCGCCGGTCAACTCCCCGCAGACAATGGGAACTCGGCGGATCTGGCAAAGACCCAGCGCCGGCGCTCGCCCTTGCCGCTCGCGATCCTGGCCGCCCTTTTCATCATCGCCCCTTTTCTGGCGTGGTACGGAACATGGTTCGGCCGCAACTTATCTGACGATACGATCACGCAGTACCTAACTGACCAGGAAAATCCGCGCCACGTGCAGCACGCGCTATCGCAAATCGAAGCGCGAATCGAAGCCGGAGACCCGGGCGTCAAACGTTGGTATCCGCAGATCATAAAGCTCGCCGGCAGCAACACACTGGAAATCAGACAAACAGTCGCCTGGGTGATGGGCCAGGATAACAAGGCGGAAGAATTCCACGCCGCCCTGGCTCAACTGCTCAACGATCCTGCGCCCATCGTGAGGCGCAACGCCGCTTTAGCTATTACGCGATTTGGCGATGGAAACGGCCGGGGAGAATTGATCGCCGCGCTCCAGCCGTTCAATTTAGTTGCTCCGGCTGACGGGATTCTCAAGAGCTCTTTGGCGCCGGGTTCCATTGTCAGCGTAGGAACGCTGCTGGCGCGCATCGAGCAGGCCGGCAATCTGAATACTGAGGTGCGATCGCCGCTTCCGGGTAAGATCGAAAAGGTCTTTGTTGCCGAAGGTAATCCAGTCGGCTCGAACCAGGCGCTCGTTTCGATTGCTCCCGACGAACGAAGCTTATTAGAGGCGTTGCTGGCGCTTAGATTTGTGGGTGCGCGCGAAGATATCGCCACGATTGAAGGTCACACCCGGAACATGTCGGCGAAGATAAAAGAACAAGCGGCTCTGACGGTCAAAGCCATTCAGAGCCGCGTTGCGAATGTTAAGTAGCTGTTGGCTTAAACAGCCGGCGCTGCTGGAGGCGCGTCCGGCAAGTTGATCCCGTGCATGGCTTCCCAGTCTTCCGTGGGTACCATCTCGATAGCATCCCAGGGGCAACCATCGAGGAAGGCACCATCAGGTCCTTTGCTGGTGCATTTCTGGCACCCGATGCAAAGGTAAGAATCGACCTCGATACGCCCGAACGGGGGATGATCCTCGTCCGGAACCCAGAACATACAAGCCTCAATGGGACAGTATTCGATGCAGGCCGGAGATCCCGCGCACCCGGTGCAGCAATCTGTGGTGATGGCCAGGATACGCGGCTTCTTCTTGCGCGTTGCCTTGCCATCGCCTACTGACATGGGCCAATGTTTTTCTATGATGTCGAACATGTTTAGCAGTGCGGAAGCGATCTGAGTGTAGTTGCTCGATCAGGAGACACCTTAACATAGCTGTACTCTTTTTCTCAACGATTCATGTCGAAGCCCTGCTGCGCTTGATACTACCGATGCAAACGATCAAGACTAGCCGAAAATCTCTCTAGGAGGGGTCAGCATGGAAAACATAGTTGGGATCTTTGATTCACGCACCCAGGCGGAAAAAGCTGTGACGCAACTCTATCAGGCGGGCATTCCCGTAGACAGGATCACTCTCCTGGCCCTAGGCGCCTCAGAAGCGCAACTGAACGCGGTTCGAACCACGGAAGCAGAACAACCAGGCATGGGTAAGGCGCTGGGCGCGACCGTGGGAGGTGCTATCGGCGTTGCCGGTGGAGCACCTTTGGCCGCGGCCGCTGCCAGTTTCTTTATCCCGGGTGTCGGGCCGGTAATTGCCGCGGGATTGCTGGGGGCGGCGATTCTTGGCGTCACTGGAGCTGTGGGGGGCGCCAAAGCCGGCGAAGCGCTGGAGGAGGGCATCGCTGATGGCTTGCCACACGACGAGCTTTATCTCTACGAAGACGCGATCAGAAAAGGGCACTCGGTAGTAATTGCCTTTGCCGAGGGAGATGAGCAAGCAGAGAAAGGGCGCCAAATCCTGGCCCAGGCCGGCTCGGAAAGCATAGACGCAGCGCGCGAACGGTGGTGGATTGGATTGCGTGATGCAGAGGAAGAACAGTACGCCGAGCCAGACCGCGACTTCACCACAGATGAGCAGACATACCGGCGCGGGTTTGAACAGGCACTGCATCCAAAGCTGCGCGGTAAGGCATATGACGAGGCCCTTAAGACGCTGAAGCAAGCCCAGGACGAAGAGGCCTTTCGTCGTGGCTACGAGCGAGGGCAGGATTATTATCGCAGCCTGAAGGATAAATACAGAGAGTGAAGGATACGCTGCTGAGCCTGGCGGTTCTGCTTGCCATACTCATCTCAAGTGCGCTCATAACGAACTGGTTCGCCCGCGCAATGTACAATCGCTGCGCCACGTGCGGAGCTTTGAATGCCAAGCGCCGCGCAGAGTGCCGCCAGTGTAACAGCGCCTTGCCCTAGCGAATCAGAAGTCATCTTTATGCCTGCTGAAGGCGGATTGTAGAAAAAGAGGGGCGCGAAACCTTCGCTTCGTGCCCCATGTCGTTGCCGGCTCTAGCTCTTAAGTTACACGGTCCGTCGCCCCGTCAGCAGATTGATCAAGAAGATGACCAGAGCCACCACAAGCAACAGGTGAATCAAAGGCCCAACATTGGCAATTGCGCCAATGAGCCATAACACCAACAGAATTACCAGAACTGTCCATAGCATGTTTGCCTCTCCTTTCTCAATCGAGCGCCCGCCAGCGCTCTTGACCGATACCGCCGTCGCAGGTTGGCAAGTCGTCCAACCTAAAAAAAGGGGTGAGGACGAAATCTATTCGCCTACCAAACTTATCGCTCGCCGCCGGGATCTACGGAATCAAAGCGCAGCTCCGGGCGAGCGGAAAACTAGACCGTGCGCCTTCCAGTTAACAGGTTAATAACCAGAACAACGAGCGCAACCACGAGGATCAAATGGATCAATGAACCAGCGTGAAAAACTGTGAAGCCCAGTAACCACAAAATCAGAAGCACCACAATTATTGTCCAAAGCATATCTATTCCCTCCGTTTCCTCACCCTCATACTTGGGTTCTTACTTTGCTGGAAATAACTTCACTTTCTCAGGGAGCAACGGTCGTGCCATCCACCAGCACAATCAAGAAGAATAACGATAAGCGTATTCATACGTTGAGTTAGCCAGAAGAGGTGGCGCCTGGCCCATGTTTTTGTGAATCCGTACGTTCCAACCTTGTATGGAAACCCACGGTTCAAGTTGTCAGTCTGTTTTGTTTTCAATCAAGCAGTTCGCCACAGATTTCACTAGACTTCACACCTGTGCGCTGCTAAATTTGGTTTCGGCACCTTGCCGGCTCCCCGTTCCGCTGGTTCCAAAACGACGCTTTGAAAAGATTTATCCTGCGGGTTGCTTCCTTCCGTTGCTCCTCGCTTTACCCTTGCTGAAGCTGCCAGTTTCTAGTCGTACGACAGTGCACTGTCGCTTCGAAATGGAGTTCTAGTTATGCCATCCCCTTTGCCGCGTCTGATTCCGCTTTCTCAAAAAACCAGCCTTATGCTCGCTACCGGGGTATTGCTGCTGCTGGCTGCAACCGCGGTTATTATGTACCACCGCAGTCAACCCGCGGTGCAGAGCATAAACTACACGCAACTACATGAGCTCGGCACCGCTGGTACGGTTTCATCGCTGAGCATCGAGGGCGAGCTGATAACCGTCGTCGCCAGGGATGGCGTGATCTCTCAGGCAGTGGTAACCAACGGAGCGGCCCAGCAGGAGATCGCGGAGACATTCAGAAAGAACAATGTCCCGGTCGAGTTTCGCCCATCACGTGCCGCAGCAATCGCTACGACGCTGAATTGGCTGATTCCAGTGCTGACACTCTTTGTCTTTGGGTTCGTGGGTTGGCGGGTTTATGCCAGCATGAGCGGGCGCGGCGCCGGCTTCCGCCTGGTTGATGCTAATGGGAAACAAGATGTTAGTTTTGCCGATGTGGCTGGCGTGGATGAAGTGAAATCGGAACTGTCCGAAACGATCGAGTTCCTGCGCGATCCGATTGGCTTTGGACGACTGGGAGGTCGCGCGCCACGAGGCATTCTTCTTTCGGGCCCGCCAGGAACAGGCAAAACTCTGCTCGCGCGCGCCGCCGCCAACGAGGCGGGCGTGCCGTTTCTGTCGGTATCCGGCTCGAGCTTTCAGGAAAAATTTGCCGGACTTGGCGCGGCGAGGGTACGCCGCCTTTTTGCGGAAGCACGCAAGATCTCTCCCTGCGTGATTTTCATTGATGAGATTGATGCTCTGGGACGCCAACGCGGACGCGGTGGCGACTCGGCCTCTGCCGACCAGGATCAAACGCTGAATCAATTGCTGGTGGAGATGGATGGCTTTGATCGTTCGAGCGGCGTAGTCGTGATTGGCTCAACGAACCGTCCGGACATTCTCGACTATGCGCTCACGCGGCCCGGCCGTTTCGATCGGGAGATTGTCGTTAATCTGGCGGATGCGCGCGGCCGTGAAGCTATCCTGCGCGTGCATGCTCGTGAACTTTGTTTGCAGCCTGATCTGGATTTGGAATGGATTGCGCGCGGCACCCCAGGTTTCTCCGGCGCAGATCTCGCCAATGTCTTGAACGAAGCCGCGATTGCCGCAACCCGAGATGGCTCTGAGGCAATTGCCCGCAAGCATGTCGAATATGCTCGCGACAAGATTCTGATGGGTGCTGAGCGACAAGGCTTCTTAATGGACGAGGAAGAACGGTACGCCACGGCGGTTCATGAATCCGGGCACGTGGCGGTCGGCCTCACGGTCAAGAATGGCGATCCAATACACAAGGTGACCATTCTGCCCCGCGGCCGAGCATTGGGCGTCACGCAATCATTGCCCGAACGCGACCGCTGGATGAAGAAACGCGAATACCTCGAAGACCAGATTGCGATGCTGCTGGGTGGACGGGCTGCTGAAGAGATTCTACTCTCAACTATGACTGCCGGCGCGGCGAATGACATCGAGCGCGCAGTAGAGATAGCGCGCCGCATGGTGGCCGAGTTTGGCATGAGCGACCTTGGACCGATTCACCTGGGGAAACCGGACGAGCCCTGCAGTCAGGCTTTGCTGGATCGCATCGAGAAAGCTACCAGCGAGATCGTTAACTCTCAGATGAAGCGTGCCTGCGACGCCATAAATGAACGTCGCGCTTCCATTCTGCTGCTGGTCGACGGTCTGATGAAGCAGGACACTCTGGAGTCGGACGAGATTTTGCGCTGCTTCGGCGAGCGCGAAACGGTCGCTGCTTGAGTTTTAGTTTGGATTAGACGGCCATCCTGACCAGCTTTTTATGGCAGGTTAGTGCCCCAGCGCTTCCGGATGCTCAGCCACCTCAGCTATCACCCGGCTACGTCCTCGCCGAGTTACGATCGCCACTCCAGTGAAGATCAGCACACACGCGACAAGTGTGCGGCCGTTCCAGGCCTCACCCAGAATCAGCGGCGCCAGGGCGAAGGCAATTAACGGCTGAAGGTAGATGTAGATTGCCACAGTGCTGGGCTCCACTCGTGCCAGCGCCCACGTGTTCAAATAGTAGGCGCCTACTGTCGGCACGAGAATGATGTAGAGTACCGAAAGCCAAACGCCCCAACCCAGGGTGAACATCGGAGTTCGAGCCAACGTTACCGCGCCCACCGGCGCAGTAACAAGACATCCCATCAAAAACATCCAGGTGATTACCGTCAGCGCCCCGTGCCGCTTCAGCAAATCTTTTGAAAGCGCGATGTAGGCGCCGTAAACCAGCGAATTGGCCACAATCAGCAGATTGCCGACGCTGGTCGCTCTTGAAAAATCGGCGCGCAAAGGATCGATTAAATAAATTACACCGCCGGCCGCCGTTGCGATCCCGATCACCTTTCGCCACGAAAGATTGTCATAACCCAGTACGGCGCTGACTAATAAAGTAAATACGGGAATCGTTGTTCCCAGCAGCGTGGCGTTAATGACGGTGGTGAGTGACAGTCCCTTAACAAAGAGAAGCTGATTGAGTACGACGCCGAGCGCACTGCAAAGCGCCAGCCAGCCAAGGTCCTTCCTGGTCGGCTTCGCCGGTCTCTTCGTGAACTGCAGGACAAACGCCAAAGCAAGAGTGGCGCCCACGATCCGCAACGCGACCAGCCCGGTGGTCGGCAATGAACGCAATGCGATCTTCCCTACGATGGGCCAGGTTCCGAACATGATCTGAACCATGACCAGGGCAAGGTGAGGTGCAACACCGCCGCGTTTTGCAGCGTTATCACGGAGAGTCAAACTTCTGTTCGAGCTTTGGGAAGAGGGTCGCATTCCGCTCATTGCTATCTTTTTTATCGAAGTACCAGCTGCGCGCAAAAAACGGATCGGGCGCAAACCCGATCCGTTCCAGCCATTGGTTTGTTAAGTTATTCCCAGTTGCTGCGCGTCGCTGCTGGTGTGTCAGCGATGTTTTAGCCTCATCCAGCGTCCGGAACAACCAGGTAAAGCGGGTTCTCCATCGCCTTTTTGAATGACTGCAGAAACTGCGCGCCGGTTGCTCCATCGATCACGCGATGGTCGCAAGACATTGTCACCCGCATCATTTGCCGTATAGCGATCTTTTCGTCCTTCACCACCGGCTTAGGCGCCATGGCCCCCACCGCGAGAATACCGCCCTCGGGCGGATTGATGACGGCGGTGAATTCGTCGATGCCATACATGCCAAGATTGCTGACCGAGAAGGTGGCGCCTGTGTATTCCTCAGGAACAAGTTTGCGAGCACGCGCTCGCTCCGCCAGTTCTCGTACTTCGCTGTTAATGTCGCTTATAGACTTCAGGTCAGCAGAACGGATAACCGGTGTTATCAATCCGTTGTCCGTAGCTACCGCCACGCCGATATCAGCCCGCTCGTAATAGCGAATTACTTTATCCTGAAACGACGCGTTGACGTCCGGATGCTGGATCAAAGCCCAGGCTGTGGCTTTGATAATGATGTCGTTGAGGCTGATTTTTTGCTCCGGGTAGATCTCATTCAGCGCCTGCCGCAGATCGGCGGCGCGATCCATTTCAATCTCGGTGGTAAGGAAGAAATGAGGCACCGGCCCGATCGAGGTCACCAGGCGGCGGGCGATCGTTCGCCGCATCTCAGACATGGGCACGTCGCGAAAGGGAGATGCACCG
>DASXRU010000136.1:0-26228 GCA_036506395.1 Pyrinomonadaceae bacterium | reverse complement strand
GGATGGTACTGCCGCCCCAGGCGATTAATCGCCGGGTCGATCTCGACAGCGTCGACGTGTTGAGCTCCCCACTGCAGCGCCCGGCTGACATCATTACCTGAACCGGCTCCGATTATTAGCACGTCCGCGAAGGCCGCGCGGGCGGCGTCTCGATTCAGCAGGTGCGGCAGCGCATAAGCCGGAAAGTTCTGATTTCGGGAAACCATTTGCTGGTGATAGATCAGGTTCACCGAAAGAGACAGGTCCGCTTTCTTAAAATCAATGCGGTAATAAGGCGACCAGAATTGCTGCGTTTCGCGTTGGCCGTGATCATTATCATGTGCAGGCACGAACGCGGCCAGCCACACCACGAGCACGAGCAGCAAAGCCGTGACTGTGGTCCGCACAAACTGTCGTCTGCCTAAACGGCGCCCAGGTGAAATGAAATAGAAATAAGCCAGCCCCGCAGCGATCAGTAAGAACCACCAGAAGGATGACAACTCCAGCCAGGAACAAGCGGCAAACAGAACAATGCCGGCGATGCTGCCACCGATGTTCAAGGTATAGGCTTGCACGCGGTTGGGCCAACGCTTGAGGGCACGGCCCAATTCCTGGCCCGGACCAATAAACGCGAGCGCGATAGTCAGGAAGAAAAAGCCGCAGAGCACTTCGACCGGAACGGCGTAACGCGACAGATCCTGGGTGTGATATTCGGTGCCGAAGAAGACCTGCTGCGGCGAGACTTGATTACCCACATCTACGAACTTCGCGAACGAGCCACTGCTGATCTCAACGGCATGCGCAGTTGCTAAAGCAATGGCCAGGAGGAGGGGCGTCCATGCCAGATAGTTGCGGCGATGGCCGGCGGCCAAACAGCCGACGGACATACCCAGGAAAGATGCCAGCAGCACGACGTTCGTAAAAAACGTTAGGTAAAGAACGTGCGCCGGGAACCAGCGAATGCCGGCCAACTCCAAAAATAGAATTAGAAGGCTTATCAGGAACAATTCGAAGCCGTTCCTGAAGCGCGAGTAGGCCGGGTGATCGGTTTTTGACGATAGAATCGTGCGCAAGCCCCTTTCTGGCGCGGTTAGACCGCCCGTCAAAAGCCGCATCCTTAATATTACACAGAAGAAATGATTATTGACTGCTCAACGAATGCGAGTCAGCCTCTCCATCAAAGCCCGGGCGCAGAAATAAATTCATTAATTTTTCGAAGGCGCATCTTAACACGCATCGGCGCTCGCAGCTCTTCTATGCTGAAACCGTTTACCATAAAATGTCCGTCTGTGCCTGATGCCTCTTTAGTTAAGCGGCAAACAGAAGGTCAATCAAGAATGCGTGGCTCAGTTGCAGACTGGTGTCCTGTCTCTTAGGTGTGTTAAAGAACCGCGCAGCCTGCGGGGCAGGCGATAGCATAAAGCCTGGGTGAAGCGCAGCGGAACCCCAGGTTTGCATCAACAAAAAATTCATCAGCCCGCGAAAGCGGGCGGCAGAGTGGGCGGTGTTGGATACTATGAATTCACAACGCGGATGCTCGCGTTCTGGCTGTCGCCCGCTGTCGCGGGCTCGGGATATTCTTGTTGACTTATTCCTGGGGCTCACGCCCCAGGCTCTACGCTATCGCCTGCTCCGCAGGCTGAAAGAGGTTTCACAGATGATGCGGTGCGTACGAAAGCAGGCATGCTTGTGGGGCATTATTTTCCTGAGCCTTGCACCTTCTGTAGCGAGCGGACAAAAAAGATTCGTGGCCACCCGAGGAAAGGAGCTTGTTACGCCGGACGGTAAACCGCTGCTTTTGAGGGGCATTAACCTCGGCAACTGGCTGCTGCCTGAGGGTTACATGTTCAAATTCAAGACCACCAATTCACCACGATTAATTCAGGCGGCAATCAATGAACTTGTCGGAGAAGATGAAGCGCAGCAATTCTGGAAAACTTATCGCGACAATTACATCGCTCGAGCAGATATCCGCTTCATCAAGCAGTCCGGATTCAACTCCGTTCGAGTTCCTTTCAATTACCGGCTGTTTGTATCGGACGCAATGGTGCCGAGACTGGAGGGCCCGGGCTACGAACTGTTAGACAGAGTTATCGATTGGTGCCGGAGAGAAGGTCTCTACGTAGTTTTGGATATGCACGCCGCCCCTGGCGGACAGACCGGCGATAACATCGACGACAGCTGGGGCTACCCGTTTCTGTTTGAAAGCAGCGATAGTCAGCAGTTGACTGTCAAGCTGTGGCGAAAAATTGCCGCTCGTTATCGGGACCAACCGACTGTGATCGGATACGACCTACTCAACGAGCCCATCGCACATTATTTCGATGCTGCGTCGCTAAACCCAAAGCTCGAACCACTCTACCGCAAGATCGTTGCGGGAATACGAGAGGTGGACAGAAATCACATCATCTTTCTCGGTGGCGCGCGCTGGGACACTGACTTCAAAGTTTTCGGGCCGCCGTTTGATCGGAAGCTGGCCTACACTTTTCACAAGTACTGGATGACGGTAAATCAGGAGGCGATCCAGGAGTATCTTACCTTTCGTGACAAATACAATGTCCCTGTATGGATGGGCGAATCCGGAGAGAACACCGATGAATGGATTAATGCTTTTCGGAAGTTGCTAGAAGCGCATAACATTGGCTGGTGTTTCTGGCCCTATAAGAACCTGAATGCGACTTCGTGCGCCGTCTCGATCAACTCGCCCGAGGATTGGGACGCGATCATTGCCTTCGCAGATGGGCCGCGCACGACCTTTGAAGAAGTGCGGAAGCACCGCCCGCCGAAACAGAAGGTGGAAAAGGCGCTGGGCGATTATCTCGAGCGAATAAAATTTGCAAACTGCAGGGTCAATCAGGGATATCTGAAGGCGCTGGGATTAAGATGATGGCAGGATTTCGTGCTGCAACGACGAGCTTTGGTTGCCCGATGTAAGAAAGCCCTCCCTGACGGTCGGGCTTCTGCTTGCGCTGCGCAAAATGGCCCCGCCAGTATTGGATTGAAGATAATCGAAAGATGAAACGCGCAAGATTATTGTGGGCAGTTCTGGCCCTCCTGGCCTTCACCGGTTATCCCTCGCAATCTCAAACAAGAGCCAGGCCGACGAATCTGTCAAAGATCAGAATGCCCCTGTTGACGGGTTGGCAGTTTCGCGAGGTTGGGAAAGCCGGCTGGTACCCTGCGAGCGTTCCGGGTTGCGTACACACTGACCTGCTCAACAATAAGCTGATTGATGATCCCTTCTATCGTGACAACGAAAGGAAGCTGCAATGGATAGGCAAGACCGATTGGGAATATCAGACTACCTTCAACGTGACGGCTGAGATACTGGCGCAAACGAATGTAGAGCTGGTCTTCGAAGGGCTGGATACTTACGCCAACGTATTCCTCAACGATGAACCGCTGATCAGTGCCGACAACATGTTTCGCACCTGGCGCGTGAACGCAAAACGTCTCGCGAAACCTGGCCTCAACACCTTACGAATCCGCTTTCGTTCGCCCATCAATGAAGTCTTACCTGTCATGGCAAAGATGGACTACGAACTTCCGGCGGGAAACGATCAGGGGGAAAAAACAAGTCCGTATACCCGCAAGGCGCCCTACCAGTATGGCTGGGATTGGGGTCCGCGGTTAGTCACCAGCGGCATCTGGCGTCCGGTCTTCCTGGAGGCCTGGAGCAATGCGCGCCTGGCTGACCTGCACATCCTGCCCCGGCACATTGATGCCGGAATCGCAAACCTGACTGCGGAGATTGAGGTCATTGCCGGCGCCAAATCCGATGCAACCATTGTCATCGCCAATTTAACTGATAAGAACGTAGCCGCACAGCGCCGCGTTAGCTTAACGCCTGGGGCCAATCGCGTCGTGCTTAACATCACTATTCCGCACCCGGCTCTTTGGTGGCCCAACGGACTAGGCGCTCATCCTCTCTATACCTTCAAGGCAAGGCTGCTGATCAATGACAAGCCTGTGGATGAAACAACGAAGCGCACGGGTTTGCGCGCGTTGGAACTAAGGCAACAGCGCGACGAGTCCGGCAAGAGCTTCACCTTTGTGATTAACGGCGTCCCTGTCTTTGCCAAAGGCGGCAACTGGATCCCGGCCGATAGCTTTCCCAGCCGCATCACCAAAGACAAGTATCGCTACCTCCTTCAATCCGTGCGCGACACCAACATGAATATGCTGCGCGTCTGGGGCGGCGGCATTTACGAGAGTGATAACTTCTATGATCTTTGCGACGAAATGGGAATTCTTGTCTGGCAGGATTTCATGTTCGGATGCAGCCTGTATCCTGCCGATGAGGCGTTTCTCGAAAACGTGCGGCACGAAGCAGTTGATAACGTGAAACGGCTGCGCGATCATCCGAGCATAGTAATTTGGGTCGGCAACAACGAAATCGAGTCGGGCTGGAACCACTGGGGTTGGAAAGAAAAACTCCCGGCCCGGCTTTGGGACGATTACCTGAAGATTTTTTACGGGGTGTTGCCGCAAGTTTGTAGCTCGCTGGATTCTTCACGCCCTTACTGGCCGAGTTCACCCAGCTCGAACCTGGAAGCAGATCCGGAATCGCAGAAGATGGGTGACCTTCACTACTGGCAGGTTTGGCACGCTTCCGCCCCGTTTACTGACTATGAGAAACAGTTTCCGCGCTTCATGAGCGAATATGGTTTCCAGTCATTTCCCCAGCTTGAGACGGTCAGCACCTACACCGTTCCCGCCGATCGTGATATCAACTCGCCAGTGATGATGGCCCACCAACGACACCCGCGCGGCAACCAGTTGATCCGCGAATACATGCTGCGCGAGTATCCTGAACCGAAGGACTTCGAATCCTTTCTGTACGTTAGCCAGATTTTACAGGCTGAAGGAATCAAGATCGGCGGCGAACACCTGCGGCGAATCATGCCGCACAACATGGGTTCACTTTTCTGGCAGATTGACGACTGTTGGCCGGTCGCCTCGTGGTCGAGCATCGACTACACGGGCCGATGGAAGGCCTTGCAGTATTACGCGCGCCGTTTCTACAACGACATCCTGCTTAGCCCGCACGAAGAAAATGGTAGCCTCAACTTCTACATAGTCTCCGATCGTTTGCAGTCGACTGCCGGGCAATTGAAGGTAAGTCTGCTCGATTTCGACGGGCATACGTTGTGGAGCCAGAGACAGGACGTAGAGGTTGCCGCGCTCAACAGCAAATCATACTTGAACATTCCGGTTGGCCCACTACTGTCAGGAAAAGATCCGAAAAGCGTGTTTGTGTTTGCGGAGCTATGGGTGGGTGGCAAGCTGGTATCGCGCAACGAACACTTCTTTCAATCCTACAAGAATCTCCTGTTGCCGCGATCGCAGATCAGCGCGGAGGCGGTGCGTACGCGGGCGGGATTCAGAATCAGTTTGTCTTCGGATAAACTGGCGCGGGCTGTTTACTTGTCGATGCCGAATTACGCAGGTTTCTTTTCCGACAACTACTTCGACCTGATTCCCGGAATTAAAGTCGAAGTGGAGTTCCGCACCGGCAGGCCGGTTACGGTGACCGATTTTCAAAGACGCCTTAAGATTCATTCAATGGCTGATGCTTTTTAGGTGTGGTCCAGGCTTCTAAATCAATCACTCAGCTTGTATTCAAAGAAGAAGCGCCCGATCTGAACCTGCGCCCGGCCGCCCACAGGCGGGCTGATGAGCAGCGAGCGCACCATGCTGCTTTTGCGATTTACATGCGCGTCGACGGTGCCGATGCCTTCACCGCTTGCGGCCCGGTAGAAACTCACGCGAATGGCGTCGTTGTTTATTCTCTGATAACCAAAAACATACTCGCCCGGTTGCAGGAGCATGTTGCCAATCTTCAGCGGCGTCTGTGTGATAAAGAAATGCGAGTACTTACCTTCGGCCGAATAGCCCGCGGTAATCATCACTACTCCGGCAATGAATTTGCCGCGTCCGTCCGTTACTCCAGAGGCAGTGCGGAATTCGGTTTCGATATTCTCCTTAATTACCGGCGCGCTCGCCGGAATGAGTTTCCGCAACTCTGGTGCGGTAGCGGGGCGCCAACGGGCGCGCACCACTCCCGCTGTCCCGGTCGAGCTTGCGAACAATAGTGCTGCAGCGATAAGAACCCTTATTAGAATGGTGGATGGCAATGATGACATTCGATTCAGAACCAAACTACGTAACAATCGAGCGTGCGCAGCAGAGTATTGAGTATAATCGATCTCGTACTGGTTAGTGTGGTTTTGTCAATCGTTCCAATGTGCTGACTTCCAGGCCTTCGATCTCTTGTAGCACACTCAATGCGCGCAACGACTCAAATTAACAGGCTGACGGCCTGCATTCTCGCTTCGCTTCTTTTACTGTGCTTCGTTTGCGGGCAGGCGCTGGCCCTTGATTCCAACCGTGATCTCTCTCAGTTCAACCACCAGGTATGGCTGACCGAAAGCGGCCTGCCACAAAATACCGTTCACTCGATTACACAAGCAAAAGACGGATACGTGTGGATCGCCACCGAAGAAGGACTGGCCCGCTTTGACGGAATCAGATTCACTATTTTCGACAAACAGAATACTCCGGAGTTAAAGAGTAATGACATTCGGGTGCTTTTGGAAGATCGGCGAGGCGCCCTCTGGATCGGCACGACCAATGGTCTGGTCCGACTCCTGGACTCAAAGTTCACGGCGTTCACCACCCGAGACGGCTTGCCGAGCAACGCAATCGATGCGTTATGCGAGGATCACAATGATTTCCTTTGGGTGGTAACCACCGCCGGAATCGTGCGCTTCGGCGGGGGCGTTTTCACCCCTTTCGCGCCCCCAGGGGAGTTTCCCAAAAATAGAATCCAGGCTTTATTTGAAGATCGAGAAGGTGCTCTCTGGCTTGGTTCGTCCGATGGCCTGACTCGCTACAAGAACGGAGCACTCGCCAAATACACAGAGCAAAATGGCCTGGCCAACAACAGCGTAGTCTCGATCGATCAGGACAAGGACGGTCACATGTGGGTCGGCACAAGTAATGGCTTGAATCAGCTGGAGGAGAACCGGTTCCTTGCCTATACAACGCGTGACGGGCTGCCTAACAATCGGATTATTTCGTTGGCGGTAGACCGCGAGGGCAGCGTATGGATCGGCACGGCCGGTGGTTTGAGTCGATTCGCAGACAAAAAGTTTTCCAGCTTTCGCTCCGGCGATGGACTGGCAAGCGAAATCATTCTCTCGATCTTTGAGGATCGCGAAGGCAGCTTGTGGCTGGGCACTGAATCAGGCGGTCTGAGTTTGTTGAAGGACAAGAAATTTACCACTTACACATCAAAGGAAGGACTGGGCAGCGATCTGGTCAAGTCGATCTATGAGGATCAGAAGGGCAACATTTGGATCGGAACGAACGGTGGCGGCCTTAGTCTCTTGAAAGATGGCAACTTCACTACCATTACGACCGCGGACGGCTTATCCAGCAACGTCGTCCTGGCCTTGTTCGGCGACGATCACGGAGATCTCTGGGTCGGGACTCCTGATGGATTGAATCGATTCAGGGATGGAAAGTTCAAAATATTTACTTCTGCTGACGGACTAGCCAATGATTTCGTCCGATCAATCTATGGCGACCATAGCGGCAATCTCTGGATTGGCACGCGCGGCGGACTAACTCGATTGACAGGCGAACGCTTCAATACTTACACGACCGCAGACGGGCTGCCCAATGACTTTATAGGAACAATCTATGAAGACGCGCGGGGCAACGTCTGGATCGGCACGTTGGGCGGGTTAAGCCAGTTCAAAGACGAAAAGTTTACTACCTATACCACTCGGGACGGACTGTCGAGTGATGTCGTGATTTCGATTCATGAGGACGCGGATGGTGCGCTGTGGATTGGTACCAGTGGCGGCGGACTCAATCGGCTGAAGCAGGGAAAGTTCGCTACCTACACCACCAGAAACGGGCTGCCCGATGACGTCATTTATGGCATACTCGAAGACCACCAAAACAGCCTCTGGTTAAGTTCCAACAAGGGCATCTTTCGCCTCAACAAGAAGGAACTGGACGACTTTGCGAATGGGACCGCCGGCTCGATCACTCCCGTGCTTTATGGGCCCGCGGACGGAATGATGACGCGAGAGTGCAGCGGTGGCGGACATCCAGCGGGCTGGCGGAGCGCTGACGGTAAACTTTGGTTTTCGACCATCAAGGGTGTGGCGATGATCGATCCTGAGAAGATAAAGCTAAACGATCAGCCACCGCCGGTTGCTATTGAAGAGATCCGCGTCGATGACGAATCAATTATTCCGGCCCAAACTATTGAGCTGTCGCCGGGCAAGAGCCGTCTTGATTTTTATTACACGGCGCTCAGTTTCGTGGCCCCTGAAAAAGTCAGGTTCAAGTACAAGCTCGAAGGATTTGATAGGGACTGGGTTGACGGCGGAACGCGACGCATCGCTTACTATACAAATCTGCGACCCGGTCACTACAAGTTTCGAGTGATTGCGTCGAACAATGATGGCTTGTGGAGCCCCACCGGCGCCGCCTTCAATCTTTACTTGAAACCGCACTTCTACCAAACATATTGGTTCTACGCTTTTTGTGTTCTAAGCCTGGCGTTACTCGTTTGGCAGCTTTATCAATTCCGTCTTAAGCGGGTAGAGTCGCAATTTGCCGCTGTCCTGGCTGAGCGCAACCGCATTGCTCGTGAGATTCACGATAACCTGGCGCAGGAGATGCTGGGCATCTCGGTACAACTGGAAGTTGTCGCTCGAACGATGCCGGCTTCGGCGGAATTGGCCAAAACTCATCTCGATCGCGTAAGAGTTTTGGTGCGTCACGGAATTGCGGAAGCCCGCCGCTATGTTTGGGATCTGCGCTCGCAAGCGCTCGATAAAAACGATCTGCCGGCGGCATTGAGCGACACAGCGAGGCGCCTGACCACTGAAACCGTGGTCCAGGCCAAAGTCGAAGTGAACGGCACATTCCGCCCCCTCAGCCCGCTGATTGAAGGCAATCTGCTGCGAATCGGACAGGAAGCCATTAACAATGCGGTGAGACATGCGCAAGCTCGAAACATTCTTGTTAATTTGAAATTTGATGCGAGACGAGTACAACTAAGTGTGCGAGATGACGGACATGGTTTTGATTATCAAGGGCCCGGGAACGCCGAGGCAAAAAATTTTGGCCTGGTCAGCATGCAGGAACGTGCGGTGCGGATTGGAGGCACGCTGAAAATTGATAGTCGCGCAGACGAAGGTACGGAAGTACTGGTGGACGTGCCGATCAGTGGTTGACGGCCTTTTCTCCCTTCTCTCTTTGGGAGAAGGGCTGGGAAGAAGGGCGTAGCTACCGATGGTCACGAGCCTCAGGCCCTCTCCCCAACCCTCTTCCAAAGGGAGAGGGAGTTAAAGCGGCAAATTACAAATCTGAAGTTCATGGAACATGTTGAATGAATGAATGACAACACGATCAAAATCATGGTGATTGATGACCAGGCAGTCGTCCGTCAGGGTTTCGTCGCTCTCATCAACACCGTCTCCGATATGGTGGTTGTCGCTGAAGGCACAAACGGCCGGCAAGCCATAGAGCTCTATCGGCTTCACCGGCCCGATGTCACCCTGATGGATTTACGGATGCCGCAAATGGGCGGAGTTGAAGCGATCGTGGCCATTCGAAAAGAATTCCGGGACGCTCGTCTGATCATTCTTACCACCTACGATGGCGACGAAGACATCTATCGTTCACTGCAAGCGGGAGCTCAGGGTTATTTGCTAAAGGACATGTTTTTCGAAGAATTGGAAGATGCAATTCGGAAAGTGCATGCCGGATCGCGGCGGATTCCCGCTCAGGTGGCGGAGAGGCTGGCAGAGAGAATGGGCAGCTCTGATCTCACCGGGCGAGAGATTGAGGTGCTTGAACAGATCGTGGCTGGGAATAGCAACAAAGCAATCGCGCATCGACTGAATATCAGCGAAGCAACCGTCAAGAGTCACATCAATAGTATTCTCAGCAAGCTGGGAGTGAGCGATCGCACCCAGGCTGCTACCACCGCCTTGCAGCGTGGCCTCGTACATCTGCGATAGTCGTGTGTTAGCCAACAAGGAATCAGCCACAGATTTACACGGATAAACGCAGATCAGAAAGACGAGAATGGGCACTGCTTCAGTTTGAAGTGAAACATTTTCTCATTCACACTTGGCTTCAGCCAGGTGGCCACGCAGCTTTCTCGTCTTTTCTGATCTGCGTCTATCCGTGTAAATCCGTGGCTCGCCTTATCCCTGTAAATCTGTGGCTCGTCTCCTCCAATCTCAAACTAAAGTTGTAGACGAATACCCATCAACAGGCCCATGACAGAAGGAGAACCTCATGCTAGTTTCCCATCTGTAATTAGCATTTTCCCGGTCGCGGGTTCGTTGAGTCAGAGGTCTGCATTCCTACCTAACTTGTTGCACAATTAGCAACCTCTGATTCAGGTAATCGAACCCGCGACCGGGCCCTAAAATAATTGATAAGAAAGTATGGCCCTGCAGCCAGTCTAAGTCTTCATACCGGTCTGTTTTCGTTCAGACCTTACTTAACTCAGTCGCAATGAGTTCGCAGTACTCGAAAGCAGGTGCCATGTTCGAGCCAATCAAACATTCTTACAGGCAGTTTTTGGTCACGACTTCGCTCGCCCTGACTGGTTTCCTTTGGGCCAGCCCACACGCCTGGGCCCAGGGTTGAATTGCCGCACGTCAGAGCGCGCCCGTGATTGGTGTGCAATGCTCAGGCAGTGAAGGTTCCGGCTCGCACGATTCGGGTTTTCTCGATAGCGGGCGATGGCAAATCTCGGTTGGTTTGCGTAAACAACGTTCGCATCGGCACTTCGTCGGGACTGAGGAGCAGAAGCAGCGCGCGATTGACGGAACTGAAGTTGTTAATAACATCTATCTGTATGACGTAGCCCTTACCTACGCGTTCACCAGACGCTTCAATCTAACGGTTGCCGCACCTTTCCAGCATGCGACCCGGCAGCGGGGTACTTCTACTCAAGTCTTTCATAGCTCGGGAATCGGTGATATTAGCGTGATGGGCAGGTTCTGGCTGTTTAAGCCGCCCAGTGAGTCCGGCCAGAATATTTCTTTCGGAGTCGGTTTGAAATTGCCTACGGGAAATCCTGGCTTAAAGGATACGACGACGCTCGCCAACGGCACGCGAGTGACGTCGGTTGTGGATCAATCGATCCAACTGGGTGATGGTGGCTGGGGCATTCCCCTGGACGTGCAGGCATACAAGCGGATTAAGAAGACCACGATTTATGCTTCCGCATCCTACCTGCTCAACCCGCGCGATACTAACGGAGTCCTGACGGGAAGGTCCCGTCCGTCCGAAGCGATCATGTCGGTGTCGGATCAATATCTGGCTCGCATCGGCATAGCTCGGCCAGTCCCTCATACTCGCCGCTTCGCCTTTACCGTCGGTTGGCGCATTGAAGGCGTTCCGGTGCGGGATTTGATTGGTAAGAGCAACGGCTTCCGGCGGCCGGGCTATGCAATGTCTGTGGAGTCCGGAGCGCAGTACTTCCGAGGCGCAGATACCTGGTCGCTATCGGTGCCGGTAGCGGTGCGACGAAATCGAAAAAGGAGCGTCTCGGATATTCTGGTGGGTGGTGCGGGCGATGCGGCTTTCGCGGATTACTTCATCACGCTTGGTTACTCGCATCGATTCTAATCGGCTCGGCGGAACCGAGAAATAATTCTCAAGAAATGAACGGCACTTGTCGAGGCACGACTCGTGCAGGGCTACACCGGCGTGGGCTAGTTCCGGTTTTGTGCATGAGGCTACTAAGGATTGGCGTCTTTCAGGGGTATATCAAGACTTCCGGGAAGCTTTCCACGAAGGGCAGCTATGATCCAGGGGGTTTCCTTCAAACCAGGTAAAGGTCGCGACCCGCGTCCTCAACCACCAGGGTTTCAGAATCGGCTCGATAGTCTTCGAGGTTAAATTGCCGGTGATCGAGGAAGCCGAGGTTAACCCGAATACAGGCAGCTTCGCTGACTGCTGACGCGAGGGTAATCCGATAGCGAGGCGCGAGTCGTCCGGCGGCATTGGGGGCGCTGCCATAACTCACGTGCGCCAGATGCGCCGCCACGCAAAGATTCGCGCGTAACTCATCCGAACCCGCAACCATTTCGCGAACTTGTTCCAGCGGTGCGTATCCGTACTTTTCGATCAAGTGACCGTGCGTGGCCGAAAGTTGCTTGAGCTGCGGCGCATAAATGATCAGTTCACCGCCCGTTTCGATGATGCTGCCCAGCTTATAACTGGCCTTACCTCCGACCCAGAGTTCATCGTAATGACGGTCCAGCAGCGCGACCACGCGCTTGTACTTCCGCCCGATATGCTTGATGTGAACTTCGCTGCTGACCTTTGCGGCGAGGCGGAACGATTCGTAAAGGTCTCCGGCAAAAAGTGCGTGCGTGCGCAACCCCTCGCTATTCCGGGTCGAAACCGACGTAAAAGAGATTATCCTGGAGGGCACCAGCGCTGCGGCCGCTTCGATTACGCGCCGGGTCGGCGTTTCGATGCGACCGATCACATTCTCGATTGTGGCCAGAGCGCCAAGCCAATGAGTCAGGTGGGTCAGCTCAGGACCGGCTACGCCTGGAAAAAAATACTTGGCGCCGCCGGCAAAGCCTGCCACCTCATGCGGCATTGTAGCTCCAAAGACTAAAACCGTATCGTACACTCCCGGCGCGAGCAAAGCATTTATGCGTACCCGAACTGATTCGTGCATCAGTCCATCAGTTAGTTCAGCAATCTGTGTGGCGCTCAACTCACCGAGTGTCACCAGCTCGTCGTCTCGATCCCATTGATGATCGAAGATTCGTGCGACCCCGCCCGGCGCGATTCCTATCCAGCCGATTTTGGCGCGCTTCTCAGCTTCATTCATCGGCCCATGAGTACCCTGCGCAATCAAAGCGTCGAAACGTTCAGTCTTTTTCTGCCCGAGTATTTCCGCGGCAAACGGAACCAGCTGATCTGTGTTGTCATCGCGGGTTTTGTCGGGAATGATCGCCAGCACGCGTTCGCCCGGTGCAATATCCGCTAGCGCTTCTGTGACAATCGCGCGCAACTCTTCCCCTGAAAGTGAAAGGGTCGCCGCGCCGCGCCCGACTACTGATTCCAAAGTTGCGCTGCTCATTTGTTCCTGTCAGAACCGCCTGCGGTAGCGGGCGGTTTATCGGGAGATGCGATCGTGTTGTTAGGGTTAGATCAACCGCCCGCTACCGCCGGCGGTTTTGACTTCCATTCCCCAACTATTGATTAACGCCGCTGGCGAGAAATCCTCCATCCACCACCAGGACTTCGCCCGTAATGAAGCTGGCCGCGTCTGAAGCGAGAAAGACTGCCGCGCCGGCCAGCTCCTCAATTTTACCGAAACGTTTCATCGGCGTGCGCAATAGAAATTCCCGACCGCGCTCGGTGCCGTCAAGCAACTTTTGATTGAGCGCCGTGCGGAACACGCCGGGAGCAATCGCATTTACATTCACACCGTGTGGCGCCCATTCAATCGCCAGCGATTTTGTCAGCATGGCTACCGCAGCCTTGCTTGCCGAGTAGGCCGCGACTTCATACAGCGCCACGAAGGATGAAAGCGACGCGATGTTTACAATGCGGCCATACTTATTCTCAAGCATGTGCCGGCCAAAGATCTGACAGGCGCGCAGTGTCCCGGTCACGTTGGTGTCGAGGATATCAGTCCACTCTTCATCGCTGACGTCGATGGTGGGAGTGCGTTTCGTTTTGCCCGCTGAATTGACAAGGATGTCGACCTTGCCGAACTCCCCGACGCACTCATTTAACAATTGATTCAACGACGCCCGGTCGCTGACGTCCGAAACAGCTTCCAACGAACGCCGGCCCAGCGCGCGAATTTCAGCGGCGGCTTCTTTGACCTGTTCAAGGCGCCGCGAACTCGGCACCACGTCCGCGCCGGCCTCGGCCAGCCCGCGAGCAATCGCCCGCCCGATGCCGGAGGTGCCGCCAATGACAACTGCTGTTTTGTTAGTTAGATCAAAAGCTTGATATGGCATTTTACGAGTTCTAAAGCAATGCGCCTTTTTTGGTATTGATTCAAACTGCGCGCGATCTATTCATCACGAACCCGAGAGTCTAAACCCCTGGAGCCATGTGTCAAACAAATTTCAATTGCCGGTTGGATTGAAGGGCCCTGTCAAAGTCTTCGTGGGCCGTGGACTGAACTCTTTGGCGCCTGCGGCTTGTCGATATATCTCCGCCTCAATCCTGTTCACTGTTCTGCCGGTTTCACCATTCACCGCGGGTTCACGATTGCTTAACACGGCATTCGCGAAATCTTCGACCAGCGGAGCGTGCAAGTTTGCTGCCGGCGAGTGTGTTTCATAACGTTCTCCCAACTTACCGATCACTTTGATCTTTCCCTGGTTCAGGATGGAAATGCGAATCGAACCCAGACTGCCGAAGATGTCAAAGGTATCTTTCGCTTCCGCTGCCGCGTGAGAGATAGAGAGCACGGCGCAGACGCCGCCGGCAAAACGAAACAAGGCCGCGGCCGTGTCCTCAACTTCGCGATCGAAGACAACGTTTGCCATCAGAGCTTTAACTTCGCTAATCGGTCCGAAGACGTTCAAGAGAACTTCAATCCGGTGACAGCCAAAGTCGAACATCGGACCACCACCGGCGAGCTGTTTCTGCAACAACCACGATCGGGAATCGCCGGCGGCGGGATTGAACCATTCAAAAGCCTCCATTTGCGCGATAGCGGGCACGCCGATTTCACCCGAATTGATAATTTCCTTAACCCGCTCGACTACCGGATAAAAGCGGCGATAATAAGCAACGCCGAGCTTTACGCCGTGGCCGCGAGCGGCGTCAATCATCCGGTCACACTCTTGCACGTTCATAGCCATAGGCTTTTCGCAAAGCACATGCTTTCCTGCTTCAGCCGCCGCGATCGCTTGCGTGACATGAAGATGAACCGGAGTAGCGATGTACACTGCATCCAGCTCGTCATCAGCCAGCAAGTCGCGCCACTCGGGATACCACCTCTTCGCACCAAAGTCTTTGGCAAACGACGCTGCCAAATTGGACCGGGCCCGGCTGACGGCGACAAGCTCGCTGAACTGTGTATCGCGCAAAGCAGGCGCAACACGCTTGCGCGCGATGTCGCCACATCCAATCAATCCCCATTTGAGTTTCAATTCGGACCCCAAATTAAATTTCCCCCAACTCGCTTCCCCGAACGTGGAACCCGCGCCCTACTGCGGTCCTGATCGACGGCCAATTAATTGGCCGCAATCTACCACATCGCCGGTTGAAGACATTAATTACTTGACCTGAGACGCTCGATCGGAATTAAACTGCCAACTCAAAATGTCTTGTGCGGGTAGCTAATCTATTCCATGAAAATCATACGAGCATTGTTATCTTATCGGCGTTCCGGGGGGGTGACTTCAATCGCAGTGTCGCAAGAGGCGAAGCCTGCGCGGCTGATCGCGAGCATCTCCTGTTCGGAAAATAGAGAATAACCATGCGAATACTCTCCTGCTTACTTATTACCGTGCTCGTCTCATTCAGCGCTCCGTTTAAAGCGCAGGACAAAAAATCCCCGGCAAAGATCTACCACGACGGCTGGATTGATCTGAATAAGAACGGCCGCATGGATGTCTACGAGAATCCGGCTGCGTCGATCGAGCGACGGGTTGAAGATTTGCTTTCCCAAATGAACCTGGCAGAGAAAACCTGCCAGACCGCTACGCTCTATGGCTACAAACGCGTGCTACAGGATGAATTGCCGACACCCAATTGGAAGAACGAGATCTGGAAAGATGGCATCGCCAACATCGATGAGCACTTAAACGGCTGGGGCGCCGGTTCAAAGAGCGTGTACGCAACGGACATCCGCAAGCATGTCTGGGCGATGAATGAAACGCAACGCTTCTTTGTGGAAGAGACGCGCCTCGGAGTACCGGTTGACTTCACCAATGAAGGACTGCGCGGCGTGGCGTTTTCAGTTGCTACCAGCTTCCCTTCCGAGTTGGGCATGGGGAATACGTGGGACCCGGCTTTGGTCCGCGAGATGGGGCGCATTAGTGGTCAGGAAGCCCGTGCTCTGGGCTACACGAACATCTATGCGCCAACTCTGGATGTGTCCCGGGACCAACGGTGGGGACGCATCGAAGATACTTACGGTGAAGATCCCTATCTGGCATCACGCCTCGGCGTGGAAATGGTGAAGGGTTTGCAGGAACACTACACGGTTGCATCAACCGGCAAACACTTCGCGGTTTATAGCGTGGGGAAAGGGGCGCGCGAGGGCGAAGCGCGCACTGATCCCCAGGTTTCGCCCCGTGAGGTCGAAAACATCCTGCTGCCGCCTTTTAAAGCAGCGATCAAAGAAGGTGGCATGCTGGGCGTCATGAGTTCCTACAACGACTATGACGGGGTGCCGGTGACCGGGAGCAAGTACTGGCTGACAGATCGCCTGAGAAAGGATTTCGGATTTAAGGGTTATGTAGTTTCCGACAGCGCCGCGGTCGAATATCTTTATCGCAAGCACGCGGTTGCGGCTGACATGAAGGACGCCGTGCGGCAATCTATCGAAGCAGGGTTAAATGTTAAGACAAACTTCACCAGACCCGAGGATTTCATCTTGCCATTGCGCGAGCTGGTCAAAGAAGGCAAGGTTTCAATTAAGACGCTGGACGATCGGGTGCGCGATGTGCTGCGGGTAAAGTTCATTCTCGGCATCTTCGATCATCCTTACGTCACCGACGCGGCGGCAACTGAACACCTGGTGAATTCAGCCGCGCATCAACAGGTGGCCCTGCGTGCGGCGCGCGAGAGCATCGTCCTGCTGAAGAATGACGGGAACGTTCTCCCTCTGAATACAGAAATCAAATCCATTGCAGTCGTTGGCCCTAATGCCGACGATGACAGTACGGCTCGCTACCGCTATGGCCCGTCAGGCGTAAAGGGCGTGACCGTGCTGGAAGGGATCAGAACAAAGCTCGGCAACCGAGTGAAAGTGAACTACGCCAGGGGCTGCGAGATCACCGATGCTCACTGGCCGGAGAGTGAAGTGCTGCCCGAACCACTGACTCGGGAAGAATCCAGCGAGATCGGCAAAGCCGTCGCCGCCGCCGAGAAATCCGATCTGACGGTAGTGGTGCTGGGTGATTCCATGAAGACTGTCGGCGAAAGCGCATCGCGCACCAGTCTGGACTTGCCGGGTCACCAGTTGGACCTGGTTCAGGCCCTGCATGCTACCGGCAAACCTGTAATCGTGGTCTTGATTAATGGCCGGCCCATGGGCATCAACTGGATTAACAAATACGTGCCGGGAATTCTCGAGGCCTGGTTTCCGGGCGCTCAGGCCGGGACAGCAATCGCAGACGTTTTGTTTGGTGATTACAATCCGGGCGGAAAGCTGACCGTCACTGTTCCGCGAACCGTCGGACAAATCCCTTTTAATTTCCCCACCAAGCCCAACGCTCAATGGGAGGGCGAGAAGACTCGTGTGAACGGTGCCCTGTACTACTTCGGACACGGGTTGAGCTATACGACTTTCGCTTATAGCAACCTGCGCGTTACTCCGCTGGTCCAAAATCCGCGCGGCGATGTAGCGGTCAGCGTCGATGTAAAGAACAGCGGAGCGCGCGCAGGTGATGAAGTAGTCCAGCTTTACACTCGAGATCTGGTTAGCAGCGTCACAACCTACGAGAAAAACCTGCGCGGCTTTGAGCGTATCCGGTTGCTGCCGGGCGAAACGAAGACGGTAAATTTCGTGCTGAGGCCGGACGATCTTGCCCTGTGGGATCGCAGCATGCGCTTTGTGGTCGAGCCGGGAAAGTTCAAGGTGATGGTAGGCGCAAGTTCCGAAGACATTCGTTTGCAGGCCGAGTTCGAGATCGTAGCACCGAAGTCCTCTCGTTAGCAGCATCGTGCCAATGAGTATGTGTGTTAATCAGGGGAATAGGGGTAGCGTCGTCGCCGACCTCGAAAAAAGCTACCAGCCACAACGACGGCCAGAAGGTGTTGATTGCGCAATGTTGAGGAAACGTTCTTCATAACCTCTGGCGTACAAATCGAGACTGCGTTTGATTCTACTGAAGAGCAGGCAGCGGAAGCGGTCGTTGGCAAATCGATCGCGAAGATAGAGCATGGCGTTTGTTTCGCCCCAGTATTCACGATCCTCCCAAATCTCAACGGGGGTGGCTCCCATCCTTCGCACTAACTCGATCAAACGCGGATCGCGGGTGTCGCGACCGTTGCTCAAAAAGATTCGATTGTACTGAGGCATCAATTGGACCTGAAGTTGATAGAGAACGGGGTCACCCTTGGCTGTCCGGATTACGTGGCCAAACTCGTGGGCCATCTTGGTTGCCGCCAGAGTCTCTCCGCCGATGTTGCGGGTTGTTTCAGTGGGCAACAGGGAATTCATCACGGGAAAATAAACCGGATTCGGGACGCCCGCATCAAGCCGGCACCCCAGGGTAATGGTCGCGGCAACTAACTTTCCGTCCTCGTTCCACTTATAGTTGCCGGTGCTTCCACCCTCGGGATTGTCACGAGTTACAACCACGGTTAAGGTGAAGTTTGGATTGCTTTGATAGGAAGCCCATTGCTGCCGGCCCGTTTCAGTGGACAGAAACTCCTGCTTCCAATCCTGGTAACGAGCAGCGTATTTTTCGGGGACCTGCTCGCGGATTCCGCCTAAGTTACTTAGAGGCAGGTTCTCAGCCGGCGTGGCCGAGTTCGCAATGACCCCGTGATACTCGGCGACTAAAGGCGGCAAAGACTCTGACGTGATGACCACGCCCGCAGTCTCGCGCGCTGGTTGGTAAGCAGTCCGGCCGGCGGGAGAGAAGGGGAACGCGAGCGAGGTCAGCAAAATCGAAATGAACGCACCGCGTAGCCATCTAACTTGGCTCATTTGGCAACCCCTCTCGTGTTGACGATGCAATTACTTATCAAAGGGGCAGGGAACGTGTAAAAAGGGAACGAGGTTTTTCTAAACCATCCCGGATGATAAGTCAACAAATTACTGAACGGGCCAAGGCATGGGAGTGTTTGCCCGAATAATTTGGCTCCTGCACGGCCCCGCTTTCCAGTTCTTGAATCCCAAATACGGCCTCCAGGAAAAATATCTTGACAGATATTCCCGTCTGGGGATATTGTTCGCAACTCAAACAATACCTCGGACCGAGGACCTGATGCGAAAAATCAATACCCGGGATTTTCAAGTGGCTACACGGACGACGTCCCGCGACATTAATCGTCACATCGCCCTTAATCTGATCCGCGAGCATCAGCCGATCTCTCGCGCTGATCTCGCTCGCGGTATGAAGATGACTCGTGGCGTAGTTAGTGTTCTGGTGCAGGAATTGATCACTCAAGGGCTGATTTACGAAGGAGCGACCGGCGAGGCAGCACGTGGACGCAAGCCTACATTTCTCCATATCAGGACGCACGATCGTTTAGTAGTAGCCGTCGACGTGCGTTTCACGCGCACCTATCTGATGCTCTGCGACTTCTCCGGACGGCAACTGGCGATCGAAAACTTTGAAACCGTTTTCCCAATTGCCCAATTCGTCAAAGACCTCGCCGTGCGCATTCGCAAGCTGCTCAGACGAGCCGGGTTAGGATCTACCTGCGAAGGCATAGGCCTGGTAGTTCCAGGCATGGTTGATCAGCGCACCGGCAAGGTCTTGAACGCGCCCGCACTCGGATGGCGTGATGTCGATATCCGCTCCAGGCTGGCTGCCGCCACTGGCCTACCGGTACATATTGAAAACTCGGGTCGCGCATCAGCCCTGGCTCAATTATGGCTGACTCGGGGCGAGACTTCCGGTGGACATAACTTTGTCTATATCAGCGTCTCGGATGGCGTCGGCGTTGGCGTCGTCGTAAATGGAGAACTGCTCAGAGGGCGCGATCATATCGCAGGAGAGTTTGGGCACATGCCCCTGAATCTGGATGGCCCTCGTTGCATGTGCGGAAATAACGGATGCTGGGAAGCCTATACTTCCAACCTTGCTACCCTTTCCCGTTATTTTGGATGGAATTTGTCCAAACATAGTCCAAAAGATTTAAAAGACGCCGAGCAGAGCTCATTCACCGTTCTGGATCTCATTGCTCGTGCTCGTAGCGGCGATTCCAAGGCGGTGGCTGCGGTGCTGGCCACCGGTCGCTTCCTGGGTTTAGGTATTGCCACGATTATTAACCTCATTAATCCCGATTGCCTCTACTTGGCGGGAGAGATCATAACCGCCTGGGACTTGATCGAGGACACAGTTCGGGAAGCAATCTCCGAGCGGTCCTTGACGGAAGCCGCGACGCACACACCACTCCGCGTCACTTCAACCCAGGAATATCCCCGATTGCGTGGTGCTGCTGCGCTAATCGCGGCGCCGACCTTCGCGGCTCCACGAGTCGCCTAGAGTTGAGAATCAGATAGGCTAAACAGGAGCAAGGGGTGCACAGCTTTTAAGGAGCAACCGGATCGCCACTGGCGACGTTGCTTGTGCGGTTTCGAAATTTTCATTGGAGGTCGCTGACATGTTAAGCATAAGAAACTTTGGTCTACGGAGGATCCACTTTGCGGTCCTTGGGTTGTTGTTTGCCATGCCCCTGGCAGCCGTCGCGCAAGTCACAACCGCCACGATCGTCGGTAACACCACGGACCCGCGCGGCGCCACTGTGCCCGGCGCCCAGGTCACCGCGCGCAATGTCGACACCGGCCTCACCCGGACCGTGATCTCCGGCGAGGACGGTACCTACCGGCTGGAGTTTCTTCCGGTAGGCAATTACGCTCTTGAGGTCACCGCTGTCGGCTTCAAGAAGGCCTACCTTAGCGGCATCGTCCTGCAAGTGAACGACACCGCTCGGGTGGATGTCCCCCTCACCGTTGGGCAGGTCACCGAAACCGTGACTGTCACAGACACGGGATCCCAGATAAACACTAGCACCGCCGAGATCGGACGCACCATCCAGTCCGCCGAGATCACCAGTCTTCCCCTGGTTGAGCGCAATGTATACACGCTGCTGGACCTAACACCCGGTGTTCAGTCCAACAACAACGGCGTCGCCGCAGCGTCAACGGGCACCAGTTCGCTGATCCTCGGCTTTCCCGAGCAGCGCACCCTGATCAACGGCGGTACTGACAGCGGCACCGGCTCAGTGAACTACTATCTCGACGGCGGCAGCAACATGACCAACCTGCGCAACACTGGCAACATCCTGCCCAACCCGGATGCCATCCAGGAATTCCGCGTTCAGACCAACAGCTATAACGCGGAGTATGGCCGCTTTGCCAGCGGTGTGATCAATGTGCTCACGAAGTCCGGCACCAACGAGTATCATGGCTCGCTTTTTGAGTTCTTGCGAAACACTGTGTTCAACGCCAATGACTGGGGATCCCAACTGGCAAGGCCGCCCTTTCATCGCAACCAGTTTGGTGGCACCCTCGGCGGCCCCATCAAGCGCGACAAGACCTTCTTTTTTGCTTCTTATTCCGGGCTGCGGCAAACCACCAGTACATTCCTGAGCGGCGCCGTCGTTCCGACCGCATTGGAACGTATCGGCAACTTCACCGCCTCCGGGACCAAGCCCGTCGATCCCGCGACTGGCCTGGCTTTCGTCTGCAATGGCGTCACCAACGTAATCTGTCCCAACCGTATAGATCCGGCGGCCGCGAAAATCATCAACGACTTCATCCCCCTTTCCAACGTTGCCGGCAGCAGATGGCAAGGCAATGTTCCCAGTCCCTTCAACACCGACGAGTTTTTGATGAAGCTGGACCACCAGATCAACAACGCGCACCGCGTGAGCTTCAGTTACTTCATAACTCAAGGAAGCAACACAGTGAAGGCAGGCAGTGGCAACCTGCCCTGGGCCAGCCAGCAGTTCAAATGGCGGCAGCACAACGTTAATCTCAGCGATGTTTGGATCATAGACTCCAACAGGATCAACCAGGCCTGGGGCACATACACCCGGAATTTTGGCGGCCGGCTGAACCTGCCCGCGACCTCGCTGGGCGATCTGGGGTCGGCGTTCACGATTCAAGGCGAGCCGTCTCTGCCGCAGATCACCGTCAGTGGCTTTTTCACCCTGACAAACGCCATCGGCGGCCCCAGGGCCGGCACTAACTTCTACTCCCTACGCGACGTCTTCAGTTGGACCAAGGGCCGCCACTCTCTGAAGTTGGGGGGAGAGGTTTCGCTCAACAAAGACATCCAGCAGACGCTGCTGAACAACTATGGCGTCTTTACCTTTAATAACAGCGTGACCAGGAACGCGCTGGCGGACTTCCTGATCGGTATTCCCAGCGCCATCACGCAGGACGCGCCGGTCACGGCTTATACCGATAGCTGGTACACAGCGCTCTTCGTGCAGGATGATTTCCGCATTCTCCCGCGCCTGACCTTGAACCTGGGTTTGCGCTGGGACGTTCAGACACCTCCAACTGATCCTCAAAACCGCGTCACCAACTATGTCCCTGGCCAGAAATCCATAGTCAACCCGCTCGCGCCTGTTGGGGAGTTGTTCTTCGGCGATCCGGGTGTGGAGCGCGGTGGAATCCCGGTGAGTTACAGCCACTTTTCTCCCCGCCTCGGCTTTGCGTGGGACCCGTTTGGCGACGGGAAGACTTCGATCCGCGGCGCAGCCGGCCTGTTTTACGGCAGCATCTCGGGCAATGAGTGGAACACCATGACCAACTTCCAGCCTTTTTCCACCCGGCTCACCTTCTCCAATATCAATCCCAGGACGAGTTCGACAGGAGTGCCGCTGGGAGCTTCGCTGAGCAACCCCTACAACGCCTTCGTTGGCGGCAATCCTTTCCCCTATAAAGGGACATTCGTCACCGGCGGCGGTGTCTTCGCAGTTGCGCAAGACTTCGAGTGGCCTCGTTCCACCCAATTGAACTTCTCAGTCCAGCGTCAGATCACCAACGACCTGACAGTGGGAGCGGCGTACGTCGGCACGCTCAGTAGCAAACTGCCCTTCGGACGCGACGTCAACTATCCGGTTCTGACGCCCACCGCCACCGCTGCCGGAGCGAACATCCTGGCACGGCGGCCCAATCCGGCGTTTGGTGCCGTGCTGCTCCTGAACTCCGACCAGACCGCCTCCTATCATGGCCTGCAAATCACCAGCAACATGCGCATGAGCCACCGCGTCAGCTTCAACGCCTTCTACACGCTTAGCAAGACGCGCTCGAGCGTCCAGCTTCACAACAACACGACGCAGGGTTTAGCGCAGAATTACAGCAAGCTGGAGGAAGATGAGGGTCGCGCTGATACTGACCAACGCCACGTTTTCAGCATGAGCTTGAACTACAAGCCCGACTACTTCAAACACAGTCACGCTGTTCTGCGCCATCTCCTCAACGGATGGAGCATCTCGCCTATCATCAAGATGCGCAGCGGCCTTCCGTTCACAGTCACCAACGGCAACGTGGACGCCAACCTCGACGGCCAGACCAACGACCGCGCGCAGTTGATCGGCGATCCCCACATCGACCATCCGACGGCGGCGCGATGGTTCAACACTGCGGCCTTTGTCCAAAATAAGGTCGTGACCGGGGTCGCCACCGACGGCAACTCGCCGCGTAACCTGCTCGACGGTCCCGGCTATCGCGTCGTCGATCTGGCCATCTCGCGCGACTTTGATTTAAGCGAGCGCTTCAAGCTGCGTTTCCGGGCCGAGGGCACCAATATCTTCAACATGGTGAACCTCGGACAGCCGGGCGCGGCCGTTCCCTCGGGCGCGACATCCGCCACCTTTGGCGTCATAACTTCGGCCAACTCGATGCGCAAGATGCAGTTTGGCTTGCGTCTGACCTTCTGACCTTGTTCTCTTGAAGGAGCGCAATGTCTATCATTGGGCGACATTGCGCTCCTCCAGAACCAAAGACCTTCTCCCGCAACATGACCTAATTAAACATTTGGCCGTAGTTTCTCCGGAACGATTCGACGACCGGCCGCCGCCAGGGCGTTAACGCTTAATCGAGCGCTGACCGAAGTCAAGACATGCTGGACGCACAACCAATCGAAGCAACTGCGACCGAGGCTGGGTTCAAGCTCCGAGGATTGCGTTGGTGGATCGTCGGGCTGATCTTTCTTGCCACGCTGATCAATTACATCGATCGGTTGACTATCTCGGTACTGGCCCCGGTGATCACTCACGATCTTGGCCTTACCAATACTGAGTTTGGCGGCATTCTTACGTGGTTTCTATTGGCCTACACCATCAGCCAGGGCCTTTCGGGAAAGCTTTACGATCGTGTGGGCACCAAACGAGGGTTCATCTGTTCGATCATACTCTGGTCCATCGCCGCGATGGCGCATGCGTTCGCACGCGGTTTGGCCAGCCTCAGCGTATTTCGTTTTGTTCTCGGATTCGGTGAGGCCGGCAACTGGCCCGGCGCCGCCAAGACCGTGGCCGAGTGGTTTCCCATTCGCGAGCGTGCTCTTGGGATGGCCATCTTCAATAGTGGAGCCGCTATCGGTTCCGTGGTTGCGCCGCCGCTGATCGTTTGGCTTAGTCTGTCGTATGGATGGCAAACGACATTCATCGTGACGGGAGCGCTTGGCTTTGCCTGGTTGGCATTGTGGCTTCTCTTTTATCAGACACCAGATCGTCATAAATGGTTGGGCGAGGAGGAACGCCAGCTGATCCGCGAGGGACAGCGAGCCAACGGGGCGGCAGATGCCCTCGTAACAGAGCCGTCCGCGCCGCTCGGATGGCGAGAGCTGCTGCGCTATCGGCAGGTTTGGGCGATTGTCCTGGCGCGTTTTTTGACCGACCCAATCTGGTGGCTCTACATCAGTTGGTTACCGAAATATCTCGCTGATGCGCGAGGCTTCTCTCTTGTCAAGATTGGCCTTTTCGCCTGGGTGCCGTACGTTGCCGCCGACGCCGGCAGTCTTTCAGGCGGCTGGGTGTCCGGGTACTTGATCAGCCGCGGCTGGAGTGTGGACCGGGCGCGTAAGGTAGTAATTCTGATAGCCGCGCTGTTAATGCCCGCCGGAATCTTTGCGGCCTTTGCTCGCGATGCGATGGTGGCGCTGGCGTTGATCGGCGTGGTGCTCTTTGGATTTCAGGTCTGGATCAACAACGTGCAGACCTTGCCCAGCGATTTCTTCTCTGACAAAGCTGTTGCCTCCGTCGCGGGCCTGGGCGGAACAGGCGCGGGCATTGGCTCGATGATTTTTATTTTCGGCACGGGTTGGGCCGTGGACCACTTTTCGTATGTACCGGTGTTAGTCGTCGCCGGTTTACTTGCCCCCTTTGGGACCCTGGTTTTATTTGCGCTTTCCGGTCGCATCACGCGCGTACCTCTAAAGCCGTCGCTAAGATTTGCGGCCGGTTAAGGTCGTTATCCGAGAAGTTTGATCATGAGCGATTCTTTTGACCTGAATGCGAAGGTGGCGCTCGTCACGGGTGCATCATCGGGAATAGGCCGCGCTACCGCCGAGACCCTGGCCGCGAATGGTGCGCGAGTGGCTATCAACTTTCATCCCAACGAAGCCGGGGCCGAAGCGGTGCGTGCGCAGATCACCGCCGCCGGGGGCAGCGCATTAGTCATCCAGGCGGACGTTACGCGAGCGAGCGAGGTCCAGTCACTGGTCGAACAAACCGTCAATGAATTCGGACCCATCGATATACTGGTAAACAATGCCGGATCATTAGTTGAGCGTCTGAAGATCCTTGAACTCACCGAAGAGCGTTGGGATCAAGTGATCGATCTAAATCTCAAGAGTGCGTTTCTCTGCTGCCAGGCAGTGGCTGCTTCGATGATGGAGCGTAAGACGGGCGCAATCGTCAACGTTTCTTCGATCGCCGGACGCAATGGCGGGGCACTTGGATCGATCCATTACTCGACTGCAAAGGGTGGTGTAATCACGTTTACCAAAGGCCTCGCCGAGGAACTGGGGCCTTTCGGAGTGTGCGTAAACGCGGTCTCGCCTGGAGTGATTGACACTCCTTACCACGAACAATTTTCGTCGCCAGAGATGATGAAAACATATGCGGGCATGATTCCGTTGGGCAGAATCGGCACGCCCGCAGAAGTTGCCAGAGTCATTTGCTTTCTGGCCTCGGACGCAGCCAGCTATCTGGCCGGCGAGACTATTGAGATCAACGGCGGAATGTTCATGCACTAAGAGAAGTATTTGGAGTGCGGCGACTTGTCGCCGCTTTCGTCGCGGCTATGAATTCCAACTATTTTCTGAAGAGCGCACTGCTCCAAATCCAAA
>DASXRU010000135.1:0-105318 GCA_036506395.1 Pyrinomonadaceae bacterium | reverse complement strand
AAACGTGGGGCCCGCGACGACGATCAGGCCCTGAAGGCGCTGCGCTCGCTGGTCGAGTGGACGCAGGAAGTAAAAGATTCCCGGGACTTCCTCGATTCGTTAAAGCTGGACCTTTACCCGAAGGATGTTTATGCGTTTACGCCGATGGGGAAAGTAATCCAGTTGCCGCGCGGAGCTACCCCGGTTGATTTTGCGTACATGATCCACTCGGAGGTGGGCAACACCTGCACGGGAGCGCGCGTCAACGGGCGAATTGTGCCGCTGCGATCGCAGATCCAGAATGGGGACGTGGTGGAAATCCTGACCACGGCCACCTCGCATCCTTCCCGCGACTGGTTGAACTTCATCGTTACCTCGCGGGCGCGCAATCGTGTGCGCCACTGGGTGGCGGAACAGCAGCGAGCTGAATCCATCGAGATTGGCCGCAAGCTGTTCGAGAAAGAAGCGGGCCGGTTTCAGTTGTCGGTGAAGAAACTGCTAAGCGACAGCAACGGCGACTTTCAACGCATTGCCGGTGAATATGGCTACGGCAGGGTTGAAGATTTGCTGGCAGCGATCGGATACGGCAAGCTTGTTCCCCGCAATGTCATTTCCAAGTACCTTGGCCCCGAGCAGTTCGCCGAGCTCGATACGCAAAAAGAATCCAGACTGCGCACCGGCGTGCGGGCGGTGAAGCGACTGATCCGCTTGGGCGATGATTCAATCGTCGTGCGTGGAGTTGACGATTTGATGGTCACCCGGGCGCGCTGTTGTAATCCGCTGCACGGTGAAGAAATCATCGGCTACATTACCCGCGGCAAAGGCGTCGCTGTCCATACCGAGCGCTGCAAAAACGTCAAGCAACTGATGGTGAACCCGGAACGAATCGTCGCCGTCGAATGGGCCGGCAGTCCTGACAAAACAGCCTACGCCGTCAAGCTGCTGGCGATTACGGAGAACCGCACGGGGATGATCGCCGGAATCACTGGCGCGATTTCTGATATGAAAACCGGGATTCGCGACGCGCGGGCCAGCGTTGCTTCTGATGAGCGCGGGCGCATAGAGGTGACGGTGGAAGTCTTCGACGTCAAGCATCTCGATAAAGTAATCGGCTCAATAAAGAGCGTGCCCGGCGTGCTTGATGTGGAGCGATTACAGGGCGCCGCGTGATTGCTCCCTCCCTCTGGGAGGGTTGGGGAGGGCTTGGCGTGCGGGCTACGTCACAAGAAATACGCGCGGCCTCGATGGCCGCGCGTCGTTTCGATGAGGTCGCTCTCACCGAGGTAGAATTATCGCGCCCTATCATGTTAGGTAGAGGATTGGGTGTGGCGAGTTCAGCATTCAAAACAACGTGCGGCCATCGAGGCCGCGCGTTGATAAAATGTTTGATTGATTCGCCGCAGGCCCTCCCCTAACCCCTCCCATAGGGAGGGGAATTGAGATAAGGAAATTGAAATAGTGCACTACCTACGACTCCCGGCCTTTGCCGCTCGCCAAATTTTTCTGTTAGAATGCGCGCTTTGCTTTGATAACTGGCAAGAGCGCTGATCCTGACTGTGAAAGACATTGTCCAAACTGACCGCGCGCCGCACGCCATCGGGCCATATTCACAGGCAGTGCGCGCCGGCAATCTGATTTTTGCCTCGGGACAAATACCGACCGATCCGGCCACCGGTGAGTTCGTTGCCGGCGGGATCGCGGAGCAAACAGAGCAGGTGTTGCGCAATCTATCGGCGGTACTGGAAGCCGCGGGCGCTGGTTTGGACCAGGTGGTAAAGACAACGGTCTTTCTCGCGGAGATGAGCGATTTTACCGCGATGAACGAAGTCTACGGGCGCTTTTTCAGTAAAGACCCACCGGCGCGGGCGACAGTAGCTGCGGCTGGATTGCCGCGCAATGCCAGGGTCGAAATCGATGCGGTCGCGGTTGTGGAGGGTGAATGAAAGTGACGGGGGAAAGGGAAGATTTGCCATTTGTCATTTCTCATTTTCCATTACTAACGTCGGTCGATGGTTTGTAGCTGCACGCTGAGTTGTTTATGGCTGCGTCCTCAGTTGTTAAGAGTTGCACGATCAATTCAGTGGCAAATGGAAAATGAAAAATGAAAAATCTTCCTTTGTTTTGCGCTCAAAGGCTTCCGTCATTCTGAGGACTAGGCGGCCTTGGCAATCTTCCCGGCCTTAATACATCCAGTGCATACCTTCATGCGTTTGGCGCCGCCCTGCGGCAGCTGGACCCTGATGGATTGCAGGTTCGGATTGAAGCGGCGTGGGGTTCGATTGTTTGCATGAGAAACGTTATTGCCGAATTGGGGAGCTTTTCCGCATACTTCGCAGCGTTTAGCCATGATTGAATACCTCCGGGGCGAACGGCGCCCGTTAGATTGCTTTATAGTTACAGTTACGTCGGTACATGTAATTCAAAACGAGAACTTATAACAAACAGCTTTCCGCATGGTCAAGCACGGGCGCTCGGGATCGATACCAGCGGAAACAAACACTTAGTACTTAAGGAGCAGAAATCAAGTGCACAAATTCTTCACGAAAGTAGGCCTCGTGACCTTCGCGATGCTTATTGCCCTGGCCTCGATTGCCTGTAATCAGACAGGGGGAGGAAACGGCTCAAGCACCGATAACACCGTGGCCGCGACCGTTAACGGCAAGAACATAATGCTGTCTGAAGTAGAGAAACTGATTACCCAACAGACGCAGGGACAGCAGACCCAGTTGTCTCCCCTGCAACTGGCGCAGGCTCGCCTGCAAGTGCTCGACAGTTTGATCCAGAGAGAGGTGCTCTACCAACGCGCTCAGAAGGAAAATCTGTTGCCCAACGAAGAGCAAATCACAACCGCCATCAATCAGCAGAAGCAGCAGAGCGGTATGTCCGAAGAGGATTTTCAAAAGCAACTGAAGCAGCAGAACCTGACAAATGAAGGGTTGCGGGAAGAAGCCCGCAAGGACATCGCGATCAAGAACCTCCAGGAAAAATATAACGGCAAGATCACGATCAGCGATCGTGAAGTTGAGGACTACTACAATAACAACCGGCAGCAGTTTGTCAGCGCGCGCGGCGTTGCGCTGTCGGTGATCATAGTCGATCCGGCGGACAACTCCGGTCAGGGAATTCAGAACGACGCCAAGAACGAGTCGGAAGCAAAACTGAAAGTCGACAACGTTTACCAGCAGCTAAAGAGTGGCGCCGATTTCGCAACTGTAGCGCGGGCGCGCAGCGAAGATTCCGACAGCCTGGTGCGCGGTGGCGATATCGGATTCTTCAGCGAAGAACGATTGAAGCAGACGGGGTTTCCCAAGGAGCTAACGGATCAGTTCATGGGCAGCATGCAGATTGGCGGCTTCACAGAGCCAAGGCAGATTAGCAGTCGTTGGTACATCTTCAAGCTCGCAGAGCGGCGATTACAGAACGAGAACCTGACCCTGGAGAGTCCTGGCGTGCGGCAGCAAATCACACAGTCACTGGTAAACGCGCAAAAGGACATTCTGAATGGCGCCTTGCTTGAAGTGGCGTTGAGCGAAGCGAAAGTGATTAACAATCTGGCCATCAACATGCTGAATACTCCAAGCAACCTCGGCTTGCGACCTGCATCGCGCGAGGGCGTGCCGCCGGCTGCAAGTCCGGCTGCCCCGGCAGCGACACCAAAGCCGGTAAGTCCGTCACCGGAGGCCAGCGCCAGTGCGACTCCGGCCAGAAAGGCTTCGCCGAAGTAACTTGCCGGGTGAAGGATTCATCCGACGGCGGGTGCGGGCGCCATGCAATAAGTCCGCACCCGTTTTGTATGTTCGCGGCTCTGCCGCCTGATGTGCGGCAGGTCTCCGACCTTCCGGCAAATTGGTAGGCATTTTCGGGGCTCTGCCCCAAATGGATTTGATGGGGCAGAGCCCCGAATGAGAATTGAAACTCGGTCGGAAGGTCACAGACAGTCACAGACCTTCCGCACATCAGGCGGCGAAGCCGCGGTGACCTTGTTGCTCGTCCGCTGAGCGGACTTTTCGAACTGCTTTTGTGCCAGGCTGAATCATGCTGTTTCGCCTTTCTGATGTTTACAAATCCTACGGTGCGCAAGATGTCTTGCGCGGCGCTGCTCTGCAGGTAAATCCCGGCGAGCACGTTGGTCTGGTGGGACGCAATGGCGCCGGTAAGACAACGATCTTTCGTCTGGTCAACGGGGAAGAAACTCCTGATAGCGGTGAAGTAGTACGGGTCCGCGGCGTAAAGCTGGGGCTATTGGAGCAGCACATCAAGTTTGAGCCCGGCTCAACCGTACATGAATGCGCCCTCGCCGCTTTCGGCCATCTGCAGCAGATCGAGCACGAGATGCACGAGCTTGAGCATCGCATGGCAGTGGCGGGAGCGAACCTGGAAAAAGTGCTGGAGCGATACAGCGATCTGCAGCACCAGTTTGAGCGCGAGGGCGGCTTCGCCTACGCCGCAAAGGCCGAAGCAATCCTGCAAGGCCTGGGCTTCGAGCGAGACACGTGGTCATTGGAAACCGAGAAGCTTTCCGGCGGGCAGCAAAACCGCCTCGGCCTGGTGCGCTTGCTGCTGGCTGAACCTGAGGTGCTGCTGCTGGACGAGCCTACTAACCACCTGGATGTAACCGTCGTTGAGTGGCTGGAAGAGTTTCTGCTCGATTATCCATCGGCTTTTGTAATCATTAGCCATGATCGATATTTTCTCGATCGCTCGTGTCGCCGGATCATAGAACTCGAAAATGGCCGCGCCATCAGTTATACCGGCAACTATTCAGCCTACCTGGTCGAGCGCGAAGAACGTCGTGAAGCCCAGCAGCGCGCTTACGAGAACCAGCAGCAGCTAATCGCAAAAACGGAAGAGTTTATTCGCCGCAACCTGGCCGGGCAAAAAACCAAACAAGCCAAATCGCGCCGAACCATGCTGGGAAGGCTCGAACGCCTGGAAGGTGTACGGGCAGATCAGTCTTCGGGCAATTTTCGTTTGCAGGGGATCGAGCGCGCGGGCAACTACGTGTTGACTGTGGATCAAGCCTCGGTAGGCTACCCGGATAAAGTTCTGGCCAGCGATATCTCGTTTATTCTGCGGCGCGGTGAATGCCTCGGCATAATTGGCCCCAACGGCTGCGGCAAGACGACGTTTCTCAAGACAATCCTCGGCAACCTTCCTCTGCTCGCGGGAGAGTTGCGCTGGGGCTCGAAGACGAAGATTGGCTACTACGCGCAGCAACTCGAAGACCTCGACGACCGCAACGAAATCATTATGGAGCTGCGCCGGGTTGCCCCTTCCTCCGCAACTGCCGGAGAGCTACGCTCGTTTCTGGCAAAGTTTCTGTTCACGGGCGACGATGTTTACAAACATATCAGCGATCTCTCCGGGGGAGAGAAGGGAAGACTGGCGTTGGCAAAGCTGATCTATTCGCGCGTGAATGTGCTGGTGCTCGATGAGCCGACAAACCACCTGGACATTCCTTCTCGCGAAGCGCTGGAGGAGGCGTTGGCGGCTTACGAAGGCACTATCGTTACCGTCAGCCACGACCGGTATTTTCTGGATCGAGTTGCCACCCAGATTCTGGCGCTCGAGGGCGAGGGCCAGGCCGAGCATTACGATGGCGACTACACTGAGTATCACGATTGGAAAGCAGCGCGAACCGCGAAAGACATGGCAGCGCTTTCCCCGGCAGCCGATGGATTCAGGCGCAAGTCAGAACCATCCGCGGTAGCGGATGGGCCAGGACGCACCAAAAACAAGTCAGTACCGTCCGCGGTAGCGGATGGGTCCAGAGGCAGGAAACGCAAGTCAGCGCCGTCTGGCTCTCCAGGTGGATCGTCCCGCGTCAAAGTCATCAAGAAGGTTGACCCACGCAACTCCGAGGCGATCGAAGCGGAGATCGCCATAGCCGAGCAAAGGCTAAAAGAGCTTTCAGAGGAGATGAGCCAGCATGACGTTGCGCGCGACTCTAAACGTCTAATCAAGCTGAGTAACGAGTACCGCGACACTGAAATCAAACTGCGGCAACTCTACGAGGAGTGGGAGAAGCTAAGCGAAACAACCAGCGCCTAGCGGGCGTTTAGAGTACCGACTTCAGTCGGGCTTTTTCTTAGTTAACAAAACCCGACTGAAGTCGGTACTCTAAACACTCGCTGCCGATCAAGACACTAGCCGTCAGTTACGGTCTCGCTTCTGCGGTTCTTCTGTGTAATCTGTGTAATCTGCGTAATCTGCGGACCGTCATTGCGATGTCACTGATTCAATCTCGTTCCACCATCACGCTTGACACTCCCGCAAGCCCTTTGTTACTTTCGGGCGTCTATTACTGCTTCGCTTTCTGCCGTTCTCTTTGAAGCGATTGATTGACAATTCTTAGGCGCGTAGCTCAGGGGTAGAGCACTACCTTGACACGGTAGGGGTCTGGGGTTCAAATCCCCACGCGCCTACCATATTTTGTATGTAGCTCGCTCAAGGATTTGGCCTCACTTTCCTTCAACCCGCTTTTTGGACCAAAGGTGAATCTGCCGGAATGTTTCCGGAATCCACACCAAAAATGATTTTGGGTGATGGAGGCGATAGTTCCAATACTTCCAGCGCCCTGAGCTTTACTTCCCAACTGACGCGCGCATAGCCAAGAGTCGAGCGCCAAGGCTCGTTCCCGCCGATGAAGCTGAGCGACCTATCGATGCCGAAATGACATACTGGTGCACACCACGCTTCCAGCAATCTGGTCGCGAACGTGTGGCGCAGATCGTACGGTGGAAGTAGCGCTTGCACGAGCTTCCAAAGACGCGTCAGCAGTCGGGCTTGAAGCGGCTATCGGCCAGGCCCGCTTCGATCACTGACGGGCTAACGCTGGGCCGCTGCCACAATCGACGTGCTAGACTGGCACCTTGGCCGAGTGGAGAGCCAGGAGTTTTGCTCTTGAATGCGGAAATGTGAGGTCGACAATGGCGAACAACGGAATACGCCTCGCGATAGCGCTGATCCTAGCAGGGGCCTTCGCTCGCTTGGCCCCTGCGCAGGTCACGATGGCTCCCGAGTCGCCGCGATGGGGCGAGACGATTACCATCACTGCCGATCCGCCGGTGGGCGTAAATGAGACACAGCGCTTCTATAAAAGCGATCAGCTTTACGCGGTGCTCCAACTGTATCATCAAGCACTGGGTTCGCCGCGCGACGCACTCAGTGTTCCCATGGCCTGGGATGGCCGACGCTTCGTTGGCCGCGTGGCGCTTCCTGAGGGGTGCGAAGCGGGCTTGGTTACGCTCGCAACACCGGAGCGCTACTTTGAAACGGCGCGGGCCAGATTCGTTTGCCGAAAAGCCGACGGTAGCTTGCCACCCGGATCTGTCATTGCGGGTCTGTTTGTTGGTGCGGGGAACAAGTCGAATTGGAAAAGCGACGTCGCGCAGGACCTGGAAGCCCTGCGGAAGGTGAAAGGACACGGTTGGGAATATGCTCAATTGTGGTTGTTCTCGTGGTCAGAAGAGAAAACGCCGCCAGATGAGCGCCTACGACAAGTAGAACAAGTGGAACGTGAGGAAGGTGAAAATCCGGGTCCTGCGCTTCTCAGTTCGCTGGTGTTCGGCTACTTCAGGGCTGGTCAGCCCCGAAAAGCATTCGACAGGCTGAACCAACTGTGCGACCGGTTTCCGCAGTCGCAGTATACAGCCAGCCTCGGCCTTTATTTTGCTACCTCGGCGGTAGTCAACAACCCTGAGTTCGAGGGCGAACTCAATGAGTTGCTGGCGCGTGTGGCAAAGACGGCGCCAGAGAATAAGGGATTGCGGGAGCTGTTTACCAGACTGGCCACAAAAGCGCCCGACGTCCCGCTCAAGGTATTGCGCACAGTTGGAGAGCGGTGGATAGCGGACCAGCCAGCCAGTATGGAGCCGCACTATATACTGGCTACAGCCCTGGCTCGCGTGCCAAATCTTGGCGCCGAAGCGGAAGCTGAGCTCAGCCAGGCAATCAACCTTTCACTCCAGCCCCATCCGTTCCGCTTCACTGAAAGAGCACCACGTCAACGGGCATTTCGGTTGCGCTCAGAGCTCCGCGTCCGGCGCGGCGACCTGCTTGGCGCGATCGCCGACGCGCGAATGGCGCAGCTCGTCGCTGAGGACAAGGCTGGCGCAGATGATCTGAGCGCCGAGGCCGCCCTCTGGCAGCGACTCGGTTATAGCCAGAAGGCCGAGAGGCAGGCCCTTGAGGCGTACCGGCGCGGATCACTCAAGGCCGAAGCGGTTTTGAAAGAGGCATACATCGCACGCACGGGCGGTGACGCAAAGGGCTTCCGCGATTATCTGATCGATGCGCTGCGAAACGCGGAACTCGCCGGAGGTTCATCGTCCAAAGCCTTGCCATCCTTCTCGGCGACCACCCTGGCCGGTGTGAAGGTTGATCCAACGAGTCTGAGCGGCAAGATCACAGTCGTTGACTTCTGGTTTATAGGGTGCCCTCCGTGTCGAGCGGAACGGCCGAAACTGAACGCAATCGTTGATGAGTTTGGGGATCGCGTTCGCTTCCTGAGTTTCGCGCTCGACAAGCCCGATGCGCTGAAGGCATATTTGAACTCGAATCCGTTCAAGTATGAAATCGTACCCGAGAGTGAGCAGCTCGCCCGGTTGTTCGGGGTGCAGTCATTTCCAAGTCATATGATCATTGATCGCAACGGCCATATCGTTTGGGTGGCGGGAGCCGACGAGGATCGCATCGAGCGACTTCGCGCGATGATCTTTCGTCTGCTGGCGCTGAGCGGCAATCAAACATCCCCTGGAAAGGGGTTCCGATTGATTGGCTAGCGAGAGGTCCCCCAAGTATTCGGCTCTACTTCTTGGCTAGTAGAAAGCTTTGCTGAGGATTCAAAGACCGAGTTCCATCTTTGGCTCTCCAAATAAATACATCATTGCAGTGATAGAGAGTCCGCGAAAAGCGAAACGGTCCTCTGAGTGTCAGCAAATTTGACTGACCTTTTGGCAGACTACGGCCGGACCTTAGTCAATTTATACAGCCTGAGCGTGACTTCGCTAGCCCTCAAGTTAGTTTTTATCGGCTTCAGAACGATTACGCGCTACCCGCGGTGGCTAGTGATGGCGTTGACACGGCAGAGGTCTGGGGTTCAAATCCCCACGCGCCTACCATTTTTATTTGCCATCTCCCTCACCAAATAACTGCAAAGCTTCTCGGATGGTTCACGTGCGGGATCAGCTGTGAAGAAAAGGACCTGGGGCAAGTTAACGAACGAGCAGCAGTTCGTTAACCAATTAAAAAGCAAACTGTCGATCAGTATCCTACTTTCAGCGAGCGAATCCGATCCTAATTTTACCGATCACCTCACGATGCTCATGTCATTTCTTCAACCCGGCGGTCCAGTTCAGAACGACCGTCAGCGGTGAGGGCGCGGATTCTTCAACCTGAGTGTTGACCAGAAAGCGCTGCCCGTCGTGCGCAACTTCGTAGGTCGAGATTGAGGACGGGGTAAATGCAATAGAAGCAACGCGCATGTCAAATAGAGCGCGGGGGCTACTGGCTGTGAACGAACTCCCATCCTCTTTCCATCCACGACCATAAGTTTCCTATCGGGCGCAAGGTAGAACAGCTCTTTGCCGTCGCGCCGCCATCGCGGCTGGTTGCCGCCATTAGTCGAGACCATCCATTGACCGCTCGATGGCGGAAAGGGCCGAACATAAATCTGAAATGTTCCTGATTCATTCGAGGCATAGGCAACCCATTTTCCATCAGGCGAAAATCTACCCTGGGTCTCGATGAAGGCCGTTTGCAGAAAGGGAATAGGCTTCTGATCTCCGAACTGCGGCAACACCCAAAGATCAAGGTTGGTCTTCGGATCGGCCTCACTATAAAGAATAAATCGCCCATCAGCAGACCAGGCTTGTGGACCCTTTGGATTGCTTGACTTAAAGAGGAGGTCTTCAGTTCCGCCACTGACGGGCTTCACATAAAGATCGATCGACCCTGATCTGCTCGAGTTGAAGGCGATACGGATGCCATCCGGCGACCACACGGGACTCGCATCGTTTGCCGGATCGAATGTGAGTCTCGTTTCGCGCGCCTGGTCGATTAACCAGAGATCGGTAGAGCCTGTCTGGGTATCGAAGCGGGTCACAGCTACGAGCTTTTCGTCGGGCGAGAGTGCCAAATTAGTGATTTGGCCCACCGTTCCAACTGGTGCGATTTGTTTGCCGGTCCGATCAAACCAGGCTAACTGCGTATCCGTGAAAACGAAGTCCCGATAGACAAGCACTCCATTGTCTGAAACGGCAAAGAATGCTCGGGCATTGCTCGGGTTGAATCCCACCTGTTCCGCAATCGGAAATGGCTCGCCGGTGAGCTGAAGCTTGCCGGCATCAAAGGCCTGGGCCATCAAAGTTCGCTCGCGCAGAAAAAGTAAGTAACCGGGCGGAGCGTATGCCGGAGTCGAATCGGCATTGATCAGAAACTTCGAATCGCTTGAATCGAGCGAGCCCACGTAAATTGCGGATTTCTCTCGCAGGATACTGCGCGCGAGATATAGGAAGTGTCGCCCGTCAGGCAAAAAGCGAGGCCAGGAGTGGGCGCTTTGATTTCGCGTTGCGTCGAGCGTAGTGATGGCTGTTGCGGGCCCACCCGCACTCGTAATCCGATAAAGCGGACCGTTTATATTGCTACCAAAGATAATCACGCCTTCACGGTTCCAGGCGCCGCCGCGAAAAACCGGCGCGTCGGCCAGAGTCGTAGCCGGACCTCCGGAGACTTCCATCTTCTTTAGTTTTCCTCCGGCAGAGAACCCGATAAAGCGACTGTCGGGAGACCAGAAGGCCTGGACGCCCTCCTCAGTGCCAGGCAGAGGTTGGGCATTTAGGGAATCCAGCGAGCGAATCCAGAGTTGTCTCTTGCCGTCCTTATTGATGGCCGGGAAGATCACGCGACGCCCGTCTGGGGAAATGAAATCGGACGCGCCGGAAAGAGTCGTCTTCTCCGGCGAGAAGATGGAGAAGCGTGTCGCCTGGATCTCGCCTATCGGTGCGCGGCGAAAATACGTGAAGGCAACGATTGTTACCGCCAGCAGAATTGCGGCACCGGCAATAATCCATCCTGTCAGCGCATGTCTTCTAATCCATTGCGGTGCGAGCGCCGGCATCGTTACGGTTTGCGTGGATGCGCCAGTCGATCCCGACAACGCTTCCAGTGCGAAGGCCAGATCGCTCGCCGAATGAAAACGTGACTCGGGATTCTTCTCGAGGCAATGATTGACTAGCCGCTCGAGTGCGGGAGAAATTCGTTGATTGGCTTCTGAAAGGTCAGGAGGATCTTCTTTCAGAATCGCGCTCATAGTTTCCGCGGCGGACTCGCCGTGAAATGCGCGCCGGCCGGAAAGCATCTCGTAAAGAATAGTGCCGAACGAGAAGATGTCCGAGCGATGATCGACTCCGCGGCCCTTGACCTGCTCCGGAGACATGTAGCCAACCGTGCCCATCACCTTGCCCGGATCGGTATCCACACGACGCGTCGGAATACTCGTCTGCGACAGCGCCGTATCACCCGCTCCGGTAAGTTTGGCGAGACCAAAGTCGAGAATCTTCACGCGCCCGTCATTCGTGATGAACAGATTGTCCGGCTTGAGATCGCGATGGACGATGCCCTTCTCATGCGCTGCCGCCAGACCATGAGCGATCTGAAGCGAGTAATCGATCGTTTTTCGCGGCGGCAAGGTTATACCGCTGATTCGCTGTCGCAGCGTTTGCCCTTCGAGCAATTCCGAGACGACATACGGCGAACCATCATGCGTGCCGACGTCATAGATCGAAAGAATGTTCGGGTGGTTGAGCGCACTCGCCGCGCAAGCCTCCTGCTCGAAACGATGCAAGCGTTCCGCGTCATCGGAATACGTTGAAGGCAGAACCTTGACGGCCACGTCCCGTCCGAGTTGCGTGTCCCGCGCCAGGTACACCTCGCCCATCCCGCCCTCGCCAATCTTCGAGCGGATTTCGTAGCGGCCGAGTTTTGTGCCGGCAGCAATCGTCATGGCGCTCTAGCGGAAGTCCCGAATTAGGATCACGTCGCTCGTCTGCGTGCCGCGCGAGAGGGCGAGTTGACCGTCGCGCGAGAAATCGAACCAGAAGATTTGATCACTCTTGAAGTCGGTCACATAGTTACGATTCACGACATCGATCAGATCGAAGGTGTTTACTACATTGCCAGTGGGCGAGACGGTCGCTGACTGTCGGAAGAAAACCAGGTTATTGCTGTCGGAGAAGATATTCCCTGCGGGTTTTCCGGTCAACATCCAGTGGGGCCCTCCTCATACCGGAAACAAGCATTTGCGCGCCTCGCCGGCTTGCGTGAGATTGCTTTGGCTTCCGTTAACGGGCCGGACCCGCAGCGCCGGTTTCACACGATGTTCATTGGGTCACCCGAGCGCCGAAAATCTTTGAGTTGAAGCAACTCGTCTGCCGCGCCAACCCCAAGGTAGAAGCCTGCAAGCATTAAGGTGGTGATTTGCCTCAGATAGGTTGACGTGCTCCTTGTATTTCTTCAACGTACGTACCCGGCACCAGCAGCCCGCAGAAGTCCGTGAGGAGGCGCGGGGAATTTCTTTGCCTAGCGGCTTAGTGCCTCACCGATATCGGCAATAATGTCTTCAATATCCTCGATACCGACTGAGATTCGCACCAGACCTTCGGCAATACCTAATTCCAGCCGCCGCTTCGGAGCGACCTCGCGGTGTGAAGCTGTTGCTGGATGCAGTACACCCGTGAACACATCACCCAAACTAGTCGAACGCACGCAAAGCGAGAGCGCGTCCATGAAGCGGAAGGCTGCTTCGCGCGTGTTCCCGCGAAGTTCAATTGAGACGAGGGCGCCAAAATGAGGCCCGCGCAAGGTGCGCTTAGTCGTCTCCTGGTTTTGCGACGGCGCCAGCCCCGGATAATGAACCCGGGAGACACCTTCGTGGTTTTCGAGATATTTCGCCAAACGGAAAGCGTTGTCACACTGACGCTCCATGCGCACGGATAGTGTCTTTAACCCGCGATGAATTTCATGCGCCTCCCAAACGCCGAGGATCCCGCCAACAAGCTTCATCACGCCGATCAGCGTGGGAAGGTCTACCTCATCACGAGCGACGACCACTCCGCCCATCACATCCGCGTGGCCTCCGAGATACTTCGTCGCGCTATGTACGGAGAAGTCCGCGCCGAGCTTCAGAGGTTTGCAAAGATAAGGAGAAGTGAATGTATTGTCCACGATGAATCGCGCGCGCACTTCGCGGGCGATTTCAGCGCAGGCGGCAATATCACAAACTTTCAAGAGCGGATTTGAAATTGTCTCAGCAATCAACAGTCGCGGTCTGACCTCAATAGCTTTCACTCTCAAAGCCTCTACGTCAGAGAAGTCCGCTGTTGTGACCTGAATGCCATACGAGCCGAAGATCTTGTAGAGTAGATCAATCGTGGCGCCATAGAGATCTTGCGATGCGAGGATCGTTGCGCCGGTAGTGATCTCGCAGGCGAAGATGGCCGCATGCAGGGCGGCCATGCCGGTGGAATAGGCGCAAGCGGCGGCGCCTTCTTCAAGCACCCGCATGGCTTCTTCGAGCGCCGCGACGGTGGGATTGCCGTAGCGCGTGTAGATGTAGCCCTGTCGCTCGCCCGCGAAAACCTGATCCACTTCGGCCATGGAATCATAAGTAAACGTGGCGGTCGCATAGATGGGAGTGGAGACAGGTTTGCCCTGGGGCGGCGCGCCTCTTTCACCCGCGTGGACAAGTTGGGTATTTATCCCGAGCTGTTTTTTAACCATCCGAGACTCCTGTCAACAAGTAAGCACAATCGTCGGCTTCGTTTTGCCCTTTGCCACCCTGGCGACTAACCCACAGAAAAAAGGCTCCCGCGACAGAAGAACCTGCGCGAGAGCCTAAAGACTTCAAGCGGCTCTTTAGCAGTTTTTAACGTGGAGCAAGTCACCTCTAAATCGCCACGCTCATTGGACCAAAATGGACCTGTCAATTCAAGGCCAAGAGTCTCCGCCATTTCAATCGGAGCGTCAAGCGAATTATTTTTATGGAACGATAAGAGCAGGCTCTTCTTCACGATTGCGGTAACGCTCGGCCAACGCCAGCCGGTTCTGGTAGGCCTCTCGGGCAATCCGCACGTCTTCAAGGAAATGGGGCAGCTCCTCGAGCTTCAGAGCTTGTGGCCCGTCCACGAGGGCTTGAGCGGGCGATGGGTGGAAGTCTACGAGGTTTTTCAAAGAAATATGGCGGTGCAGTTTGAAGCCGGCAGTTCAGAGTTCAGCCTTTAGGCTGCTGGTTCGGAACCAGCAAGCTAAAGCTTGAACTCTAAACTGCTGCTCAGATGGTCGACATGAATCGATCGATCCGGTCGAATACATCTCCGAGCGTAGACTCGTCTGCCAGGTAGACCATCCGAAAGTATCCTTGCTGAGGATCCACTCCGAATCCGGAACCGTGTACTACCAGGACGCCGGTTTCTTCCAACAGATCCAGTACAAATTGTTCATCCGTACGCCCGCCCAGCTTTTCTGCTTTGATCATCAGGTAGAAGGCTGCCGCGGGCTTCTCGCAGGTTAAGCTTTCGTTATTCCGAATACGGTCGACGCAGAAGTCGCGTCTTCTTTTGAGCTCGCGTAGAAAATCTTTCTGAAATTCACGGCTCCCTTCCAGCGCAGGCTCGACAGCGTATTGCGCCGGAGTTGGTGAACAGAGCCGCCCGCTTGCCAGGCGACCGATAGCTTCCGTCAGATCCCGCATCTGCTTTTCGTGAGTGTAGCGCATCCAACCGACCCGCCAGCCCGGCACCAGATGAGTTTTCGACAGGCTCTCTAAAGTGATCAACGGCACCTCCATCTCCTGGGCCAGAACGGCAGCGGATGTTGGAGGCTCTTCGAAACACAGTTCTCGATAAACTTCATCGGCGATCACCAGCAGCTTGTGCCGCGCGGCTAGTTCCAGAAGTTGTTTGGTAGTTTCATCAGGAATAATGGATCCCGTTGGATTATTCGGATTGATTAATACGAGCGCCCGGGTTCGTCTCGTGATTAGCGAGTTTATTTCCTCTACGCCGGGTTGCCATGCGTCGGAGGAATTCAATGTGTAATATCGCGCGATTGCGCCCAGCTTGTTTAAGATGGCCGGATAGATTGGGTAACCCGGCGCCGGTAGAAGCACTTCATCGCCATCGTTAACCAGCGCCGTCAGCACCAGGTCGGCTGCTTCCGAAGCTCCCGAAGTGATCAGCACTTGTTCCGGTGTGACAGGCGCGCCCAGGGCAGTCGCATAAGCAGCAACCGCGCTTCTCGCGGCGCGCAAACCGGCTGAGTGTGCGTAGCCGGTGAAGCTATCCCTGAGCGCCCGCGCGACGGCTTCGACAACATGAGCAGGTGGCCGGAACCCATAGGCCTGTGGGTCACCGATGTTCAGATAGATAATGCTGCCACCGGCTCGTTCCTGCGTTTCGGCAGCACTAACCAGGTTTCGAATTGCGTAATGAAAGTTTGCCGTTCTGCTGGATGGAGAGATCATTTTGGCACCCCAGGTCAGAGGTCAGAGGTCGGAAGTCAGAGGTCAGAAGTCGGAAGTCAGATGGCAGGAACGGGCTCACCCTTCTTGTATTCGTGACGTCTGATCTCTGATCTCTGACCTCTGATCTCTGACCTCTGATCTCTGACCTCTGACCTCTGACCCCTGACCTCTGACCTCTGGCCTCTGGCCTCTGACTTCTGACCTCTGACCTCTGACTTCTGACCTCTGGCCTCTGGCCTCTGGCCTCTGGCCCTGACTATACGCTGCCCAACCTACCGGGAAAGCGAAATTATATTTATTAGTCGATAAAAACAATTGAGTTGACGAGGCTGCGACTATTGTTTACCTTTACGTTACCGTGTCGTGCCGATCAAATATCGTGAACGGAACTCCAGGCTGTCGCTGTATGTGTATGAACATGCGCGCGACATGTCGAGATATGTCGCAGCGTTTCCCCTGAAAAGGCTAAGAACCGAAGAGCTTTAGCTCTCGCGCTTACTTAGCGCGAGAGTTTTTTTTTGACATAGGTGAAGTTGAGCGTTTCCAGGGCGAGCACTACTCACCGGACCGACGCTAATAGAAATGACGATCGAGATTTCCGAGCCTCAATCGCACACCTTGCCCGAATACGTGCAGGACGAGCTGGCTAACTACGAACAGCAAATCCGCAAATATCGGGCAGGCGAAGTGGATGAGACAAAAATGCAGAAGCTGCGGCTGCACTTCGGCACTTATGCTCAACGCCAGGAGGGCGTGCAAATGCAGCGGATCAAGATTCCCGGTGGAGTCTTGAGCGCCGATCAGCTCATACGCCTGGCGGCTGCGGCAGACCGATTTGGCAGTGGGTTCATGCATTTCACCACGCGCGAAGATGCCCAAATTTATTACGTCAAGTTGGAAGACACTCCTGACCTTTTGCGCTTCCTGGCTAAAGCAGGCATCACCTCGCGCGAAGCGTGCGGCAACACAGTACGCAACATCACCGCCTGCTATCGCGCGGGCACGTCTGCCACGGAGGCATTCAACGTTCTGCCTTACTCGCAGGCGCTGTTTCGCTATCTCGTGCGCAATAAATACAACCAAAATCTGGGGCGGAAATTCAAGATAACGTTTGAAGGTTGCGCAGACGATCATTCGGCTCTGCGAATTCACGATATTGGTTTATGGGCTGTCACCAAAAGTCGGAATGGCGAATTGAGGCGCGGCTTCCGAGTTTACCTGGGCGGGGGGCTTGGGGCCGCGCCTCATCTGGCGCATCTTTACACGGACTTTCTTCCAGCGGAAGAGGTGCTCAATCTCGCCGCTGCTGCTTTGCGGCTTTTCGACCGCTATGGTGAGCGCAAAGCGCGCATGAAGGCGCGCATGAAATTTCTGGTCGAGTCGCTGGGCTGGGAAGCGTTTCGCAAAGCTCTTGACGGAGAGCGGGAACGAGTTGGCCCAGTGCCGCTCAGCAGTTACCTGGAAGAGGGAGAGGAGTTCATTCCTGAGACTGCGGGAGGCTCCAGAGCTCTGAAGGTGCTGGATCCCCGGACCAACGATCCACAATTTCAGGCGTGGGTGCGCGATTCGGCAATTGATCATAAGATCTCGGGCTTTCGCGGCGTCCACGTGCGCATCAAGTTGGGCGATCTGACAGCAGACCGGGCGCGCGGTTTGGCCGAAGTTGTCCGCCGGTTCTCTTCCGGTCAGTTGCGGATTTCGATCGAGCAGAACATCTATCTGCCCTGGGTAAGGGAAGAAGAGCTTCCGGACCTTTACGCTGCACTGGCTGAACTATCACTGGCCGAGCGCGGCGTAGGGACGATCGCTGATGTAACGACATGTCCAGGGTCTGATACGTGCCGGCTGGGAATTGCCTCGGCCAAGGGACTTGGCAGCGTACTCGGTGGCGCTATCGGCAGCGCGCTCGGAAACGACGTCGCTGGTTCATTTGTCCAACCTGGTTTGCAGGGCGAGCTGGTTCGGCCGTTGCGCATAAAGGTCTCCGGCTGCCCAAATGGCTGTGCGCAACATTCAATAGCCGACATCGGATTCTATGCCGCGGCTCTTTCGCACGAAGACCGCAGCGTGCCGGCCTACTTTGTAACTTTGGGCGGGCAGACATCGCCCGATAGAGCGCAGTTTGGTTCACTTCTCGGCAAGTTTCCCGCAAAAAACTGCGTGACGTTGACTGAAGCTCTTCTGGGTCTTTACGAAAAGGAGAAACTCCCGGCTGAGGAGTTCACCTCCTTCGCTAACCGGATCGGAACCAAACGCTTGAAGGAAATGCTCGACCCGCTGCGGCAGGTTCCTTCGTTTGAGGCAGATCCTTCATTTTACGAAGACTATGGACACGAGCATGAAGGCTTTGCCGTACGCAAGGGGATAAAGGGCGAATGCGCCGGTTCAACTGTGGCGGAGACCCTGCCCGCAATCGAGGCGGCGCGGGAACAGTTGGCCCAGGCAGAGGCATTGATCTACCACAAGGAATATGAAGCTGCGGGCCGCGCCGCCTATGAAGCAGTTGCGGCCGCCGCTCGCGTTCCGCTCTACCAGAGATTAGTGGATCCCTTCACTGCGGATGAGGCTCTTTGGGAATTCGAAAATTTGTTTGTCTTATCCGGTGAGACCGGAGGTACGTGGGAGGGAATCTCATCACGTTTCGAAGGGCTGCGGAGCGAAGTCTATCGGACACCTGACGGGGGCGCACGAAAGATCCTCGACGAAGCCCGGAGCTTCGTAAGCTACTGCGCCATACCGAGAGGCGAGGAATCAGGGGTGGCCGCATGAAAGACGAAGTTCAGCTTGGCGTCCTGGTTGTCGGTCACGGCAGCCGTCGCGCAGCAGCAAACGAAGATGTGCGAGAGGCGGCGGTGCGCATCGGCGAACGTGGCCGCTTTGTCCTGGTCGAACCTGCCTTTCTCGAGATTGAACACCCGAACATTGCCGAAGGGTTCGCGCGGTTGGTCCAACGAGGAGCACGCGACATTACGGTGCATCCATATTTTCTCTCGCCGGGAAGACACACGCGCGGCGATATTCCTGTTGAAGTTTCTGAAGCGGCCAGCCGCCATCCAGGCATTAGCTACCGCATTACCGAGCCGCTGTCAGCGCATCCTTTGGTGATCGAAGCATCCTTCGAACGCATATTTGAAAGCATTCATTCTGAGACTTATGACAACGCATCAGTCGCTTTGCATCCAGGCCAACTCTACCGGGCAGAACGCGGAACAGTCTATCTAGTCGGCGCAGGGCCCGGTGATCCGGGATTGCTGACGGTGAAAGCGTTAGCGCTTCTGGAGTCATGCGACACGCTCGTTTATGACTATCTCGTCAACCCGGAGATGCTCAGTCACGTTCACCCGTCCGCCGAGCGGATTTACGTTGGCAAAGTCGGCGGCGGGCGGAATACGCCACAGCGGCAGATCAATCATTTGCTCATCCAACACGCCCGATCGGGAAAGCGAGTCGTACGGCTAAAGGGCGGCGATCCGTTTCTATTTGGACGCGGCGGCGAGGAGGCTGAAGCGCTCGTCAAAGCAGGCGTCCCGTTTGAAGTGGTCCCTGGAATCAGCTCGGCGCTGGCCGTTCCCGCCTACGCCGGCATCCCTTTGACTCATCGCGGTATGTCCTCCTCCGTCACTGTAATCACGGGCGCTCGCGGTGGTGATGGGGCGTATGAATCTGCGGCTTCTGCGCATCCTGGGTCAGCTGACACCGTTGTCGTATTGATGGGTGTGACCCATCTGCGTGAGATTGCGAACGACCTGGTGAATTCCGGGTGCTCGGCGGAAACCCCCGTGGCCGTCATTCGCTGGGGCACTTACAACGGCCAACAAACCGTTACGGGCACACTCGGCACGATTGCTGATGAGGCGGAAGGCGCTGGTATGCGCGCTCCCGCAGTCATCATCGTAGGCGAGGTTGTCCGTTTGCGTGAGCGCCTTAACTGGTTTGAGCAGAACCTCGGTGTGGTCGGCGAAGAAGAACCGATGGCTACGCTGGCGGTGGCTTGTTGAGCAACACGGAACTAAGTAGGCAGCTTATTACAGGAGAGTTGAATGTCTTTGGCAGCGCTGTCGGTCAGCGAAGAAACCACAGATAAGGATTGGAGATTTATCTCCGATGAGTTCGAAGAGGCCTCGCCGGAAGCCGTACTTCGTTGGGCTGTCGAAGAGTTTGGCCTGGGTGTCGCCCTTGCTACCGGCTTTGGCGCCGAAGGATGTGTGCTGGTGGCAATGTTGTCGGCTATAAGTCCGGGCACGCGCATTTTTTATCTCGATACGGACCTGCTCTTCCCGGAGACCTGCGCTTTGCGGGATCAACTGGAAGCGCGCTACGGCGTTCACTTCGAGCGGCGGGCAACCAACCTCTCGCTTGGCGATCAAGCTGCTCAGTATGGGGAGCGGCTATGGGAGCGTGAACCCGATCTTTGCTGCAGTCTTCGCAAAGTCGAACCGCTAAGGGAAATGTTGAGGGGAATGCGCGCCTGGGTTACAGCCATTCGTCGTGATCAGTCGCCCTCCCGCGCGAAGATCAGCCTTGTCGAGCGGGATGAGAAATTTGGTCTCATTAAGATCAATCCGCTTGCCGCATGGTCTGCGCGTGATGTCTGGAACTACATCGCAAAGTACGACGTGCCTTATAACACGCTTCACGACCAGAGCTATCCGTCTATCGGTTGCGTGCCCTGCACGACGCCGGTGCAAATCGGTGAAATACCTCGCGCCGGGCGTTGGCGCGGAACCGGTAAGAACGAATGCGGGATTCATGAACGAGTAAATGGTGAATAGTAACTGGTAAATGGCAAATGGGGAGAGTATTTTGGTGTCAATTCGCCATTGATCATTCACCGTTCCCATCGACCTATCGTCCGTCCATTTACCACTTACTATTTACCATTTACCCGTTGAAACCATTTACCTACTGGAGAAAATATGAAACTCATCCGCCCGCACGGGGGCACGCTGATTAACAGAGAAGTGACAGGGGCTGAACGTGAACGGCTGATTGAATCCGCCTCGGACATGCCCGCGCTTCGTCTGGGCGCGCGGGAGATTTCCGATCTGGAGATGATTGCCACCGGGGCCTATTCGCCCCTCGAAGGATTTTTAGATCGATCCGACTACAATTCGGTCTGTTCCAATATGCGACTGGCAAACGGCCTGGCATGGTCTATCCCGGTAACGCTTCCACTTGCAGATGAACAGGCCGGCACGATTCGCCAGTTTGAGGACGTGGCGCTTTATCAGGACGACCGTCTGCTTGGCATAGTCCATCTCGCAGACAAGTTTCGTTACGACAAAGCGCGAGAAGCCGAACTCGTATACCGCACGACGGACCAGGCACACCCTGGCGTTAGCAATCTTTTCCATCAGGGTGACTGGTTGCTGGGAGGAAAGATTAGCCTGGTCAACCGTTCGGTTAATCTTGCCTTCCCGAAATATCGCCTTGACCCGTTGGAGTCGCGCGCTCTTTTCCTGGAGCGGGGCTGGCGCCGCGTGGTTGGTTTTCAAACGCGCAATCCGGTTCATCGCGCCCACGAATACATTCAAAAGTGCGCGCTGGAAATCGCCGATGGACTTCTTTTGCATCCGCTGGTCGGTGAAACGAAAGCCGACGACATTCCTGCAGATGTGCGCATGCAGTCGTATGAAGCCATACTTGCCGGATACTATCCTGCCTCGCGGACGATCCTTTCGATCATGCCTGCCGCAATGCGTTACGCCGGCCCGCGCGAAGCGGTCTTTCATGCGCTGATTCGCAAGAACTACGGCTGCTCGCATTTCATCGTGGGCCGCGACCATGCCGGGGTGGGGAGTTACTACGGAACCTATGACGCGCATCACATCTTCGACGAATTCCCACCGGAAGAATTGGGTATTACGCCATTGTTTTTCGACCACACTTTTTATTGCCGGACGTGTGCCGCAATGGCTTCGAGCAAGACCTGTCCGCATGAAACGTCGGCCCATGTCACCTTGTCCGGCAAGAAAGTCCGCGAGTTGTTAAGCGCGGGCCAGTTGCCTCCGGTAGAGTTTTCACGACCTGAGGTAGCCCGGGTGCTGATAGATGCGCAGCGCGCGGTGGAGGTGCTGGTCAGCTCATGAAGAATAAAAAAGGTTTCACGTTGTGGTTGACCGGCTTGTCCGGAGCGGGCAAGACGACGTTGGCTATCCTCCTGACGACAGAACTACGCGCTCGTGGTGTCAGAATAGAGGTTTTGGACGGAGATGAGGTTCGCACCAATCTATCAAAAGGGTTGGGTTTTTCTAAAGAAGACCGCGACACCAACATCCGCCGTATCGGCTACGTTTGCCGGCTGCTTTCGCGCAACGGCGTCGGCGCGGTGTCCGCGGCCATTTCACCCTACAGCGCGGTGCGCGACGAGGTGCGACACGCGGTGGAGCAGGACGGAGCCAAATTCATCGAAGTCTTCGTGAAGTGCCCGATTGCAGTGCTCGCCGAGCGCGATGTAAAAGGGCTCTACCAAAAGGCGCTTGCCGGGGAACTCCAGGGATTTACCGGAGTTTCTGATCCATACGAAGAGCCGATCGCGCCCGACGTTATCGTTGAGACGGATCGGGAGCCGGTTGAGTTCAGCCTCAGCAAGATTCTTCAAGCGCTCGAGCAACGCGGTTTGATACCGAACGTAGAGCAAAGCCGACCGCGCAGGGTGCGTTCGGTTTTTCCCAGCGTTGGAGAGGGCCTGCGCAGGAATGTTAGCGTAGACTGGCGCGGCAGGAGCCGAATACTAAACAGACTGTTTCTTAAGAGACCGTTCCAAAAGCAGGTAAGGACCCGAGCATAAAGATGAGCGTGGCGATGAAGCCCACATTCGAAGCGGATTTCACGTTCGCGGATGACGAACCGTTCAGACTGGTTGCCGGCAGCAGCCTGCAGCCGGTTACGCTGCGCTATGCCCTCTACGGCGAGCTGAACGAAGCGCGTGACAATGCGTTGCTGGTCTGTCATGCGTTGTCCGGGTCGGCGCGCGTCGCGGATTGGTGGCCGCAGTTGATCGGGCCTGACCAACCATTTGATACGGCGCGTTACTGTGTCATTGGTGTGAACGTTATAGGGTCATGTTACGGCTCGACCGGACCAAACAGCAGGCATCCTCAAAAACCGGAACAATTTTACGGTAGCGATTTTCCCCTCGTCACCATCAAAGACATGGTCCGAACTCAGGCGCGGTTGCTCGATCACCTGGGAATAGAACGGCTCCACACAGTCATCGGCGGTTCCATTGGCGGGATGCAGGCACTGAGTTGGGCTGTGAATTTTCCGGGAAGAGTGGAGCGGTGTATTGCCATCGGAGCGGCGCGGCTTTCGGCTATGGGCCTCGCGCTTAATCACCTGCAACGCCAGGCGATTCTCAATGACCCGGCGTGGCGAGACGGTCATTACGCATTGGATCAACAGCCGGTTGCGGGCCTGGCGCTGGCGCGTGGGATCGCGCTTTGTAGTTACAAATCGGCCGAACTTTTTTCGGCACGTTTTGCCCGGCGGCCTGACCGGAGCGGCGAGGAGCCACAGAATTCACTGAGCGCGCGTTACGACATTGCGGGCTATCTGGATTATCAGGGCTCGATGTTTACGCAGCGTTTCGACGCGAACTCGTACCTGGTGCTATCGAAGGCTATGGATACCTTCGATCTCGCTGGTGGCAATGGATCCGCGATTTCGCTGGAGGCAGCGTTGCGTCGGATTCGCGCGCGCCTGTTGCTGGTTGGTATATCTTCAGACTGGCTCTTTCCGTCGAGTGACGTGCGAGCGCTCGCCTGGGCCGCAAGGGCAGCCGGAGTTAAAGCAAACTATGTTGAGCTTGATTCGTCACACGGGCACGACGGATTTCTCGCGGAGGCCGCGCAATTGGCGCCGATCATTAAGACGCATCTTGAGGAAGAGCAGCCGGATTTTGCGGGCGGGTCGCCGATAAAGGAAAACCGATCCACGAAATTACACGAAGAAGGTCGTTGTCCCTCTGAACAGGTTAGTGGGGCTAACTTTTCAAAACCCGCGTAGCGGGTGCAAGTACAGAGTCTGGCGTGGAGCGAAGCGGAACCCCCAGGATGACTAAAGTGATAAGACCCAGCGCGCGACGCGTGCGATAGCGCAAAGGTTAGATTTAACATGATCAGTGGCGGTCGCCCACTTCGCGGGCTTGTTTTTTCTGTTCCAACGATCCTGGGGTTCCGCTTCGCTCCACCCCAGGCTTTATACTGTCGCCGCGCTACGCAGACTCACTTGGCGGTTTGATCTAGTGGCGCCAAAACTATTTATTGAGGAGCATAATTAGTTTTCCATGACTGAAGTAAAACGTATCGGCGTGCTGACCGGAGGCGGTGATGCGCCGGGACTCAACCCTGCCATCAAAGGTTTGGTATATCGGGCTTTCGAGCGTGGGATCGAAACAGTCGGACTCAGCGACGGTTGGTTAAGTTTGCTCGATCCTCCATTTGAAGTCGTACCGCTTGAACGCGCAAGCGTGCGACGCTGGGATCGCGATGGTGGCACTAACCTCGGCTCGTCGCGTACCAATCCTTTCCAGACACCCAACGAATTGGGAGAGCGGATCGACAAGTCATCTGAGGTGATCGCCAACATCGAGAAGCTCGGTCTCGATGCGGTCGTCGCTTGCGGCGGCGAAGACACGCTGGGCGTGGCCGCGCGTCTGGCAGAGAAGGACGTGCCTATCGTGGGTATTCCCAAGACGATCGATAAAGATCTGGCAGGAACCGATTACACGCTGGGTTTTGACTCGGCGTTGAGAAACGTGACAGAGGTAATCGAGCGTTCGCGCACCCCCGCCGGTTCCCACGGCTGGGTTCAGGTGATCGAAGTCATGGGGCGCCACTCCGGGCACCTGGCTCTTTGGTCGGGAGTTGCAGGTCAAGCGGACATTATCCTGATCCCCGAACATCCCTTTCGCTACGAAAAAGTTTATCGCCACTTACAAGATCATCTGGGAGATTCAAAGGCTCACCCTCGTGATCCACTTCATCCGCGTTACTCGGTAGTGGTCGTCGCCGAGGGCGCTTATGCGGAAGATGGCGAGTTGATCATTATCGACGACCGCCATGACGCTTTCGGCCACGCGCGGTTAGGGGGCATCGCTGAAGTTTTGGCGCGGAGAATCATGGGCGATACGCCCTACGATGCGCGGTCGGTAATTGTTGGCCACCCGCAACGTGGCGGTCCCCCTTCGCCCGTGGACCGTATTATGGGGTTGATGTTCGGGGCACGGGCGGCGGACGCCGTGGCCGAAGGTGATTTCGGCAAGATGGTATCGGCGCGCGGAATTGCACCCGCGTGCGAACTGTCACTGGTAGATATTTCGACAGTGCTGGGAAAGATTGACACGGTGGACATAGCGCGACTTTACGACACCGATCGTTATCACTTAAAAGGCATCGGGATGTGAACCGGGAGGGAAGAATGGCAGCGGTTAATGGGGACAAAACCGCGCTGCCGGAGACGCTATTGCGTGGCCGTGTAGCGATTGTGACGGGGGGTGCACGTGGCATCGGACGCGCCACCGTACTCCGGCTGGCTGAGGCGGGAGCCGATGTGGTCATTAATTACGCGCGAAACGAAGAGGCGGCGCAGGAAGTAGCGCGGCTGGCCCGCGAGTTTGGGGTGCAGGCATTGCCGTTGCGCGCTGATGTTTCCCACGTGGGCCAGACCGCTGCCCTTGTGGAGGCAACCATAAAACATTTTGGTCGCGTCGATTTGCTGGTGGCGAACGCGGGCATCTGGGAGGGAGCGCCCGTCGAAGAGATGTCGGAGGCGCTCTGGGATCGGGTCATCGGCGCCAACTTGAAGGGAACCTGGACTGCGTGCCGCGCGGTTGTGCCTTTTATGAAAAAGCAGGGAAGCGGCGCGATTGTCATAGTCAGTTCAACCGCCGGTCAACGTGGTGAAGCAGGCTACTCGAATTATGCTGCTTCAAAGGGAGGGCAGATCAGTCTCACCAAATCCCTGGCAGCGGAACTAGCACCCAGCATCCGAGTGAACAGCGTCGCTCCGGGTTGGGTCGATACTGAGTTGAATGGTGTGGTGTTCGGCGACGCGCCGTTCAAACAGAAGATCGTCGATACTATACCGCTCGGACGAGTTGCGACGGCCGATGACATCGCCCTTGCCATTGCCTTTCTCGCGTCGGACTGGGCAGCGAACATTACCGGGGAAATCGTCAACGTCAACGGGGGCTCGGTGCTCTGCGGATAGCCACAATCGGGACCCGAAGGGCTATAGGTCATATAGTCATTTTCCCATCAACCAGTATTTCTTAAACCGGCGGCAATACCGTTTATCGTCGCGGCCAGCGCGTAGTTCAAAACTTCACTTTCCTCGCCGGCTTGCTTGCGGCGCAGCAAAGCAAACTGAATTAAGCTCAACGGATCAACGTAAGGGTTTCGCAGTCGAATCGACCGGGCCAGCACCGGGTTTCCACTCAGAAGCTCTTTCTGTCCTGTCACCCGCAAGATCATTCGACCCGTACGCTCAAACTCGTCCACCATCATTCCAAATACACGCTCGCGCAGGCCAACGTCCGTGACCAGAGCGGCGTAACGATGCGCGATTGTAAGATCGGCCTTCGCCATTCCGATTTCAACGTTTCCGATCAAATCGGAAAAAAAGGGAAAGCCCTTCGCCATCTTTTGCAGCAGTCGCTCTCCTTCGGCATCCGTACCGGCGAACTGTTCCAGCGCATACCCCACGCCAAACCATCCCGGCAGCACATGGCGACTTTGCATCCAGCCAAAGACCCAGGGGATGGCGCGCAAGTCCGCGAGTTCTCGCGTCTCGCCTCGCCGCGCCGGACGAGAACCAATCCGCGCGTGTTCCAGCTCCTGCACCGGCGTTGCTTCCTCGAAGTAAGTCAGAACGTCTGGGTTTTCGACGATGTGCTCGCGATAGAAAGCAAAGGCGTTCTCGGACATTTGTTCCATGGCGGCTTCCCACCTCTCTTCTTCGCCTGCTTCTTCGGATTGCGCACTGCCTGGTCGTGCGAGCGCCTCGAGAGAGGCCGCAACCATTAGCTCCAGGTTGCGTTCGGCTAATGCAGCGTCTGAGTATTTCCAGTAAAGAACTTCGCCCTGCTCTGTGATCTTCAGCGAACCACTAAAAGCGTTCCTGGGCTGCGCCACAATCGCGCGGTGCGTTGGGCCACCCCCGCGTCCGACCGTTCCGCCGCGCCCGTGAAAAAGTCTCAGCTTGACTCTGCATTCGGCCGCGACTGCGTGCAAGGCTCGGTGCGCTTTATAAATCTCCCAGGCGCTGGTAAGCATTCCGCCGTCTTTGTTGGAGTCGGAGTAACCGAGCATCACCTCCTGCTGCCGGTCCCATGAGTCAAGCAATCGATCGTAGTCAGCCGAAGTCCAGAGTCTGCGGCAGATCTCGGGACAATTGCGCAAATCCTCGATTGACTCGAACAGCGGCACTGGCATTAGTCCGGGGTCCCGGCCGCCTCTGCTATCCGGCGCGGCTTCCACTCGCAGGCCGCAAAGCTGGGCCAGCCAAATAAAGGCGAGAACGTCCTCCACTTTGCTTACGCCGCTGATCACGTAGCTGCGAATCGCCTGCGGCGGAAATTCGCGCTTTAGTTCTGCTACAGTGCGCAGGCTTTCCAGCAGGTTACGCGTTTCGTCTGAAGGCGAAGCAGGCAAAGTGATCCGATCGGTTCCACTTGCTCTTTCGCCGAGCGATAACTCAGCAATCACGCGCGTATGCACGCGGGCGTGCTGCCTGATGTCGAGAGAGTGTAAGTGAAATCCGAAAGTGCTGACTTGTCTCACGAGCGGATCGAGCAGCAATTCTGCGATGCGCTCGCCGCCATTAGCAGCCAGGCTCTGGCGCAGCAGTTTCAAATCATTAGCAAAATCGTTCGCGTCCGGGTATGCATTGGCATCAGCCGGTTCATCGCGCGTGATGCGGAGACGTTCGAGGACATAATCCAGGTAGCTGCGATAGATCTCTTCAGGGGCTCGAGTCTTGTTTGCGGCCGCGACCCACGGCATTCGCTGCGCATATCGCTTCACTCCATCGCTCAAGGTTGCTGTGACCGGTACCTGACGTTCCGAAGGACTGAGCCGATCCATCAGCTCGCCCGACTCGGCAAGATAATGATTGAGTATCACCTGCCGTGCCATCTGCAGCGCATCGCGTGTGCTGGCTGCTGTGACGAACGGATTGCCGTCGCGGTCTCCGCCAATCCATGAACCGAACTTCAGAAAGCCGGGTAACTCGTTGGCGGTCAGTTCGCATTCATATTCCTCTCGCAGGGCGTCCGCGAATTCCTCATAGAGGCTGGGCAGCATGTCGATCAAGCAATCAGAGTAGTAATCCAATCCCATCTTGATCTCATCCCTCACGGTCGGCGGCCGGCGACGAACTTCGTCCGTCTGCCAGAGCTCGGTAATCTCGGCGGCAATAGCGGCTTCGCGCTTGATCGCCTCCGCCTCCGTCAGCGGTAAACGATCCAGCAATTCCAAATTGGCTGCAATCCGCTGTCGCTTAAACAACACCGTGCGGCGAGCGACCTCGGTCGGATGGGCAGTAAAGACAGGAATAACCTCGATTTGCCGCATCAATTGGATTGCTGTCTCCAGATTAATTCCCGACTGGCGCATGCGGCGCAAAGTGCCGCGGATGGAACCTGGTTGTGGCGGGCCTTCGGGGGAGAGTTGGGCGGTCCGGCGCCGCCGCTTGCGATGATTGGTTTCTGCGAGATTTGTGAGTTCAAAGTAAATGGCAAATGCCTTCGTCATGCGATAGGCCTCGACCAGTTCCATGTCTGTGACTATCAGCGCGACACGTTCCATCAACTCATGCGCGCGCGCGCCCCTCCTGTCTTGACGTGCATCATGCTCCAACTCACGGTATTCGATGGCAAGTTGTCGAATTTCTTCGACCGCATTGAATAGGGTTTCCCCAGCTTGCTCTTTCAATACTTCACCCAGCAAACGACCCAGTGAGCGCACATCGCGACGAAGCGGCGCTTCCTTCACATCAGGCTCGTCGCTTGTCAGTTCGACGAGCCGGGTAGCCTGATCCTGGGCGCCCCACAATGCCTCAGACGCGCGCGTACTGTCGTTCATTGGAGATCACCAAAGATTCAGTCCGCGAGGGCGGACGGCTGACAATAGCCCGGCAGTTCACTGCCAGGTGGGGAGCAAAGAAAATCTAGTCCGCGAAGCAGACGGCTGAAGGTCGCAGCTGGACATCGACCCTTCAGTCGTCCGTTTCACGGACTTCGTCGCGAAACTTGCTCTCGTCCCAGCGATGAATCGCTGGGCTATTGTCAGCCGTCCGCTAGCGCGGACTGGAACCGAAGCACGTTACCGTGCAAAGCCGAGCCGTAGAGAATTGACGGGTAGTAGGAACAGTAGTTGAACTAAACACGTGCGCGGCTAAGTATTGAAGCGGTCGCAGTCGATCCTGTACTTCTTAACTTTATAGCCGATGATTCTTTCCGTGGTGTCCAACAATTTCGCTGCCCGCTTACGGCTGCCCCGCGTTGTTTTCAGCGCGTCCATAATGATGTCTCGCTCAAAGGCCTCGACGGTTGATTCGAGCGAGAGCCGCGTCACGGTGCCTGAGCCTTCTGCCGTTTGCAGCGTGGGCGGCAGGTGATGTCCGTGAATAACGTTAGTCTCACAAACCAGCACCGCTCGCTCGATGATGTTTTCCAGTTCACGAACATTGCCGGGCCAATGATAACTGGCCAGCATGTCGATAGCCGGAGTTGAGATGCGCTTGATGCTTTTGTGATGTTCCCGCGCGAACTTTTCAAGAAAGTGATCGGCCAGCAGCAGCACGTCTGATTTGCGGTCACGCAAGGGAGGCATGAAGATGGCGAAGACGTTGAGGCGATAATATAAGTCTTCCCGAAAAGCACCTTCGACAATTGCCCGCTCCATATCTTTGTTGGTTGCGGCGACGAGGCGGACGTTGGCCTTTATCGTTTCCGTGCCGCCCAGCCGTTCAAATTCTCTCTCTTGCAGGACGCGCAGCAGCTTAATCTGCGTCGACATGTTCAGGTCGCCAACCTCATCAAGAAAGAGCGTGCCACCCTCTGCCAGTTCAAAGCGGCCCTTCTTGCGTCCTTGAGCGCCGGTAAAAGCGCCCTTCTCGTACCCAAACAACTCGGATTCGATCAAAGTTTCAGGCAGAGCCGCGCAACTAACTTTGATGAATGGCTTGGCCGAACGTAAAGAGTTGTAGTGAATGGCGTGCGCTATCAACTCCTTGCCTGTGCCCGATTCGCCGCGCAGGAGTACGGTCGTATTCGTGCGTGCAACCTGCGTCACCTGCTCATAGACCTGACGAAGAGGACCTGAGTTACCGATGATGTGACTGAAGTCGTAGCGCTCGCGCAATTCCTGCTTAAGGTGCGTGTTTTCGTCCACCAGACGCTGTTTGTCTGCTTCGAGCAAATGCCCGACCTTGATCGCCTGGGCGATCATGGTTGCAATGATCGCCAGGAAATTGGTGGCGCGTTCGTAGTCACGGTCGGCTTTGTATTTCAGATCGACGCTGAGCACGCCGACCGGTTTGCGGTTGATGAGGACCGGGACACAGATAAAACTCAGCTCCTGAGTTTTCAGGATCTTTTTGCGTGCCCCTAAACGATCCAGAAACAAGGGCTCACGACTAATTTGGGGAACGACCACCGGTTTGCCCGTCTGGGCGACGCGCCCGGTAATCCCTTCACCAATTTGATATTTGACCCGGCGGGCTCCGTCTTCGTCGAGGCCATGAGAGGCGACAATGCGCAATTCATTCGTATCTTCAGCAAGCAACATCACTGCGCCACGAATCATGCCGTGATGGCGGCCCAGTGTTGCCAGGACGCGAGACATCGCCTCTTTGAGTTCGAAAGTGCCGGCCAACATTTGTCCCGTTTCGAGAAATGTCGCCAGCTTTCTCGCTTCGGCTTGCCGAGGTGTCATGTTCTTAGCAGCAGAAATGGGCGATGAAGCCATCGCACCCCTCTCATAAATTGTATTGCCTGATTGAGAAATTGTTGTAATACCGTCCTTTCAAATACACAAGCCATCGCGATGATTGGCAAGAAGCAGCCGTTTGAAATACGGACTTATCCGCCTGCGGGCGCGGCGCACAAGTGCGCTATCTAAACAGCGCTGCCAATTCGTGCCAATAACGCTCATGCTGCTGTTTGTTTTCGACATTATTGCGGTTCTCGCCACGCCCCGCGTCGCGCCTCATACGCGGCAATTTGGGGTTCGTATTGCTGCGTCAGAGCAATATCGTCGAGGCCTTCCATGAGGCAGTGGCGATGGAAATCATCAATTACAAAAGAAGCAGAGAAGCCCCGATCATCCTCCACTACGCCACGCTCCAGATCGACGGTTACGTGATAGCCCGGCTCATCATTCGTGCGGCGGAACAATTCCGCGACCTCAGCGTCCGCGAGTACGACTGGAAGAATGCCATTCTTTCGACAGTTATTCGCAAATATATCTGCAAACGAAGGTGCGATTACCGCACGAAAGCCGTAATCCAGGAGGGCCCAGGGTGCGTGCTCGCGCGACGACCCGCAGCCAAAGTTCTTTCCTGTGACCAGGACAGTCGCGCCCTGGTAGTCGGTCGAGTTCAGGACAAAGGAATCATCCGGTTCCCCATTCGCCGTAAAACGCCAGTTGTAGAACAGAAACTGGCCGAAGCCTGTGCGCTCGACGCGTTTCAAAAACTGCTTCGGAATGATTTGGTCCGTATCGACGTTGGGCCGGTCGAGGGGAGCAACGATTCCCGTGTGAATACGAAAAGGTTTCATAAGATTGTGGTGGTAGGTCAGTGATCAGTCGTAGCGTCACGAACAACTGACCACTGACAACGGACAACTCACTAAGATCTAAATTCCCACCTGCGTACGTCAGTAAAATGTCCCTTGATAGCTGCCGCCGCCGCCATGATGGGGCTGACGAGATGCGTTCGCCCGCCTCGACCTTGCCGTCCCTCAAAGTTTCGGTTGCTCGTTGAGGCACAGCGCTCGCCCGGTTGCAGGATGTCAGGATTCATTCCCAGGCACATTGAGCAGCCCGCCTCGCGCCACTCAAAGCCCGCTTTGATAAATATGCGGTCGAGGCCTTCGGCCTCGGCAGCCCGCTTGACCGTCTGCGATCCCGGGACGACCATCGCGTGAACGGAAGGATTAATTGTGTACCCGCGCACTATCCTGGCCGATGCACGCAAGTCTTCAATGCGGGCATTAGTGCACGAGCCGATGAATACACGCGTAATGGGAATGTCTTCAATTTGTGTGCCCGGCGTTAAGGCCATGTACTCAAGCATGCGCTCAGTGGCCCGGCGATCACTTTCTGTTCCTGTCTCGCTTGGATTAGGAACGGAACCTGTCACAGGAACGACGTGGCCCGGACTCGTGCCCCACGTGACATAAGGCGCCAGGTCATCCACGTCAATTTCGACTGTAAGATCGTACCGCGCGTCCGCATCCGTGGGCAGCGTCCGCCAGTAAGCGACAGCATCATTCCATGCTGCCTTTCCTTTGGTGTTCCGTGGTGCAAAGCGTCTGCCTTCAAGATACGAAAAGGTCTTTTCATCTGGTGCAACCATCCCCGCTCGCGCCCCGGCTTCGATGCTCATATTGCAAAGCGTCATGCGAGCTTCCATCGAGAGTGCGCGAACTGGCTCGCCTGTGTATTCGATTACGTGTCCCGTCGCCCCGTCCGTCCCAACCTGTCCAATAATCGCGAGCGCGAGGTCCTTGGCAGTGACACCTTCGGACAGGTCGCCGACCGTATGGATCTGCATCGTGCGCGGCCTTTGTTGCGGCAAACACTGCGTGGCGAGGACGTGCTCGACTTCCGAAGTGCCGATGCCAAACGCCAGCGAGCCAAACGCACCATGGGTACTGGTATGGCTGTCACCACAAACTATGGTCATCCCAGGCTGAGTCAATCCCAACTCCGGACCAATAACGTGGACAATTCCTTGCTCCCTGGAATCCAGATCAAAGAAAGGAATGCTGAATTCAGCACAGTTGCGCCGCAACGCCGCAATTTGGCGGGCTGCGATTTCATCGGTTATCGGCAAACTTCGATCGGTCGTAGGTACGTTGTGATCCGCCGTCGCTACCGTCAATTCGGGACGTCTAACGCGCCGGCCGGCGGCCCGCAGACCGTCGAACGCCTGTGGGGACGTAACCTCATGGACCAGATGCAGGTCAATGTAGAGGAGCGCGGGTTGGCCGGGTGGCTCGCAAACCACGTGGTCGCTCCAGAGCTTGTCGAAGAGTGTGCGTGACATAAAAATCAGAGGTCAGAAGTCAGAGGTCAGAAGTCAGATGTTCAAACGTCAGAGAAAATCAGATGCTATATATCAGATGCTGGATGTTAGACAACGTCGTCACTGACCTCTGACCTCTGACCTCTGACCTCGGCCTTCAAACTGCGTGATAAGCTTGCCGCTTGTTAGCTATATTCGAAAATGCCTCGACTACCAGCGAACCCATTTCAGAAGTTTTCACGACGCGCTTACCAGTTCCGCGATCGAGATCGGGGGTGCGGTAACCGGCGTCGAGTACTGTGCGGATGGCGGCCCCTACCTCTTTTGATTCCTGTTCGAGGTTAGCCGCGTGGCGCAGTAGCAATGCGGCCGAAGCGATCGCGCCGAGCGGATTCGCCAGTCCTTGTCCGGCAATGTCTGGTGCTGAACCGTGCACCGGCTCATACAATCCGACTACGCCGCCAATACTGGCAGAGGCGAGCATACCCAACGAGCCCGTAATCACAGCGGCCTCGTCCGAAAGGATGTCGCCGAAAAGATTCTCCGTCAACAGCACATCAAACCTGAGCGGATTCATTATTAAGTGCATGGCGCACGCGTCGACATAAAGATGCTCCAGCGTCACGCTCGGATATCCGCCGGCCACATTCGTCACGACTTTGCGCCACAGTTGCGAGGTTTCAAGAACATTGGCCTTATCAACCGAAGTTACTTTCTGCCGCCGTGCCTGCGCGGCAGTGAAGGCGACGTGAGCGATGCGTTCGATTTCGGTGACCGAGTAGCGCATTGTGTTGAAAGCGCCGGCGGTGCCACCCTCAGAGATGATACCGCGAGGCTGACCAAAATAAAGGCCACCGAGAAGTTCGCGCACGATCAGAACGTCTGCGCCGCGGACGATTTCCGCCCGCAGGGGCGAACAATCGCTGATGGCCTCGTAGGCGACGATAGGGCGCAGATTCGCGAAAGCACCGAGCCCGCTCCGCAGCGCCAGCAAACCTGCCTCGGGCCTCAGGTCTGGCGTCAGCCTGTCGTATTCGGGAGCCCCGACCGCACCAAGCAACACAGCATCACTCGTAACACAAGCGCCGATGGTGGCAATCGGAAGAGGCGTGCCGGTCTGATTAATCGCAGCGCCACCGATCAAACATTCTTCAAACTCGAAGCTGTGGCCATGGAGATCGGCTACCACCTCCAGAACGCGTACCGCCTCAGCCGTTACCTCGGGGCCAATTCCGTCGCCCGGTAAAATTGTGATCTTAAGCTTCATTGACCACCGTTAAATGTTGGTAAGAGCGTAAGTCCTGATCGTAGATGTGTTTTCTTGCAGTTAGACATTAGACCGCCAGAATGTCTGATCCTAGGAACAACACAGGGCTAAGTCAAACCCATAATTTTTATGAGAAGATAAGTCTGGCTAATGAGGCAATACCACCGTTTCGATAACTGAGCTGGCTAACAAACTTCAGGGATTACCGAACATTTCATCGACCGGAACCTGTTCTCAGAGGGTTTACTTGCGCCGTGATGAATTCTTACTCTGCAACCCAGGTGATTCCAGCGGGGCCTGCTGACGCAGCACTTTGAGAAAGGCTGCGGCGGCATGTGAAAACGTGATCTGGCGGCGATGTGTGACCCAGAGCGTGCGGAAATAACTCAGGCCCTGCACCGGGACGGTGGCGATGGTACCGCGTTCCAGCTCTTCGGCGACGCACATCCGTGGGACAAAAGCGAGACCGATCTTGAGCTGAACAAAGCGCTTAATAGTTTCGATAGTGGCCAGTTCGAGCGTGATGTTCAGCGCAGTATGGTGCTGGGCGAAAGCCTCGATTACCTTGTGCCGCGAGGCAGTTTTGACGTTATGGGCCAGGAAGGATTCCCTGCCGAGTTCTTCGATTTTCACCGACTCACGTTTTGCCAGCACGTGCTCCGGACTCATGATCAGCACGGTTTCGTCTTTCAGTATGGGGAAGGATTCGAGATCGCTGTCAACGGGCTCGAAAGCCAGTAGAGCGAAATCCACATTGCGGTCCAGCACCTCGCGCGGCAAACGCTCGGACACGTGCCGGTAAATTTCAAGCTTTACGTTTGGATGTTGTTCTCGGTACTGAAGAATAAGATGCGGCAGGATATAGAGCGACGTGCTTTCGTTGGCACCAATCCGGACGCGACCACGCTCCAGGGAACGGAGTTCAGAGACTACGTTCTGCGCGTGATCGCGCAATGACAGGATTCGCTTCGCGTAATCATAGACAAGCTCGCCGGCGTCTGTAAGAGTTGGTGTTTTTTGCGAGCGGTCAAAGAGCGGCGCGCCAATCTCTTCCTCGAGGCGCCTGATGGCGATGCTTACCGCCGGCTGAGTGCGGAATACTCGAACAGCCGCTTTCGAGAAGCTGCCCTCCTCAACGACCATCAGGAAAAACTCGAGTTGGGTCAGTTCCATTGCTGGTAGTCAACCTTCCGGGAGCGGATACTAACACAGCCGCCTTTTAGGTACAGATAAAGAAAGGCGATGCACTCAAGAAGTTTAGAGTTCAACCTTTAGGTTACGGTTGCGGAAGCACGGAAGCTTGTACTCTAAACTGCACGAGTGCCCCTTAAATGGCCACGGCCAAAGCGGTGACAGATCGCTGCACTCCAAAGGCTTGCCGCAAAAAAGAGAGAGACCGCGCTTTTGAACCGCGCGGTCTCTTTGGGATAGTCCAGCCCCCCATCAATTGATTACACCGTTGGCTCAATTGCGCTAAAGTGGGCCGGAGCTTCTACGCTGGATTTGTCTATCTCCCTGTGGACCATTCCGGCTGGTCTGCCCATCGCAGAGATAACGTATTCCGGATATGCCGAAATTCCGTGTTCGTGCAAATCCAGGCCATATGCCTCACCCTCAGCCGAGACGCGGAGAACACCGAAAGCTTTAATCAGGTACATGACCGCCATTGCCACCGAAAAGGTCGCCACCGTCACGATCAAACTGCCGATCACCTGGGCCTTCAGCACGGCGGCGCCGCCTCCGTACAACAAACCTGTTAGCGGCACGGTGTTGTCCGGGGTAACTGGTCCGGTCGCACCATATTTACCACACGCAAACAGGCCGAGCGATAGAGTGCCCCAGATTCCACAGAAACCGTGTACGGGCACGGCCCCAATCGGATCATCAATGCGCAACCATTCCAGCAATTCCACACCAAGGACAACCAGCACTCCAGCAACTCCACCCAGCATGATAGCGCCAGCGGGACTCACCCAGTAGCACGGACAGGTGATGGCAACCAGTCCGGCGAGGAATCCATTCACTGTGAAACTAACATCCCATTTCCTGGTAGCGATGAAGGTGTACACCAGGGCAGTTAGACCCGCGGCGCACGCTGCGAGGGTGGTATTGGTGGCGACGCGACCTATGCCTTCGAAATCCATCGCGGATAGCGTGCTGCCGGGATTGAATCCGTACCAACCAAACCAGAGAAGCAGTCCGCCGGCCGCGGCAATGGTCAAATCATGCGGCATCATCGGGCCGCCCCCGTCGCGCTTGAACTTGCGACCAAGACGCGGCCCGAGAGCAATCGCCCCCGCTAAGGCAATGAAGCCGCCAATGGTGTGTACCACCGTAGAGCCGGCGAAATCGTGGAAGTTCATTCCCAGCGATGGCAGAAAGTTTCCGGCACTGCCCATAGTCACAAGAAATCCGTCCGGTCCCCAGGCCCAATGACCAATGATTGGATAAATAAAGCCGGAGACGGCGAAACTGTAGAGCAGGTCGCCAACAAAACCGGTGCGGCCGATCATGGCGCCGGAAGTAATAGTCGAGCAGGTATCGGCAAAGGCAAACTGGAACAGCCAGAATGCCAGGAAAGCCACGCCACTGGCCTCGTAAGTAGCCGGCACATCCTGCAGGAAAAACCAGTGGTATCCGATAAATCCATTGCCATGGCTAAACATGAAAGCGAAACCAAAAGCGAAGAAGAGGATGCCGCAGAGACAGGTATCGACGATGCATTCCATCAGGACGTTAACGGTCTCGCGCGAGCGACAGAAGCCGGCCTCCAGCATGGTGAAGCCAACCTGCATGCCAAAGACCAGGAACGCCGCGACGAGGGTCCAAACTGTATTCAGGGGATTAATAATGTCATTGCCCTTCACTTCCGTATCGGCGGCAAAAACCTTGCCGAAGCCGATCAAATCCGGGAACAGGGCGACGATCCCGAGCAGCAGTAAGCCAACGCCTACCATCTTCCCTGCCAGCAGCAGCACTCCATACCGCCGCCATTCGGGATCATGAAGCCGAACCTGCAATCGGGAAATCTTTTGTGATAGAGATAACCTTTTCTTCATGTGCCTTGTCTCCTTCGAATTTAAGTTTCAGAATTCAAGTTCTCGTAAGGCAGTCAAACCCAAACTGATTGACTGCACCACCCAGCAAAACTCCTGTCGCCAAGAACATTCAGCGCCCGACCCTCCGCGCCCTGCCGCGGCGAATCGTCAAAGTGCTGCTTCGCCGCGCTCTCCAGTGCGGATGCGAATTACGTCGTCCAGCGGGACGACGAAGATCTTTCCGTCGCCAAACTTGCCCGTCCGAGCGGTCTTGATAATTGCCTCAATTGCGGCATCCTCGATCTCATCCGGCACGATCACTTCAAGCTTGATTTTTGGGATGAACTCAATCTGGTATTCTGCGCCGCGGTAGGTCTCGGTGTGACCCTTCTGGCGTCCATAACCTTGCACCTCGCTCATGGTCATTCCAACCACTTCCACTTCCTGGAGTGCGGTTCTAACCGCGTCCAGGAGGTGCGGCCGAATAATCGCTTCAACTTTTTTCATCTACAGTTCTCCTTAAGTTTGTATAGTCAAGTTTGTATAGTCGGCTTCGGGCCCGTGGCGGCGGTGATGGGAATTTCGCCGGAAAGCATCGCGGGGAGAGCTACCTGGACGGATTGCAGCCGGGACTGCGAGAGCTTCATTCCCTCCCCGTCGGTGACGTAGAAAACATCCAGGGCGTCACTTTTTTCTGTCGCTATCCTGGCACACACGATATCCAGTCCCAGGGCCGCAAGGGCGCTCGCGATCTTGTACGCCAACCCGGGTTCATCTACGGCGTGCACCTCGATCAGGGTGGAGGATCGGGAAGCGTCATTGTCGCAGGCAACCTGGGTTGGATTGCGCAGAGCAGCACGGTTAGCAGCATTTCTCTGCCGCGGGGCATTCCTGGTCTGCCAGCGTTCGACCATCGCCACGATATTCGATTCGCCCGCAATGGCTTTACGCAGCGAGCGCTCGATAGCCGGGTATCGATCCAGATCTATCCCATGGTGGGTGGACGATTCGCGCACCATGAAAACATCGAGGGCAATGCCGTCCTCGCGGGTGTTTAGTTCTGCGCTCAGAATTTCGATCCCATGCGCGGCGAGCACTCCGGCTATGTCGGCGCACAGACCGTGTCGATCCCTTGTGCAGATAGTTAACTCGGTAGCTTCTCGCCCATAGCGCGTCCAGCGTCGCACGAAGACATCCGACTTGAGTTCTCTAATTAGATGAAGATGAGTCGCAGCGGCAGCGGGGCGTGTGACCCGGATATAGCGATCCGGAAGCAACGCTACGTGACGCTCAACCTCACTCAATGGGAGCGATCCGTCCAGGGCCTTTGCCATCTGTTCCTTGAATCGTGTGATCTTTTCGGTTTCATCAGGAGGTGCATCGGTTCCGGCCAACACGGTCCTCGCGCGCCGGTAGAGTTCCCACAACAGTGTGCTCTTCCATTCGCTCCAGACGCCGGGAGCGACGGCGTTCAGGTCTGCGTAGGTTAGGAGCAATAGCATGCTCAGCGCGTCCAGTGTTCCCATGCGCGCGGCGAAATCCGTTACGACATGTGGTTCGTTGAGATCGCGCCGCTGGGCCAGTTGCGCCATCGCGACGTGATGCTTGACCATTAGTACGACTTTGGCAGCATCCAGCTCGCCGAGGCCAAAACGTTTGCAGACCCGCTCCGCTATTTTCGTTCCGCGCGGGATGTGGCCGCGCCCGCGCCCCTTACCGATGTCGTGCAAGAGAATCGACAGGTAAAGCAGGCTCGGATCCTCAATCTCATCGAAGATGATGCGCAAATGCGCACGCTGTTTGTCCTGGCTGGCATACAGCTCGTCGAGCGCTTCGACAGCTTTGAGGGTGTGTTCATCTACCGTGTAGTGATGATAGAGATCGTGTTGGATGAGCAAGCTGATGCGTCCAAACTCCGGCACATAACGGGCAAGGAATCCGATTTCATGCATTAGTCGCAAAACGTAGCCGCCGCGACCTCGCCTCCCCAGGAGTTTCATGAAGCAGCGCGAAGCTTCAGCGGAGGAACGGAAGTTACGATCCACTGCCGGCAGACTCTGGCGTATGGCATCACGCAACGTCTGGCTTAACGGCACATCCGCGGCCTGGGCCAGAGCGAAGGCATCAAAGAGCAGCATTGGATTGCCGGTTAAGAGTTCGGCTTCGCCCTCCAATTGCACACGACTGTTGCTAATTGAGAGAGGCTCGGTAGGATTATGGGAAAGTTTCCGGCCCCACCCGCGACTTACTTTCCTTTCAGTCTCGGCAGCGCGCGCGAGCACTGTTTCGCTGAATAGGTTCAATTCGCGCGCATGGTGATAGTACTCGCGCATGAATTTTTCGGAAGCGAGCAGATAAGCCCCCGACTTGTAGCCAAACTCTCGAGCCAGCGTAGTTTGGAGATCGAGCGCAAGCCGTTCGGTCTTTCGGCGAGTCGAAAGGTGCGCGGCATAACGGACTCGCCAGAGGAAGTTGACTGCCCGTCCCGCCGTTCGTTGTTCGGTTTCCGAAATGACGTCGTGTTCGCGAAGTTCATTCAGCGTCCGGCATCCATACCGCGCGTAGCCCACCCACAGTGCGGTGTGAAGATCGCGGATGCCGCCTGGACTCTCCTTTACGTTCGGCTCCTGGAGACACACGGCGGCGCCATATTTCGCGTACCTCGCAGCCCGCTCGCGGAGAATGGCGGCGATGCAGGCATCAGCTCGCTTGCGACGCTCTTTCTCCAGCGCCTGCAAGAGGGAATCGTAAATGCTTGAATTACCAGCCAGCAGGCGGGCGCTAACCAGCGCGGTCTGCAAATGCGGATCGGAGCGAGCCGCTGACACAGAGTCACTGACGCTACGGAAACTCGGGCCCACCGTGAGTCCTGCGTCCCAAAGCAATCGCAGGATCTGTTCAACCAGACGTCGCGTTTGGAGGGCTTGGTGGTTGGGATAAAGAAACAAAATATCAAGGTCGGAGTAGGGGGCCAGCTCGCCGCGGCCATAGCCACCCAGAGCTACCACGGCGCACTGGCTTTGAATGTTGTCGGAAGATTTATTTATTCCGTCGCCGGTCTCGCCGAGCAAGTTCGCAGCGCGATATGCGCGTTCCACTACCAGGTCGAGAAGAGAACTGCGTGCCTCAGCCGTTTGAATGCCTGGAGCCCCGCAGCGATGCGCGATCTTTAAGCGCTGATCCTCAATCTTTAGAAAAGTTCTTAACTCGCGCGAAATCGCCGTTGCATCTGCCAGAGGCCGGCTTGCAGAGAAGCGTTTTGCGGCGTGCAGCAGCGCTTTCTCGCCATGGGTTCGCCAGCGAGGTGTGGGTTGTGGCTCGATTTGGATTGTCACCATTTCCGGGGAGTCCGATAGACTTTCAGTTTGTTTTGGTCACGTTGGTAGAGCTGCTATTGAAACGCCACCCGAGACTTGCTTGCTGACGATTCTCCTTCGATCGAATCTGCTTTAGGAGCAAGCTCTATACCGGAGGGCTGATGCCCGCTGAATTGGAAGTTTCGCCAATCATCCTCAGTCTCTATTCAAATCTAAGAGCTAACGAGGGCGACGTTTTTGTTACTGCTCTTACTTACTGCGACAAACATGTCACCAAACTCGGAGCAGTCACTCGCGCGACGGTCCCACGACTTCATGGGACCGCGCATGAGCGACTGCGAGTGGATCATAGCCTGCAATACCAACGACAAGTTTGTTGCTGCCATCCGTAACACTGACGAAAATGTCATCGAGCGTTGGCAGCGCCGGCTCAATCAGGTTTTCTGAAACTCGCAGTTTATTCAACAACTTCACCGCTTCCCTAATTCATCGGCGACTCACACGGTATTGGCATAAAAGTTGTCATCGAGGTTTGTGAAATCTAGTGGTCCATCCACACCTGGTCTGCGGTCTCCTGAATCTTCATGAGCACCACTGGCAGGAAGGCAAGCAGGAATCAAGCGGTAATAGGCAAGTCTGAGTAACTACTTATCAAGCCCCAGATGGCGAGGAGTTGCGACCGACTAGCTGAGAAATAAATATGGCCCACCCGTCCTGGCTTTAGGAGGCGCAAGGACGGATAGGCCACTGACATCGTCCGTTGAGAGACGATCTGGAGACAAATTACAACAATGTACAAGCCTAAATCAATTATCAGTGCCCTCGCTGCTTTGGGTGCGACCGTATTGTTCATGCTGCTGTCAAGCTCTGCAGCGGTCGCTCAGTCAACTCTCTTTAATGTCCCTTCGACAGATGTGGTATCGAAGAAAAAGGTCTACCTGGAGTTTGATTTCCTCTCGCATTTCGAGAGCCATGCCAATGGCGGCTTTCAGATTTATACGCCGCGCGCCGTGTTCGGAGTCGCCAGGGGCGTTGAAGTCGGCATCAATATCTCCGCCATCGACGCCCTCGCGCCCAATCAGCCAGTCTACGCTTCACCCAACGTGAAGTGGCAGTTCTATAGCAGCGAAACAACCGGGGTGGCGGTGTCGGCGGGCGCCCTGCTTTACACGCCGATCGCACACCGCACCGGGGCAAACACTTTCGGCTTTCTCTACTCCGTAGTCAGCAAGAAAGTGAAAGGGAATTACGGTCCGCGAATCACCGGTGGTGGATATGGGCTGCCGGGACTAGCAAAAGGGGCTGGAACTCAAGGCGGAGCAATCGTCGGCTACGAGCAACCGCTGGCGAAGAAAGTGACTTTCGTCGCCGACTGGTTCAGCGGGAAAAATGCTTTCGGCTACGTGACGCCTGGGTTCTCGTTCACCTTGCCGAAAAGCAGTCTGTTCAATGTTGGCTACAGCATCGGCAACCATGGGCGCAAAAACAACGCCCTGTTCGTTTACTACGGAATCACTTTCTGATTCTGGAATAAGGAGGGCACCAACAACTACACCAACACAGCAACCATATCTGTTTCAAGTCATGGCCGGTTGCTGAGCAGGCCTTTGGGCCGGCTCGCAACCCACCCATGATTCTTTGCGTGATGCGATGGCGCGAGTGGCGCGGTCGCCCTTTTAAGAAATCCTGACAATAAAAAAGGAGATACGTTGATGAGTGTCAAAGATGTATTGAAGTTTGCAAAGGATGAGCAGGCCGCGTACGTAAACGTGCGTTTCACGGACCTCGTTGGCGCCTGGCATCATCTGACTTTTCCCATTGATGAGCTTAGCGAAGGTTCATTCGAAGATGGCTTCGGCTTCGACGGTTCATCGTTACGCGGTTGGGCTTCAATTCATGAGTCCGACATGCTATTGGTTCCCGATCCATCGCGCTACTGGCTTGATGCATTCATGGGTGAGAAGACCCTCTGTCTCGTCGCCGATGTAATTGATCCAATCACCAAAGAGGGCTACTGGCTTGACCCGCGCGGCGTTGGGCGGAGGGCGGAGAATTATCTCAAATCCACCGGCATCGCGGACACGGTGTATTTCGGACCGGAGGCAGAGTTCTTCGTCTTTAATGAGGTCCACTTTCACAACGATGGGCACACAGCCGGTTACTCACTGGATAGCCCGGAGGCTATTTGGAATACCAACGGGCAAAACGGAAATGGCAACAAGGGATATCACATTCGAAACAAAGAGGGCTACGTACCGCTGCCGCCGCTCGATACGCTGCAGGATTTTCGCGGTGAAGTTGCCACCGAACTCAAGAAGGTGGGGATTCAGGTGGAGTGTCATCACCACGAAGTAGCCACAGCCGGCCAGTGTGAAATTGATTTTCGTTACTCGACGCTGATCGGCACGGCCGACAACTTGCAACTCTTCAAGTACACGGTTCGCAACGTCGCGCAAAAACAAGGCAAGGGGGCCACCTTCATGCCCAAGCCGCTTTTCGGTGACAATGGCAGCGGGATGCACTGCCATCAATCGCTTTGGAAAGGCGACAAGCCGCTGTTTGCCGGCGATGGTTATGCAGGGCTATCAGAGACCGCCCTCTTCTACATCGGCGGGCTGCTCAAACACGCCGCTGCCATCGTCGCCTTTGCCGCTCCTACCACTAACAGTTACAAGCGCCTCGTGCCCGGCTTTGAAGCCCCTGTTAATCTCGCCTATTCGGCGCGCAATCGGTCAGCGGCCATTCGTATCCCTATGTTCTCGACGAGTCCAAAGCTAAAACGATTGGAGTTTCGACCACCCGATCCGTCGTGCAACGCTTATCTCGCATTCTCGGCCATGCTGCTTGCGGGTCTCGACGGCATTCAGAACCGCATCGATCCAGGAGCACCGCTTGATAAGGACATCTATGACCTCTCGCCGGAACAGTTGAAGAAGGTCCCCAGCTTACCTGGCTCGCTCGACGAGGCCCTGCATGCTCTCGAGATCGACAACGAGTTTCTGCTCAAAGGCGATGTCTTCACACCCGAGTTGATTGACCGCTGGATTGGTTACAAGCGGGAAAAGGAGATTCAACCGTTGAGAATGCGGCCGCATCCGCTCGAGTTCAGCATGTACTTCGACATTTAAGGCGGAGTAGCCAGGGTTTGGAGGGCGGCTCTGCCGCCGTCCAGCGGTAAGGCTCTGCCTTACCGGGGAAGCTCTCTAAAGTCCTTGAGGCTACGCCTCCGGTTCGAGGCGCAGCCTCTCACAAAACTACCCTGTCTAGGTCTCAATGATCACAAATTCACAGGTAAGGATGGGTGGCTTGCCCCCCGCTCTTCCTGTGAAATAGCACTATCGAAAACGGCGGGGGCAAGCCACCCTTCCCAACCTGGAGACTTGCAAACTTGTAACTTTCCTTTGTGCGTTGAAAGCTTCCTTCAAATAAGTGTCCCAACAGATCCGGGCGGTAGGGCATAGCCTTACCGCCCGATGCGCCGGCAGGGTCGCGATGCCGCGCGAAATTTATGAGCAGCTAAAAATTATCAATTATGCAAAACGGTCACGAAAGATGTAGATTGCTCGCGCCCGTAGTTCGCCACTGTTGCCGGTCAGTTAATGTGATTGAACTGCATTGGCGCAATGGGCCATCGGCGCCCGAAACATCAGTATGACGAATTCAACAAAACAAACTATGCCGGCGGCAGGGTCGTTCGTGGCAGGTCGCGCTCTACAAAATTCACCGCGCGCTGGGCGAGACCTTGCGACCGTTACCGGACTTATTTCCATTTCACTACTCGTAACGAAGGACGGCACGTAATGGCCTGTTGCTGACACTTGGGAACTCTCGCACAGGCCATCAACGAACAGGTTGATGGCTTTCTTGCATTCTGAGGATTCGATGTAGCGCAAACTGTTAGTTTGCGGTCGACACCGAAGGATTCAACGTCAGTTGCAAACTAACAGTTTGCGTTACATGGGGCCTGAAATGAACCAGTTGGGCCATCCAAAGAAGCAGGGTTTGTACGATCCGCGCCACGAGCACGACGCTTGTGGTACGGGCTTCGTCGTCGACATTAAGGGCCGCAAGTCACACGACATCGTTCAAAAGGCTATCCAGGTGCTACTCAACCTGGAGCATCGCGGCGCGGTTGGTAGTGAGAAGAACACAGGCGACGGAGCCGGCATCCTATTGCAGATACCGCACCTGTTTTTTGCCGCCGAAGCCGGCAAGCTGAAGATTGAACTGCCTCCGCCTGGTCAATACGCCGTGGGGATGGTGTTCCTGCCAACAGAAGTTGAAAGCCGCGCGGAATGCGAAAAGTTATTTGAAGAGATTGCCGAAGAGGAAGGGCAATCTGTGCTGGGTTGGCGCACCGTGCCGGCGGACAACGCCTCCCTTGGCCCTACCGCGAAGGCCTCGGAACCGGTTATTCGGCAGCTCTTTATCGGCCCTGGCCAGGCGCTTTTTGACCACCTCGCGTTCGAGCGAAAGCTCTGCGTGATTCGCAAGCGAATCAGCAAAGCAGCCAAGCGCGGCATTCACGAGCGCGGCATGTTCTACGTTTCCAGTCTCTCCTGCAGGACGATTGTCTACAAGGGAATGTTGACCGCTCATCAGCTCCCGCTCTTTTATCCTGACCTGCGGGAGCCTTTCGTCGAGTCAGCACTGGCCCTGGTCCACTCGCGTTTCAGCACTAATACGTTTCCCAGTTGGGCGCGTGCCCATCCCTATCGCTATATCGCTCATAACGGCGAAATCAACACCTTACGCGGCAACATTAACTGGATGCGCGCTCGCGAAAGCAAGTTCGAATCGAGGTTCTTCGGGCCTGAGATCCACAAGATTCTTCCGGTCATCGATACGGACGGCAGTGACTCGGCCATGTTTGATAACGCTCTGGAGATGTTGACGCTTACGGGCCGCTCTCTGCCACACGCGATGATGATGATGATCCCGGAGCCCTGGGGCGATCACGGGTCGCTAAGCGGATCGATGAGTGAAGAGAAGCGAGCCTTCTACGAGTATCACTCCTTCCTGATGGAGCCGTGGGATGGACCGGCGTCAATCGCATTCACCGATGGAATCAACATCGGCGCCGTGCTGGATCGTAATGGGTTACGGCCGTCGCGCTATTACGTGACGAAGGATGGTCTGGTGGTGATGGCCTCCGAAGTGGGTGTGTTGGATATTCCTGCCGACAACGTCCTGTCAAAAGGTCGCCTGCAACCAGGCCGTATGTTTCTGGTTGACACTGAAGCTGGCCGCATCGTTGAGGATGAGGAACTGAAGCAGCAGATCGCGACGGAGCATCCCTACAGCCAGTGGCTCAACGACAACGTCGTCAAATTGGATGAACTTCCGAGTCCGCCCCTGCCGCCCGAACCGGATCATTTGACCGTGCTGCAACGCCAGCAGGCTTTCGGTTACACAAATGAAGAACTCAAACTTCTCATCGCGCCGATGGCCACCGATGGCAATGAAGCAATCGGCTCGATGGGTTCTGACACGCCGATCGCCGTGCTCTCCGAGCGGCCCCAGTTGCTCTACAACTATTTCAAGCAGCTATTCGCGCAGATAACCAACCCGCCCGTCGATGCCATCCGGGAAGAACTAATCATGTCAACCGACACCAGCATCGGCCCCGAAGCGAATATGTTGGAGCCGACCCCGGAGTGTGCACGGCAAATTAAGCTGCCGTCCCCAATTCTCACCAACGAGGAGCTGGAAAAGTTGCGACACCTGGCCGACCCGGACAATCGCGTAGGCGATTCGAGGTTCAAATCTATAACCTTGCCGATGCTCTTTGAAGTCAGCGCCGGTGGTCGTGGTCTGGAAAGTGCGCTTGATGAACTCTGCCGCAAGTCGAGCGCGGCGATTGCAGGTGGCTTCGGCATCATCATCCTTTCCGACCGCGGCGGGACAAGCGAGCAAGCTCCGATTCCGGCATTGCTCGCAGTCGCCGGCGTTCACCACCACTTGATTCGGCAGGGCACGCGCACTCAGGCCGGTCTGGTGATCGAAAGCGGCGAGCCGCGCGAGGTTCATCATTTTGCTTTGTTGCTGGGCTACGGTGCTGCGGCGATCAATCCGTATCTGGCGTTCGAGACTTTGCGAGACATGATTGCGCGCGGGCTGTTGCCTAATGTCGATGCTGGCGATACTGACGATTCAGATAGGGCGATTTTGAACTACATCAAGGCAATTAACAAAGGCGTCGTCAAGGTCATCTCAAAGATGGGGATCTCGACGATACAGAGCTACTGCGGCGCGCAAATTTTCGAAGCCATCGGCCTTAATGAGGATTTCGTCGATCGTTACTTTACCTGGACACCTTCGCGCATTGGCGGCATTGGCCTCGATGTGATTGCAGAAGAAGTGAAGCTACGCCACAAGCAGGGTTTCCCGGACCGGCAAGCGCATGATCAAACGCTCGGCGAGGGCGGAGAATACCAGTGGAGAAGGGAAGGAGAACTTCACCTTTTCAGCCCGGAAACTATTCACAAACTCCAGTATGCCTGCCGCATGAACAGCTACCAGGCGTTCAAAGAGTACAGCGAGTTGGTGAACAATCAGTCGAGCCGTCTCTGCACGCTACGTGGATTGATGGAATTCAAGCCGGCGCGCGCTCCAATCCCCATCGAAGAGGTAGAGCCGGTGGCGGAAATCGTCAAGCGCTTCAAGACGGGCGCGATGTCTTACGGTTCGATCAGCAAAGAAGCGCATGAAGCTCTGGCCGTTGCTATGAACCGCATCGGAGGCAAGAGCAATACGGGCGAAGGTGGCGAGGACCCTGCGCGTTACCTCCGTGAAGACAACGGGGACTCGCGTAACAGTGCTATTAAGCAAGTCGCTTCCGGACGTTTTGGCGTAACCAGCAACTATCTGGTCAATGCTGAAGAGTTGCAGATCAAGATAGCGCAGGGCGCGAAGCCCGGCGAAGGCGGACAGCTTCCGGGTCACAAGGTCTATCCGGAGATTGCGAGAGTGAGGCATTCGACGCCTGGCGTCGGTCTCATCTCTCCACCGCCGCATCACGACATTTACTCCATCGAAGACCTGGCCGAGTTGATCTATGACCTCAAAAATGCAAACCACACGGCGCGCATCAGCGTCAAGCTTGTTGCTGAGGTCGGAGTAGGCACGGTAGCAGCGGGCGCCGCCAAAGCACACGCCGACGTTGTTTTGATTAGCGGCTACGATGGCGGCACCGGCGCCTCCCCGCTTTCCAGCATCAAGCATGCGGGTGTGCCGTGGGAGCTCGGTCTCGCTGAGACTCATCAGACTCTGCTGCTCAACAACCTGCGCAGCCGCATTGCAATTGAGACCGATGGCCAACTCAAAACCGGCCGCGACGTAGTTGTTGCTGCGTTGCTGGGAGCGGAGGAGTTTGGTTTTGCCACCGCGCCGCTCGTGGGCCTGGGTTGCATCATGATGCGCGTCTGCCACTTGAACACATGTCCCGTCGGCGTTGCGACGCAGGATCCGAAACTGCGCGCCAAATTCAGCGGCGACCCTGCGCACGTCGTTAACTTCATGCACTTTATCGCCGAGGAAGTGCGCCAATTAATGGCCCAGCTCGGCTATCGCACCATCAATGAAATGATTGGTCGCACTGAATGCATCGAGATGCGGACGGCTATCGAGCAATGGAAGACGCGCGGGCTCGACTTTTCAAACATTCTCTATCAACCAACGGTTCCGGAGACGGTGGGGCGTTATTGCCAGATCCCGCAGGACCACGGACTGGAAAAATCACTTGACAGCACGACACTGCTGGACCTCTGCAGGCCCGCACTCGAAGACCGCACCCCCGTCTCGGCGACAATGCCCATCCGTAACGTCAATCGCGCTGTCGGCACCATGCTAGGTAGCTCAGTGACGCGCCGCTACGGTCCCGAAGGGCTTCCCGCTGACACCATTCAACTCTTGTTCAATGGTTCCGCCGGGCAGAGTTTCGGTGCGTTTGTTCCAGGTGGAGTGACACTCAAACTCGAAGGCGATGCAAACGACTATGTCGGTAAAGGACTGTCAGGAGGCAAGATTATTGTCTACCCGTCCCGGGAAGCCACCTTCACCCCGCAAGAAAACGTGATCATTGGCAACGTGGCGTTCTACGGCGCGACAGGGGGCGAAGCTTATATCGCTGGTATCGCGGGTGAGAGGTTTTGCGTGCGCAACAGCGGAGTCCACGCCGTGGTCGAAGCGTTGGGCGATCACGGTTGTGAATATATGACGGGTGGTTGCGTGGTAGTGCTGGGACAAACCGGCCGCAACTTCGCTGCTGGTATGTCCGGCGGCATCGCCTATGTGCTCGATGAAAAAGGTGATTTTGCGCAGCGCTGTAACAAGGCGATGGTCCAACTCACGAGCGTGGAAGACACGGACGAGAGGGAGTCGATCAAGAACATGGTCTTCCGCCACGCCGAGTATACGGGCAGCAGTCGCGCCACTGAGGTGCTGCTGCAATGGGATGAGTGGTTACCGAAGTTTGTGCGCGTCATCCCGCATGACTACAAGCGTGTGCTCGAGGCACAGAAGCAAATGAGGGAAAGCGGCATGACACACGAAGGAGCGCAGATGGCTGCGTTTGAATTGAACTCCCATTCTTTGGCCCGAGCCGCAGGCCAGTGAAAGGGGAAGGATGAAGCAGTTGAAGACGCGATGTTTCATTTGTCATTGCCTGAGCATGCGTTCTTTTTGAGTAACGGGTTTCGATCTTGAGTAACAGTTGCGGTCTCTGAGTAAACGCTTACTTATGCTTTGAATGACAAATGAAAAATGTCAAATGACAAATGGAAAATGCAACCTCGTTCATCGTTCGTCCTTAATTGACTATGGGAAAAGCGACAGGATTCATGGAATACACTCGGACGCTTCCGATCGTCCGGCCACCAGCAGAGCGCATCTCTGACTGGCAGGAGTTCCATCTGCACTCTCCTGAGGAGGCGCTCCGCGAACAAGGCGCTCGTTGCATGGATTGTGGGGTGCCGTTTTGCCATACCGGCCGGATGATAGGTGGCGCGGCTTCCGGGTGCCCCATAAACAATCTGATTCCCGAGTGGAACGATCTCGTCTACCGGGGCCATTGGCGCGAAGCGCTGAGCCGTCTTCATCACACCAACAACTTTCCGGAATTTACCGGCCGGGTTTGTCCCGCGCCATGCGAAGGTTCGTGCGTGCTGGGTATCAATGATAGCCCAGTCACGATCAAGACGATCGAGCAGGCGATCATTGACAAAGGTTTTGAGGCAGGCTGGGTTGTTCCTGAACCTCCGTCTGTGCGTACCGCCAAAGAGGTCGCAGTGATCGGTTCTGGTCCGGCCGGCCTCGCTTGCGCCGCGCAGCTTAATCGCGCGGGTCATTGGGTAACCGTTTTCGAAAGAGCCGATCGGCTTGGCGGGCTACTGATGTACGGCATCCCCAATATGAAGCTTGAGAAAACATTAGTTGAGCGGCGCACCAATCTGATGGCCGCCGAGGGCGTTCAGTTCGTTACGAGTACGCATGTCGGTCACGACTATCCTGCCGCCAGACTGATGCAAGAGTTTGACGCGGTCGTGCTTTGCGGAGGCGCAACACGGGCACGCGATCTAACTATCGACGGCCGGCCACTGCGGGGAATTCATTTCGCGATGGAGTTTCTGCAGGCGAACACCAAGAGTCTGTTAGACAGCAACCACGAAGATGAAAACTATCTCTCGGCAAAGGATAAGGACGTCATTGTCATTGGCGGAGGTGACACCGGCACAGACTGTGTGGGCACTGCATTGAGACACGGTTGTAAGAGCCTGGTGCAATTTGAAATTCTGTCGAAACCGCCTGAAGAACGCGCACCCGACAACCCCTGGCCCCAATGGCCAAAGGTTTATCGACTCGATTACGGTCAGGAAGAAGTTGCTGCCATATTCGGGCAGGATCCACGAACCTATTGCCTCATGAGCAAACACTTTGTTGGCGACAACGATGGCCACGTGCGCGGGGTGCAGACGGTGCAGATTGAGTGGACCGGGAACAACAACGGAGGATCCATGCCGCGAGAGATTTCCGGTACGGAACGAGTGTGGCCCGCGCAAATGATCCTACTGGCCATGGGTTTCCTGGGCCCGGAGACGGATGGGTTGCTGTCTCAGCTTGATGTAGTGATTGATGAACGCGGCAATGTCCGGATTAACCAGGACAAGATGACGAACGTGCCGGGAGTTTTCGCAGCCGGTGACATGGCGCGCGGCCAGTCGCTGGTCGTTTGGGCCATTGCTGACGGACGGCGGGCGGCGAAAGGCGTCGATAAATACTTGATGGGAGAAACGACACTTCCATAGCGAAAAAACATATTTCAGATCTCAGATCTCAGATCTCAGATTTGAGATTTCAAGGAACCACATGAGCACACTGCCACAAACGCTAACGGCCGCAGCCCAACTCCCGCTGACCGACGCGACACAAGAGCCGCACGGGGCGGAGATTCTGATCGAAGCACTTCTGCATGAGGGGGTGGATTCGATCTTCGGTTATCCCGGTGGAGCTGTGCTGCACATCTACGACGAGCTGTGGCGCGCGCGCGACCGCGTGACGCATTACCTCGTTCGCCACGAACAAGGCGCGGTGCACATGGCGGAAGGTTATGCGCGCGCCTCAGGCCGCGTCGGCGTTGCGCTGGTTACCTCGGGGCCGGGTGCAACCAATGCGATGACCGGCATCGCTAATGCCTACATGGATTCGACGCCGATAGTGGTCATCACCGGTCAGGTGCCGACGCCGCTCATCGGCACCGACGCTTTTCAGGAAGTTGATACGGTAGGTATCACACGTTCCTGCGTTAAGCACAACTACCTGGTGCGCGACGTTCGGGATCTCGCGGCGGTAGTACACGAAGCTTTTCACCTGGCACGAACGGGCCGGCCCGGCCCGATCGTAATCGACATTCCGAAGGACGTGTCGGCGGCGCGAACTTCATATTCAAGCTTGAAGAACATCAGCTTTCCTTTGGTGGAGCGGAAGAGCCCGCCGGACCCTCAGGCCGTCGCTGAAGCCGCCGCGGCGATCATGAAAGCGGAGCGCCCCGTAATGTACGTGGGCGGTGGCATCGTTAATTCGGGCGCCGCTGAAGCGCTCCTCGCGTTAGCCGAAGAGTTGCAATTGCCAGTCACGCCGACGCTGATGGGACTGGGCGGTTTTCCTTCGGTGCACCCGCTTTGCCTGAACATGCTGGGCATGCACGGCACGTATGCCGCGAATATGGCCGTAGCCGAGAGCGATCTTCTTATCGCCGTCGGCGTGCGCTTCGACGACCGCGTCACGGGAAAACTCGCGACCTTCGCCCCGCAGGCGCGGGTTATTCACATCGATATCGATCCGGCAAACGTGGGCAAGAATCGAGCGCCGGAAATGTCGTTGGTGGCCGATGCGCGCGAAGCGCTTTACGCCTTGCAAACTGAAATCAAAGGTTTCGGCCAACTCCAAATCGACAGGGGCGTTAAGCGTCGCGCAGTTTGGTGGGGACGAATACGGGATTGGCAGCTCTCGCAACCGTTACGGTTCAGCGGCTCTGGCGATCACATCAAGCCGCAGAAAGTGATTCGTGAGTTGCACCGTTTGACGAACGGAGACGCGCTCATCGCCACCGACGTCGGGCAACACCAGATGTGGGCCGCCCAATTTTATCCGTTCATGAGGTCGCGCCAGTGGATCACCAGCGGCGGCCTTGGCGCGATGGGTTTCGGCGTGCCCGCGGCCATCGGAGCGCAGTTAGTGCTCGGCAATCATATGGTAGTCGCCGTGGTCGGGGATGGCGGTTTCCAGATGACCAATCAGGAGTTGGCGATGGCGGTCCAATATGACCTGCCGATCAAGGTCCTGATTATGAACAACGGCTACCTCGGAATGGTGCGCCAGTGGCAGGAGATGTTTTACGAGCGCGCCTACTCGGAGGTTGACCTGTCAGTGTCTCCTGATTTCGTCAAACTGGCTGAGTCCTACGGAGCGTTTGGCGTGCGAGCTACGCGGCCGGAAGAATTATCGGAGGTGCTTTCGGCCGGCTTAGCCCATAAGGGAGTCGCGGTGATGGATATCGTGGTTTCTAAGGAAGAGAACGTCTTTCCGATCGTCCCCGCGGGAGGAAACTCGCGCGACATGATCCTGGAGTGATTGCCGATTAGCGCTCGGCAATTCGTGAACGGTGGGGGGCGCCGCAGAGCACTACCCAAGAACATGAGAGGGAAGCAGGGAGTGTCAACTATGCAAAAGACAAATCGGCAATCGGCAATTGGCAGTCGAAAATGACATGCGTCACACACTCTCAATTGTAGTTGCTGATCAGCCGGGCGAGCTCTCGCGCATCGTAGGGTTGTTTAGCGCCCGCGGTTTCAATATTGAGACATTGTCCGTGGGACAGACAAACGATCCGCAATGGTCGCGCGTGACCATTGTAACTCGCGGCGATGATCGGACCATCGAGCAGATCGTCAAACACTGTTCGCGGCTCGCGCGCGTACGCGAAGTGCTGGACGTCACGATGCAACCCCACATCGAACGCGAGATGGCGCTTATCGATGTTGAAGCCACGCCTGGTGTGATGCGGCAGGAGGTGCTGAGTCTGGTAGAGGTCTTTCGCGCCAAGGTGGTGGACATTTCGCAAACAGGAATGATCATTGAAGCTTCGGGAAACAAGGAGAAGGTCGAGGCGTTTATCGAGCTGCTGCGGCCCATGGGCATAGGTGACATTACGCGCACCGGCTGCATTGCCATCGGACGGTTGTCCAACGTCGATGTAGGAGCGCCTGCTGAAACAGGAGAGGCCGGCTATGCGGTCGGTTAAAACAATTTAGGTCAGTACTGCCTGCGATACTGACAAGCCCTTTTGAGAGGAACAACCATGAAAGTTTTTTACGATAGAGACGCTGATGCCGGCCGTTTGCGCGACAAGCAGATCGCCGTTATCGGTTACGGCAGCCAGGGCTTTGCCCAGTCCAACAACCTGCGCGAGTCAGGTTGCAATGTCACCGTCGGGCTGCGGGCAGACAGCCCTTCACGGGCAAAGGCGGAACAATCCGGCCTGCGGGTGCGCCCAGTGGCGGAAGCTGCTGCCGAAGCCGACATTGTCATGATGCTGGTGCCGGATGAGCTCGCGGCTGACGTGTACGCGCGTGACATTGCGGAATCCATGACGCCGGGAAAGTATCTGGCTTTCTCCCACGGCTTCTCCGTTCATTACGGGTTTATCAAGCCCCCTGAGGACGTCAGCGTCTTTATGGTTGCGCCGAAAGGGCCGGGCCATCTAGTGCGACGTGAATACGAGAAAGGCGCCGGCGTGCCTTGTCTGCTGGCGGTTCACCAGGACCCAACCGGCGAAACAAAAGAAGTGGGGCTGGCCTACGCATCGGCCATTGGCGGGGGTCGTGCCGGCATTATCGAAACAAACTTCCGCGAAGAGACGGAAACGGATCTGTTTGGCGAACAGGCCGTACTCTGCGGCGGGCTCACGTCGCTAATTAAAGCAGGTTTCGAAACGCTCGTAGAAGCGGGCTACGCGCCGGAGATGGCCTACTTCGAGTGCCTGCACGAAATGAAGTTGATTGTCGATCTGATTTACGAAGGCGGTATATCCGAGATGCGCTACTCGATCTCGAACACTGCGCAGTATGGCGACATGACGCGTGGGCCCGCGGTCATTAACGACGAGACAAAGCGACGCATGAAAGGCCTGCTGGCCGAGGTTCAATCCGGCGCGTTCGCGCATGAGTGGATGAAAGAGAGCCGCAATGGACGCAAGCGCTTTGAAGAGCTCGCAACCAAAACGAAAGAGCACCAAATCGAGCGCGTCGGCGCCGAGCTACGCGGAATGATGCCCTGGCTCGCAGCGGGACGGCTGGTTGATAAAGCCAGGAACTAGGGGAAGTCAGAGGTTAGAGGTCAGAGGTCAGATAGGCACGGACCAACCAGAATTAAGGAAGGTGAAAAATGGGTCTATACGATTGGGATCGAATGAAAGCAGAAGAGATCACGGAGCTCTATCAAAGAAAGCTGGCCATCGGTGAGAGCGTCACCGTGGCACGTGTCGAGGTGAAGGAGGGTGCTGTCACCCTCTCTCACAGCCACGAAAATGAAGAGATGATCCTGGTGCTGAAAGGCAGCTGGCGCTTCCATCTGCCGAGCGGCGACGTGACGCTGGTGCCGAACCAGTGCCTGCGCATTGCGCCGGGAACTGAGCACTCTTCCGAAGCGCTCGAAGACACAGTCGCACTCGACATTTGCGCTCCCGCGCGGGCCGATTGGCTTAACGGTGCGGATCACCCTCTCCACTACGATCCGGACCAGTCGCTCTGGGCTGTTTGAGTTTGCCGGACGCTAATGGAGGAAACGGCATGACCTTTGACGAATCTAAGTGGGTGTGGATGGATGGCCGTGTAATTCCGTGGCGCGAGGCCACGACGCATGTCTCGGCGCACGCGCTGCATTACGGCAGCGGTGTCTTTGAAGGCATACGCTGTTACGAGACAATCGACGGGCCTGCCGTCTTTCGCCTTGACGCACATCTTGATCGGCTTTACGCCTCCGCGGAGATCTACGGGATAACAATCCCATTCACGCGCGAAGAACTTGTAAAGGGCGTTAATGAGATCGTTCGGCTAAACAGTTTCCGCAGTTGCTACATTCGTCCAATCTGTTATCTCGGGAGTGGCAGCCTCGGTGTGCATCCAGGCAATAGTCCTGTCGAAGTTGTCATTCTGGCCTGGCCGTGGGCTCCTTACCTTGGCGCGGAAGGACTGAAACAGGGTGTGCGCGTGACTGTTTCACCCTGGCGGAAATTTCAGTCGCGGATGATGCCGACAACAGCAAAAGCATGCGGCCAGTATCTGAATTCAATGCTGGCGGTGCGCGATGCCGTTAGCCGTGGCTACGCAGAAGCGTTGCTCCTCGATGCGGAGGGTCACGTGGCTGAAGGCTCAGGTGAAAACCTTTTCATCGTGCGCGACGGGCAGTTGCTAACCAACGACGAGCGTCATTCAATTCTGCTCGGCATCACGCGCGAGGCTGTCCTGAGAATAGCGAGTGATCTGGGTTACCGTGTGGAGGTCAAAGCGCTTGAGCTCGAAGATTTGCTTTCCGCGGACGAAGCGTTCTTTACCGGCACAGCGGCTGAAGTGACGCCAATTCGTGAAGTTGACGGAACCGCGATCGGCAAATGCACACCCGGATTGGTCACGGACCAGATTCAGCGGGTCTTTTTCGCGGCCGCTTCGGGGCGGGACCAGAGATACAAAGATTGGCTTCATCCGATTGACTGCAAAACTGATGACATTAGCGATCGGTTACTTCTGGCCGTGTCTTAGAGATTGGATACTGGAGGTTACCGAAGATGGTGGAGATGAGCAGGCTAGTGGGTAGTCTCTGGGTTGCGAAGGGCGGCTTGCCCCCGCTTATTCGCGCAAGAGATCACTTGGGATTTTCTGAAGAGCGGGCTCAAGCCCGCCTTCCTGACTGAGCGTTCCCAAGATCCTTAGCCGCTGATGAGTATCTGCTTAATCAGCGGCTTATATCTTGAATGCCTGCTAATGAACCATGACGGAACAGGAATTAGAGGCTGAAAGGCAGAGACGTTTGCGCGCGGCCCAGCGCTTGGTAATCAAACTCGGGACGAGTGTCGTCACCAGTGCCGGCGGCGAGGTTTGCGCCGAGCGTATCGAGCCGCTGATACGCTCCATTGCCGCGTTGAAAAACGCGAGCCGTCAGGTTGTGCTGGTTTCTTCCGGGGCGGTGGGATTAGGTGCTGGGCGGTTGGGTCTGCACGAGTCCAGACTAAAGGATGTCGTGGTGCGACAGGCTTGCGCCGCAGTTGGCCAAAGTCTGTTGATGCACGCTTACGAACAGTTGTTTCGTATGCATGACGTGAAGATCGCGCAAGTGTTGTTAACTGAAGACGACTTCACGAACTTCAGCCGTTACACCAACGTGCGCCGCACGATGGAGAAACTTCTCAAACTCGGAGTGCTGCCCATCATCAATGAGAACGATACGGTTTCGACCGCTGAACTCGAATACGACCAAAATTCCGCGGTCGCCGGTAGAGAGCGCGTCTTTGGCGACAATGACCGACTTGCCGCACTGGTAACGAGTAAGTTGGAAGCAGACGCACTTGTTCTGTTAACCAATGTGGACGGGCTTTTCCTACGCCAGGCGAGGAATAGCAGGAATGGTTCTAACGATGAGGAAGCAACGGTTATTCCGCTGATCGAAGAAATCACGGACGAATTGAAAGCAGTTGCCGAGGGCCCATCTATTGGCGGGCGCGGGGGGATGTTGACGAAGCTGGAAGCTGGCCAGATCGCGATGCAAGCGGGCGGAGTTGCTGTAATTGCCAACGGAACGAAGCCCAGGATCCTGGATCGCTTATTCGCAGGTGAGCAAATCGGCACCACGTTCATGTCGACATCGCGGATGGCAGGCAAACGCCGTTGGCTCACCTTTGCAGCGGGCGTGCGCGGGCGCGTGATCGTTAACGAGGGAGCGCGCGCGGCGATCATGGAAGGCAAAGCGAGCTTGCTCTCTTCGGGCGTCGTGCGAGTGGAGCAACAGTTTGCACCGCAGGACGTAGTGAGCATTGCCGATTGTGACGGACACGAGTTCGCGCGCGGGATCATTAATTGTGCCAGCGAAGAGATGGCCCGGTTGATCAAGGAAACTTCCCAGAAACAAATGGGCGAGCGCGGCCGGGTCCTGGTCAAACGTGACAACCTGGTCCTATCGGAGCAGAGATGAACCTGTCAGCCGTTCAGGATTCGCCAGTTGAAAGCCCGGTCGAAAGATCGCCGGTCGCCGCTGTGGCGCGAGCGGCCAGGGCGGCGTCGCGGCTGCTGGCAAGTGTTCCCAGCGAGCGTCGCGACGCTGCGATCAAGGCCGCTGCATATCTCATCGAGGAGCGGAAGTTAGAGATCCTCGTCGCTAATCAGCGTGACTGCGAAGATGCCCTTCACGCCCTGAAAGCGGGACGAATGTCGCGGGCGATTCTTGAACGCCTGCGAATTAGCGAGCGCGGGATCGCGCAAATGGCCGCCAGCGTCCGAGAGGTGGCGGCCCTGGCCGACCCGCTGGGTCGCCAGCTTGCGGTAACCGAGTTGGATGACGGATTGACGCTGTATAAAGAGTCGTGCCCGATTGGTGTCATCGGTATTGTGTTTGAGGCACGACCCGAAATCGTTCCACAGATTGCTGCGCTGGCACTTAAGTCCGGTAATGCCGTAATTCTTAAAGGTGGAGCGGAAGCTATACACAGCAATCAGGCGCTGGTATCGATCTGGTGCGACGCGCTCACCCACTTCCTTGAGATCCCGGCCGACTCGATCAACTTGCTGTACACGCGCGCCGACGTCGAGGAAATGCTCTCGCTCGAGGATGAGATCGATCTGATCATTCCGCGCGGTTCGCGCGAATTTGTACGGCACGTCGCTAAGCGCAGCCGCATCCCGGTGCTTGGGCATGGTGAGGGAATCTGCCACGTCTATATCGACAGCGTGGCCGATCTGGAGAAGGCGCTCAATATCGCTTTTGACTCGAAGGTGCAATATGCCGCGGCCTGCAATGCGATGGAAACGCTCCTGGTCCATGAAGAGATAGCTGGTGTGTTCTTGCCGGAAATGATCAGGCGGTTCCAAGCCGCGGGTGTTCAGGTACGTGGTTGCCCGCGAACAATCAAGTTGGGACCGACGCCAGACGTTATTATCCCGGCGGCCGAGGCTGACTGGGAGACCGAATACTCCGACCTGATAGTCTCAATCAAGATTGTCCACAGTAGGGACGAAGCTATCGAGCACATCAATCGCTACGGCTCCGGTCACACGGAGTCCATCGTCACCGAGGATGCGCAGGCGGCGTCATATTTCATGGAGCGAGTTGATGCGGCGGGCGTCTATCACAACGCTTCGACGCGCTTCGCCGACGGCTTCCGTTATGGCTTTGGCGCGGAACTGGGGATCAGCACGAGCAAACTTCACGCCCGTGGGCCGGTGGGCCTCGCCGGGCTCACCACTTATAAGTACAAGGTGATTGGCGAGGGTCATATTGTGGCCAGCTATGTGGACGGGGAGCGGACTTTCAAGCATCGCAGGATCAAATGAGGGAACTACGGCCTACATCGATTTTCCATTTCTCATTTGGCATTTTTCATTTGTCATCGCCGGAGGGAAGACATTTCCAACGTTGAAAAGACCATTGCCATCGCTGAAGTGAGACCAGAATTGTAAACAGTCTCCGAAAGAAAAGCCGAAGCGTCTTCAATGAAAAATGAGAAATGGAAAATGATCCAGTCTGACGCCCTAAATGGAGCCAAGCTCTCGTTCATTGGCTGTGGTGTGATGGCCGAAGCGATTATCGCGGGTCTGCTTGGCAAGAAACTGGTGAAGCCCGAGCAGGTTGTAGCCAGTCATCCACGCGTAGAGCGGCGCGAAGAACTCGAGGGAAAGTATGGTATCCGTCTCTTCGAGCACAATCGCGACGCGGTCGAGGCAACTTCCTCAATCGTTGTTTTGACTGTCAAGCCACAACGCCTTGGCGTTGTACTCCGCGATCTAAAAGAGGCGGTCAAACTGGACCACCTGGTGATTTCCATAGTCGCGGGCGCGCCGGTAGAAACGCTCGCTGACGGTCTGCAACATCGAGCGATAGTCCGGGCCATGCCTAACACTCCCGCGCAGATTGGTGAAGGGATGACGGTTTGGACAGCGACACCTGAAGTTAGTGAAGCGCAGCAAGCGCAGATTCATGCGATTTTCGGCGCGCTGGGACGCGAGATGAACGTCGAGGAAGAGTGGATGATTGATATGGCGACGGCCCTTTCGGCGACCGGGCCGACCTACACGTTCCTGGTAATGGAGGCGTTGATCGATGCCGGCGTGCACATGGGTTTCTCGCGGCACGTCGCGGAAGAACTTGTTTTGCAAACGATGCTGGGCAGCGTGCTCTTTGCCCGGGAATCGCGCAAGCATCCGGCAGAGTTGCGCAACATGGTTACTTCACCGGGTGGCACATCGGCCGAGGCAATCTATCAAATGGAGAAGGGCGGGTTGCGCACAGTTTTATCGAAAGCAGTTTGGGCTGCCTATCAACGGGCGATGGCGCTGGGCCGCAAAGTTAAAGACTAGTGGTCAATAAAAACGACAGGTTCGATATTCGCACAAGCCGTTTGAAATACTAAAGTGAGCGATAACCATCGAAGCAGTTTGATTACCTCAGGAGCCGAGCGTTCCCCCAATCGCGCCATGCTGCGAGCGGTGGGTTTCGGTGATGGAGACTTTGAAAAACCGATCGTCGGCGTGGCGAATGGCTACAGTACTATTACACCCTGCAACATAGGTTTGAACGATCTGGCCGACCGCGCCATTCGATCCCTTCGCGCTGCCGGGACGATGCCGCAGGTTTTTGGCACGATCACTGTCAGCGATGGCATCTCGATGGGCACGGAGGGAATGAAATACAGCCTTGTCTCTCGCGAGGTTATTGCCGACTCGATTGAAACAGTATGCCAGGCGCAGAGCGTTGACGGTTTGCTGGCCGTAGGCGGCTGCGACAAAAACATGCCGGGAGCCATGATCGCGATAGGGCGGATGAATATTCCATCAATCTTCGTTTATGGAGGCACGATCAAACCGGGCCACTACGATGGGCGAGATCTGACGATAGTGAGCGCCTTCGAAGCTGTCGGGCAATACTCGGCGCAGCGCATCGGTGTGGCTGAGCTGCTTGAGGTTGAGCGACGCGCCTGCCCGGGCGCCGGTTCCTGTGGCGGAATGTTTACGGCCAACACAATGTCAGCGGCGATTGAAGCGATGGGCCTGAGCCTGCCTTTCTCTTCGACGATGGCAGCCGAGGACCAGGAAAAGGCCGACAGCGCCGCGGAATCGGCTGGTGTTTTGGCCGCCGCCATTGAAAAGCAAATCCTGCCGCGCGACATTCTCACCAGAAAAGCTTTTGAGAACGCGATTGCAGTTGTGATGGCAGTTGGGGGTTCTACAAATGCGGTGTTGCACCTGCTGGCAATTGCGCATGCGGCAGGTGTGCCCTTGACCATCGATGACTTCGAGGAGATTCGACAGCGAGTGCCGGTGCTCTGCGATCTGAAACCATCGGGCCGTTACGTAGCCACCGACCTGCATCAGGCCGGAGGCATCCCGCAAGTGATGAAGATGTTGTTGGCGCACGACAGACTGCACGGTGACGAACTCACTATCACGGGCCGGACGATAGCTGAGGTACTCGAGGGGGTTCCTGCTGAGCCGCGCACTAATCAGGACGTAATTCACCAATGGTCCAAACCGCTTTATCGCCAAGGGCACCTGGCGATACTTAAGGGCAATCTCGCAACTGAAGGAGCCGTGGCGAAAATTAGCGGCGTGAAAGATCCCAGATTCACCGGCCCGGCGCGAGTATTCGATTCTGAGGAAAGCTGCCTAAAAGCGATCTTATCAGGAGAAATCAAAGCGGGCGCTGTGTTGGTGATTCGTTATGAAGGGCCGCGTGGCGGTCCGGGAATGCGCGAGATGCTCGCGCCGACTTCTGCCATCATCGGCGCGGGACTGGGCGATTCGGTCGCACTAATCACCGATGGACGATTCTCAGGCGGCACCTTTGGCCTGGTGGTCGGACACGTCGCACCGGAGGCTGCGGTGGGTGGTGCGATTGCCCTCGTTGAAGAAGGAGACTCGATAACCATTGATGCCGAGGCGCGGTTGCTGCAACTCAATATCTCCGCGGAAGAGTTGCAACGCCGTCATGCGGCCTGGCGCCCGCGTGCGCAGCGATACACACGTGGAGTGCTGGCAAAGTATTCCAGACTTGTATCGAGTAGTAGCTTCGGCGCGGTGACTGATGGCGAAGCGGTAAACGATAAGATGGGGGCGTTGTCTTGACTAAGTTACGCGGCAGAGCCGCTAAACGAAGGCCCTGTAACGAAAACTGTTCGTTTGCGGGCTGTCCGCCGGAATGTTGATTTGTTTGGCCGAGGATTTGACGACAGACCTTATGACTGACCGAATAGAAATCTACGACACAACCTTACGCGACGGGTCGCAAGGCGAAGGCGTCAACTTTTCTGTTGAAGATAAGTGTCGCGTCGCCGAACAACTCGACTCGTTTGGAATGGACTTCATTGAAGGCGGGTGGCCGGGATCGAATCCGCGCGATATGGCTTTCTTCGAGCGCGCTCGCGGGCTAAAGTTGACGCACGCACGCGTTGCCGCCTTCGGCTCGACCCGCCGTCATACGCGCACCTGCGGCGACGATCCCAGCATTCAATCGCTGCTCAAAGCCGAAACACCTGTGGTTACGATCTTCGGCAAGTCATGGCTGCTGCATGTGATAGACGCGCTGCGTCTAAATCCCAAAGAGAACCTGGAGATCATAGAAGACACGGTGCGCTATCTGTCAGCCCGCGTGGCTTGTTTGATTTATGACGCGGAGCACTTCTTTGACGGCTACAAAACAGATCCTGAGTATGCGCTGGCTACTTTGCGCGCTGCTGCCGCCGGTGGGCCCCATCGCATCGTGCTGTGTGACACCAACGGCGGCAGTCTGCCGGAGACAGTCGCGCGCGTGACGCGCGAAGTGATAGAGCGGATAGATGTGCCGCTGGGGATACATTGCCACAACGATGGTGAACTGGCAGTTGCCAATACGTTGTCCGCCGTTTCCGCCGGCGCGGTGCACGTGCAAGGAACCATTAACGGCTACGGCGAGCGTTGCGGCAACGCCAACCTCTGCGCCGTAATTCCCAATCTGGAGTTGAAACTTGGTCGCGTTGTGCTGGGCCCCGAGCGGTTGAAGAGACTGCGGGAGACATCGCGCTTCGTCAGCGAGATCGCCAACCTCTCGCTCGATTCGCGTGCGGCTTTCGTGGGCGACAGTGCGTTCGCGCATAAAGGTGGCGTCCACGTGTCGGCTGTCGAACGCAACCCCGCGACTTACGAACACATCGCGCCTGAAACAGTCGGCAACCGGCGGCGCATTCTGGTCTCTGATCTTGCGGGGCGGGCGAATCTGCTGGCCAAGGCGCGAGAACTGGGAGTTGAACTAAAGGATGAACAACCTGTGCTCGACGAGTTGAAGCGGCTGGAGCACAATGGGTACGAGTTTGAAGCAGCGGAGGCGAGTTTCGAGCTCCTGGTGTCTAAGGTGCGGGGAACGCATCTACCGTACTTCGAGTTGCTTGGCTTCCGCGTCATTGACGAACATCGCGGGGCCCTGATGCCGATGAGCGAAGCGACGGTAAAGGTCAAAGTGGGCAACCGCGTCGAACACACGGCGGCCAGCGGTAACGGGCCTGTCAATGCGCTGGATAACGCCTTGCGCTGCGCCTTGCAAACGTTTTATCCGTCGCTCGCGGAGATGCACCTGGTTGATTACAAGGTGCGCGTCATCACCAGCAATCTGTCAGGATCGGCGAGTCTGGTGCGGGTGCTGATCTGTTCCGGCGACACCAACGCACAGTGGGGCACAGTTGGTGTGTCGGCGAATATTGTCGAGGCGAGCTGGCGCGCACTGGTCGATTCGGTGGAGTACAAACTGGCCCGCGACAAAGTGGCGCCTATTTTCGCTGAGCAAGACAACGACTCCGGATCGAGCACGAATGATTCGTTTAAAGAAGCAATTAGCTGATGAAAGAAAACCTCCAGGTGATGAAATTCGGCGGCACGTCCGTCGGTAACGCCGAATGTATTCGCCGCGCGGCAGACATCGTCGCGCGTGCGGCGAGCGAGGGCCCGGTAGTAGTGGTCGTCTCGGCGATGGGCGGCGTGACCAATCGTCTCATTGAAGCCGCTCAAGCCTCGACATCCGGTGACATGCGCGCAGCCGGGGACGTGACCGAGACACTCTGCAAGCAACATCAGGAAGCGATTAAGATTCTGGTCGGCGATGGAGACAAACGCGCGCAACTGGCGGCCGAATTGAAGGAGATCATCGAAGAGGTGACTAGCCTTTGCCGCGGCACGGCCCTCTTGCGCGAACTCACCCCGCGCACGCTCGATGCTATTTCAAGCGCGGGTGAAAGGCTCTCGGCGCGGTTACTGGCGAGTGTGCTACGTGAATCAGGACTCAATGCCGCAGCAGTTGAAGCGACTGAGCTGATCGTTACCGACAACCATTCTGGCGGGGCTGAGCCGTTGATAGCGGAAACACGCGCCCGCGCTACTGCGAGGTTGGCTCCCTTGCTGGCTGAACGGTCAGTGCCGGTCGTGACCGGTTTCATCGGCGCGACGGTGGAGGGAAAGCTGACGACATTGGGTCGCGGCGGGTCGGACTATTCCGCGACGATCCTGGGAGCGGCGCTCGAAGCGAAACAGATCGTTATCTGGACAGATGTTGACGGCGTGTTGACAGCCGACCCGCGGCTGGTGCCTGAAGCGCGCACGCTCCAGGAAATCTCTTACAACGAAGCGGCCGAGCTGGCTTACTTCGGCGCGAAAGTTCTGCACCCGAAAACGCTGCGGCCGGTCTCGGAGGCAGGCATTCCGGTGTGGATTCGCAACAGCTTTTTGCCGGAGCGAAATGGCACCAAGATTACGGCCACCGGCCATCCGACCAGGCGAGGGGTAAAAGCGATCACGGCGATGAGCAACGTGACTCTGATTACGGTCGGAGGGCGAGGTATTGTCGGCTTGCCCGGCGTCGCCGCCAAAACCTTCACCGCCGCTGCCAGCGCTCAAGCCAACGTCCTGCTTATTTCCCAGTCATCATCGGGAAACGACATCTGCTTTATCATTGATTCGGGAGACGCCGCCGGGACGGTGGCAGAGCTGCGCGCCGCGTTCGCGTCCGACCTGGCGCACAAAGAGGTGGAACACATCACGATGAACGCGGACGTTGCCATCGTCGCGGTGGTTGGCGAGAGAATGCGAGGCACGCCCGGGATCGCCGGGCGCGCCTTCAGTGCCCTGGGTCGTCGCGGAATCAACATCATCGCCATTGCGCAGGGTTCTTCAGAATACAACGTTTCGTTGGTTGTTGCGGCGGCCGTCATGCGCGAAGTCGTCCAGGCTTTACACAGCGAATTTGGTCTGGAAAGGCGTGCTTCTCGTTTCGAGTCGATCGAGAGTGAAAGCGCATTGGCAAGCGTATGATTGAAACCGAGAACCATCGACGAATAGCGCTGGAACGCGCGGAGCAACGTTGCATCGATCCCGTTTGCGGCGCGCGCTTCGAGCTCAATGAGAGGCTTTATGTTTGCCCGAGTTGTGGCGGGCTGTTGGCGATCGCGCTCGATACTTCCACGGATACAGATCCGGAAGAGTTGCGAGCTGTATGGACCAGCCGACTTGCGTCATTCGATCCAGGCGACCGAAGCGGTGTCTGGCGTTACCGTGAGTTGTTGCCTTTCGCTGCTGATGCACCGATCGTTACCCTCGCTGAAGGCAACACGCCGCTTTACGATGCTCCAGTTTCTGCCGCTTACTGTGGACTGGACAGACTGACGCTCAAACACCAGGGTTGTAACCCGACCGGCTCTTTCAAAGACACGGGCATGACGACTGCCGTCACGCAGGCCCTCGTCCTGGGAGCGCGGACGGTGGTTTGCGCCAGCACAGGCAACACAGCGGCAAGCCTGGCTGCATATGCCGCTCGCGCCAAACTACAGTGCGCCATCCTCGTGCCGCGCGGTCAGATCAGCCAAGCCAAGATGGCCCAGAGTTTGGATTACGGAGCGGCAGTGTTGGAACTGGACGGAAACTTTGATGATGCGATGCGAGTGATACGCGAGCTTGCCGAAGATGAATCAATCTACCTGGTCAATTCCATCAATCCGTTTCGCATCGAGGGGCAGAAGACGGTGGCCGCTGAGTTGTTGCACCAGCGTGAGTGGCGTGTACCCGATCACGTGGTTGTGCCCGGCGGCAATCTGGGTAACAGTTCAGCGCTTGGCAAGGGCTTTAGAGAACTAAAGGAGCTGCGGCTGATTGATCGCGTGCCGCGGCTGAGCGTGGTGCAGGCAGAAGGCGCGGCGCCTTTTGCGAGTTTATTTGGGTCCGAGTCGGATATGCTAAGGCCCATCGAACGCCCACAAACCCTGGCGACAGCGATAAAGATTGGCGCGCCTGTGTCCTGGAAGAAGGCTCTGCAGGTAGTGCTCGAGACGGGCGGAAGAGTGCTTAGTGTTAGCGAGCAAGAGATCGCGGACGCGAAAGCGATCATAGGACGGGACGGAGTGGGATGCGAGCCTGCTTCGGCAACCACTGTTGCGGGTATCAAGCGGTTGGTCGCGAGTGGGGATATTGGATCGGAGACGGACGTTGTCGCGGTGTTGACTGGGCATATCCTGAAGGACACGGAGTATGCGATCAATTATCACCTGGAAAAGCTCTACACTCCTGACCGCGCGCCGGACAAAAACAAAGAAGAGCGCCGGCTCGCCGGCACTTACAGCAATCCGCCCGCGCGCGTGAAAGCCACCAGGACCGCAATCCTCGAGCGCCTTCGGCGGCATGAACAGGAGTACTCGGGTCGGTCATAGCAGACACTCGGGTGAAGAGTCCTATCCTGATTCCAACCAGCGACTGAGGCCAGGCGAACGATCCACGATCACACTTAGAACCACAGAAACTTCTTAGTGTTATTTCGTGTGATTTAGTGGATCGTCCTTAACGAGAACAGATGAGAGGATGACTTTGGAAAGCGGAGCGGTCGATATCATAGAAGACGGCGCGGAGGAGAGTGCCAAATCGGAGCGCTCGTTTTCGGTGCGAGTGCCCGCCTCAACTTCCAATCTCGGCGCGGGGTTCGACTCCTTCAGTCTCGCATTGCAACTCTATCTGACGGTCAGCGCGAGAGTCGTACCGAAGGCGAGCGCGATATGCCGCGTGACCAGCAGCGGCGAGGGCAGCACCAGCGGGCTCCTGTCTCCGAAAGAAGACAATCTAATCTTCCGGGCCATGAGTTTTGCTGCCGAGCGTGAGGGCTGGACCCTCCCCCCGGTGCGGCTCGACGTACACAACGAGTTGCCGCTGGGGCGCGGGCTTGGCAGCAGCGCCGCCGCGATCGTTGCCGGCCTCACGCTCAGTTCTTTGATTTGTGATCAGGAGCTTTCGCCTCAGACCGTGCTTGGTTACGCATTGGAGATGGAAGGCCATGCGGACAACGTGGCGGCGGCCTACTACGGAGGTTGGGTTGTCAGTTGCGTGAAAGCCGATGGAAATGTGCTTGCTGTCAAAAGGACCTGGCCGCAGGATCTAAAAGTAATTGTGGTCTCGCCTGATGCGATCTCGAGGACGGCGGAAACGCGGAGTAATCTGCCAGCCACAATTGAGCGTGACGATGCCGTGCATAACCTGCAACGGGTTGCCCTGTTCGGTGCCGCGGTGGAGACCGGTGCTTACGATCTAATGTGGGAAGCAATGCAGGATCGAATGCACCAGGCATACCGACAGTCACTGGTGCCGGGTCTTGCTCAAGCTCTTGCGACGAAACCCCAGCCGGGTCTGGTTGGGGTAGCCTTGAGCGGTTCAGGGCCCAGCGTTATCGCTTTGGCCCGTGATCGTTTGCCGGAGATCGGTGAAGCAATTGCGAATAGCTTTCGCAGAGAGGGCATGCCGGCGACTGTGCGTCTGCTCGAGGTCGACCGCGTGGGTTGGAAAGCGACAGTCGCGAAATCATAAGCGGTTCGTGTGAAGCGAGCAGTTTAGACCAACCTTTTAGGTTGCTGGTGGTCGAGGCACACCAGCTAAAGCTTGTGCTCTGAAGGTGATGAGCGACGGCAATAGGATCAATTACGGTCTAGCGTAGACGAGACGCGTTTACAATTAAATAGCTGAGGAGTGAATTAATGAGTGTTGAAGTTATGACGACAACGGCGGTTGGCGCGGCACCGGTCTCAGATGGTGACATTTTCCCTCTCGCCGCCCGCGTCGCCGAAATGTCCATGTCCAGGACCATGGCTGTGTCGGCTTTGGCCGATCAACTGCGTCGTGCGGGAGCCGATGTGATTGATCTGGGCGCCGGCGAGCCCGACTTCCCAACCCCGGAGAACATTCGGCGCGCCGCTGCCGAGGCGATAGAGACTGGGCACACAAAATATACAGCGGCGGCGGGAACGCCGAATTTGAAACAGGCGATCTGCGAGCGCTTCGCCACGGATTTCGCTGTGCGCTACCAACCCGCGGAAGTGCTCGCCGCTGCCGGCGCAAAGCAGGTCATCTTCAACGCCATTGCTACGCTCATCGAACCGGGAGATGACGTACTGGTGCCCAAGCCTTACTGGGTGACGTTCCCGGAAGCGGTGACATTTGCCGGTGGGCGCGCCGTCTGGGTTGAGACCGAAGATCAAGGCTTCCGGCTTACTGCCGGGGCGATCGAGCGCGTGCTCACCGTCCGCTCGAAACTGTTGCTCATCAACTCGCCGTCGAATCCTTCCGGGCTCGTCGTGCCGCCCGAGGAATTCGAAAAGATTGTTGCGCTTGCCGTCAGCCGCGGGCTGTGGGTGATCTCTGATGAATGCTACTGCCAGTTTGTTTACGAACCTCTGCGGCCTTTTTCCGCGACCCAACTTCCCGAGGCGCTGCGCCGTCGCGTCCTTGTCGCCGGCTCTCTTTCCAAGACATACGCGATGACCGGTTGGCGGATTGGCTACGCGCTGGGACCACGCGAGTGGATCAAGGCGATGACTTGTGTGCAAAGCCATTCGACATCAAACCCGACCTCGATTTCACAGCAAGCGGCGATTGAAGCGTTGACCGGGCCCCAGGACTCAGTCGCGGAAATGTTGAAAGCCTACAGCGAGCGGCGCGACTGGCTGGTTCCGGCGTTGAATGATCTGCCGGGCGTGACTTGCGCCACGCCGGAAGGAGCTTTTTATGCTTTCCCCAGTCTGAAGCGAACGGGCCTGACTTCGGAAGAGCTCACCACGCGTCTCCTCGAAGAGGCTCATGTGGCGGTTACGCCCGGCGATGCGTTCGGCGCTCCAGGCTACCTGCGGCTTTCTTACGCTACTTCAATGGAGAAATTGGAGGCGGGCGTCGAGCGCATCAGGGGCGTGTTGGCCAACTTGTGAGGACGATCCACTAAATCACACGAAATGCCCCCAAAAAGTTCGTATTTCTTAGTGTGATTTCGTGGATCCTTTCCTTGTTCAGCCGTCGGTTCAAATTAGGGCCCCCTCTTCAAATTAGGTATCCTCTAAGACCAATCTCATTGACATGACGGGAGAGGGTCGGGTATAAGAACATTTCACGTGAGAATCGACGAATAACGTTATGAGGTTCAGCAGCACACACAACCACCACGGCGCCCACCATCATGCCAACCATCATTGGCATCGAGGCAGCGCGTTGGTTGTGGGGAAAAAGCTGGAGTAACGAGAAGCTCACAACCGGGAACTTTTAAGGACCCGCTGCCATGACCCAAAGTCAGGCGGCGGGTCTTTCTTTTGGTAGGACAGGCCTCCTGCCTGTCGCTTGTTCGGGAGGACAAACCGGAATGTCTGTCCGAAATACCGAGATTTTCCATATGTCATTTGTCATTTCTCATTTCGCAATCGTTGGCATTCATCACGCTTGGAGAACGATGACAAATGAGAATTGAGAAATGACATATGGAAAATCTGACCTTTCTTGATTTGGATAACTTCGACTCAAGTGACAGACAGGAATGTCTGTCCTACGCAGAGAGCTAAACATGGAACAGACTGAGTCACTCTCCAGAATTCCCGCCGGGATGCGGTACTACTTTGGCCGGGAGGCGCGCCTGCGTCGCACTGTCGAAGAGACCGGGATGATTATATTTGACGGCTGGTCTTATGAAGAGATCACGACGCCCACCGTCGATTACTACTCCCTTTTTGAGCATGGCATGGGCAGGGCCGAGGCCCATCGCGCTTTTCGCTTTACGGACACTGATGGACGGCTCCTCGCCCTGAGGCCCGATGTGACGTCGGCGGCTGCTCGAGCGGCGGCCACTCTTTTTGCCGACCGAGAACGTCCGCTGCGTCTCTGTTATGCCGCGCCCGTTTTTCGTCAACAACCACAGTCGCATGCCGAGTGGCGCAGAGAGTCAACGCAGATGGGGTGTGAACTCATCGGCGCGAATACGCGTGTTGCTGATCTCGAGGTCCTCGCGATCGCGTCAGAATTCCTGCGCCGCCTGGACCTTGACGGCAACTACGCTATTACGCTGAACGATGTCGGCATCTTCAATGGTGTTGCCGAACGCCTGAGGCTGGATCCAACCTCGCGTGAGGAGATGCGGCAGCTGATTGATGTCCGCAATGCGGTTGACCTGGAGCGCTTTCTTAAACCTTATACCTCGACAGGGCAAGCTCAGGCCTTCGCTCAACTGATGCAATTATCAGGCAAGCGCGAAAGCCTGGATCTGGCTCGTAGTGTAATTTCAAACGAGCAATCCTGCGCCGCATTGGATCGGCTTGGAAGTCTGTGGAATGTCATTGATTCGCTGGGCCTGACAGATTGTTTCGAGATCGACCTTGGCGATGTGGCACGACTCGATTACTACACCGGCCTAACGTTCAAGGTTTACGTCAATGGCGCGGGATACCGGGTAGGCAGTGGCGGTCGTTACGACGGTCTGACGGCCAGCTTTGGGAAGGCAGAGCCCGCGGTGGGCTTCGTGGTGGACCTTGATGCGTTAACTGACGTGCTACGTATGCGCGCAGACGATTTGCCTGCGGCGTGCAGACCCCAACCTGAAAAACTGGAGCTAGCGGCCGACGATAGTTTTGAGGATTCGTCGGGAAGTCCGTCTGCGCTTTTTCTCAGGGCCCTGGAGCGGCGCGCTAAAGGTGAGCGAGTGGCGCTAAGCCTTGCGGAAAAAGCCAATGGATAAGTTAGTGAGGTGAAACAGTGCGGGAATTGACCATTGCGTTAGCTAAAGGAAGATTGCAAGACGAAGCGTTAGCTCTGTTGGCGGGAGCCGGCGCGGGGGTGTCGAGCCAGGATCTCTCGTCGCGACGGTTGGCCGTAGAGGATGAATCAGGCCGGTACCGCTTTATCTTCGTGAAGCCGGCCGATGTGCCTGTTTATGTGGAGTACGGCATAGCAGACTGTGGCGTAGTTGGCCGCGACGTTCTGCTTGAATCCGGGACCGATCTACTTCAGCCGTTAACTCTCGAGATTGGTCGTTGCCGCATCGTGGTTGCCGCGCGAACCGGAGTGTCGTTGAACGATCTCGGCATGTTGAGAGTGGCGACAAAATACCCGCGCATTGCCGCCGCGCATTTCGGCGCTCGCGGGCGGCCGGTGGAGATCATCGAACTTTCCGGTTCAGTGGAGCTTGCCCCGGGGTTGGGCCTGGCCGACTGCATCGTGGACCTCGTGCAATCAGGCAGGACGCTTCGTGAAAACGGCCTTAAGGAAATTGAAGTCATCGATGAGTCAACCGGACGGCTGGTGGTTAACCGCGCCAGCTATCAATTGAAAGCGAAATCAATCGCGCGGCTCATTTCAAATCTCAGATCTGAGATCTGAGATCTCAAATCTATTTCTGAGGACAACGAGCGCGATGGCCTGGATGAGGTACAGAACCTCACAAATACCTTTACCGGCAAGATCGACGATGGTCGAAGGAGTTTCGGCGTGATCGAAATCATTCGCAGTCATGAAAGAGACCGGCTTGCAGTCAGGTTGCAGGCGATCCGCGATCGCAACGTCGCTCTCGACGACGCTCTCGTAAGTGAGGTGGCGGCGATTATTCGAGACGTGCGCAGACGCGGCGACGCGGCGCTGATCGATTACACAGCGCGTTTTGATGGGGTGCAACAGCAAGCGACTGAATTGCGCGTTCCGGAAGACACCCTCCATCGGTCTGCGCGGAGAGTCGATTCCTTTGTGCTCGAGTCTTTGCGCGAAGCCATACGAAACGTCCGCGTTTTTCACGAACACCAACGCGAAGAGTCCTGGGAAATAACTCCGGCTGAAGGGGTGATTTTGGGACAGCGAATTACTCCGATTGAACGAGCCGGTCTCTATGTGCCGGGCGGAACGGCCGCCTACCCGTCATCGGTGGTGATGAACGTAGTGCCCGCGCAGGTCGCCGGCGTTCGGCGCATCCTGGTGACAACTCCGCCGCGCACGCTGGCTGAAAATCCTGCCGTCGCCGTAGCCCTGGTCGAACTGAATATTACTGAAGTCTACGCCGTGGGCGGAGCACAGGCGATTGCTGCTCTGGCATACGGGACCGAAACCGTGCCGCGCGTGGACAAAATCACCGGGCCGGGAAACAAGTACGTCGCCGCGGCGAAGAAACTCGTTTTTGGGGCGGTCGGCATCGACTCGATTGCGGGACCAAGCGAGGTCGTGATTATCGCGGATGATTCGGCGCGAGCGGATTTTATTGCGGCAGATCTACTGGCACAGGCGGAACATGCCGAAGATGCCTCAGCGATTCTCCTGACCACCAGCGAAGACCTGGCGCGCGAAGCGGCTGCGGAGGTGACACGCCAGTCAGCGTCCCTGTCACGCCGAGCAACTGTTGAGCGATCATTGGCGCGCTATGGCGCGATTGTTTTGGTCGCCAGCCTGGACCAAGCCTGTGCGATTGCAAACGAGTTGGCGCCGGAACATCTTGAGCTTATGACGGCCGACAATGAAGGTGTGGCAGCGCAGATTCGCGAGGTGGGAGCGATCTTTTTCGGTGCGTACACGCCCGAAGCCGTGGGCGACTATATTGCCGGACCGAATCACGTCTTACCTACCGGTGGTGCAGCGCGCTTCTCGTCGCCGTTGGGCGTTTATGACTTCGTCAAACGCACGAGCCTCCTGCGTTACTCGAAACCAGCTATCAAGCGTTCGGCCGGGACGATTGCGGCCCTGGCGGCGGCGGAAGGTCTGGAAGCACACGCGCGCTCGGCCCTGATCAGACTGGAGCCCAATCAATCGTGAGCACCTCCAACTCAATCAAAGATTCGGTACTCGCTCTGCGCCCATACACGCTTGGCCCGCAGCGCGCATCGGTGAAGCTCAACCAGAACGAGAGCCCGTGGGATGCGCCGGCGGAAATCAAGCAAGAGACTCTGAACCGCATGAACGATCGCGCCTGGTCCCGCTATCCGGATTTTAGGCCCCAGCGATTGCACGAGCGCTTAGCCGAGTTTAGCGGCTGGCAGCCGGATGGAATTATCGCGGGCAACGGTTCAAACGAATTGATTCAGGCGCTCTTGATGGTGACCATTGGGGAAGGGAAGCGCGTTCTCATTACCGAGCCTACCTTTGCACTCTACCGGCAGATCACGACGGTCCTGGGCGGTGAAGTCGTGAGTGTTCCGCTCAGCGGTGATCTTCAGTTTGATGTGGCAGCGTTGCTTAAAGAGATTAAGGAAAAGCAACCGGATGTCACGATCATTTGTTCGCCGAATAATCCTACCGGCTGCGTGATTAGCGATGAAGAGTTGGCTGGCTTGTTGAAAGAGCATCGTGGCTTGATCGTAGTCGATGAGGCGTACCACGAGTTTGCACGTCATTCCGCCGTTCCGCTTCTCGGCGATCACGAAAACCTGATCGTCCTGCGCACGTTCTCCAAGGCAATGGCCATGGCCGCGTTGCGTGTCGGTTATCTTCTGGCGTCGCCCGAGTTGGTGCGGGAAATCGCGAAGGCGGTGTTGCCTTATAACCTCAACGCCCTTTCCCATATTGCCGCCGAGGTTGGAATCGAGATGTTCGCGGCGAAGCTGCGGCCCCTGGTCGAGTCCATCTGCGCCGAGCGTGATCGCTTGTATTTTGAGTTAGCAGCTATTCCGGGACTGGTTCCAGTTCAGTCACAGGCGAATTTTATGGTGGTGCGCTCGAACCAGGGCCCGAGGCGGGTTTTTGCTGAACTACTGAAGAGGGACATTTTGATCCGAGATGTCAGCGGCTATCCAATGCTAAGTGATTGTTTTCGTGTGAGTGTTGGAACGCCCGAAGAGAACGATTTATTACTGGAGGGACTTCGAGAAATTCAGGGCTAACAAGATGATGAAGAATAAGGTAACTCCACAGCAACGGATTGCTGAGGTCCACCGCAAAACCAAAGAGACGGACGTGCGTGTCGTCCTTAATCTCGACGGCAAGGGACAGTCACAGGTCAGCACCGGCTTGCCGTTTCTCGATCACATGCTGGATCTGTTTGCTCGTCACGGCTTGTTCAATCTTGAAGTCGAATGCAAAGGCGACCTCGAGATTGACGATCACCATTCAGTGGAGGACATTGCAATCACTCTCGGGCAGGCGTTGACGCAGGCGCTGGGCGACAAAGCGGGCATCGCCCGCTATGGCGAAGCCGTAGTGCCGATGGATGAAGCTCTGTGTCGTTCGGTGATTGACCTGTCGGGGCGTTTCTATCTGGTCTACGAAGTCCAGACGCGCAGGCAGAAGATCGGAAACTTCTCGGTTGAGCTGGCGGAACATTTCTGGCGCTCACTGGCTGAGACGGCGCGCTTCAATCTCCATATAGATTGCCTTCGTGGTCGCAATACGCACCACATTCTCGAGGGGACGTTCAAAGCGACCACGCGTGCATTGCGGCAAGCCGTAAACCGCGATTCGCGCATCACGGGTGTATTGAGCACGAAAGGAGCCCTGTAGTCATCGTGGCAAAACCGGCGGATGTGGCGATCATCGATTATGGAGTGGGAAATCTGCGCTCGGTGGAAAAGGCTTTTGCCGCGATGGGCTGCGACGCAGTTGTAAGTTCTGACGAGAACATCCTGCGTACGGCAGAGCGTCTCGTGCTGCCGGGAGTCGGAGCCTTCGGCGCCTGCATGAAGGCGTTGACCGAACGCGGCTTTGATCGACTTGTATGCGAGCGTGTTGCCCAGGGAACTCCTCTGCTCGGCGTGTGCGTTGGCATGCAGATGCTCTTTGAAGAGTCGGAAGAGTTTGGAACCACGCGAGGCCTGGGTCTGTTGCCTGGACGCGTGCGACGCTTCTCAGATGATCTGGTTGTGCCGCAGGTCGGATGGAACCAGATCCGACAGCGGTTTGCGCATCCATTGTTTGACGGAATAATGGATGGAGGATTCTTCTATTTCGTCCATTCCTTCTATTGTGAGCCATCCAATGACAGCGTTGTGATGGGCGAGACTGACTACGGCGTCGAGTATGCGTCCGTTGTGGCGTACGAAAATGTTTCGGGGGTGCAATTTCATCCTGAGAAGAGCCAGGCGACAGGCCTTCGTCTGCTTGCTAATTTTGCTGGAGGAGCAAATTGACGATGCAGAGAGGAACTGATTTTCCATTTGAGGTCAGAAGCCAACTGATTTTCCATTTCTCATTTGACCTCTTTCATTTGCCATCGCCGGAATTCATTACTCGTGGACCAATGAAAAATGAGAAATGAAAAATGAGAAATGAAAAATGAATTCGAAGTTTTTCCGGTGCGCATCACTCTATGTTAGCGAAAAGAATCATTCCCTGTCTCGACGTTAAAGATGGCCGCGTGGTCAAGGGCATCCGTTTCGTCTCGCTTGTTGATGCGGGTGATCCGATCGAACAGGCAAAACGTTACGATGACGAGGGCGCGGACGAGCTGACTTTCCTCGATATCACCGCGTCGTCCGACAAGCGAGGAATCGTTGCGGCAATTGTCAGGCGGGTGGCTGACGAAGTCTTCATTCCTTTCACGGTCGGCGGCGGATTGCGATCGCTGGAAGACATTCGCGCGGTGCTTCGCTCAGGGGCCGACAAGGTTTCTCTTAACACTGCCGCGATTGAGCAGCCCAGGTTAATCAGCGAAGGCGCGGAGGTTTTCGGATCACAATGCATGGTTCTGTCAATTGATGCACGGCGGCGCAACGCGAGCGACGCGAGTGAAGGTTGGGAAGTTTTCACCTACGGTGGGCGCACGCCTGCGGCTTTGGACGCGCTCGAGTGGGCGGTTGAGGCAGAACGTCTGGGAGCGGGAGAAATACTTCTCACCAGCATGGACTGCGATGGCACCCGCAATGGATACGACCTGGAGCTCACGCGGGCCATCAGCTCCGCTGTGCGTATTCCCGTGATCGCTTCCGGCGGCGCGGGAACTCTCGCGCACTTTTACGAAGCACTAACGGAGGGCGGAGCAAGTGCGGTGCTGGCAGCATCGCTTTTTCACTCAGGGGAATACCAGATGGCGGACGTGAAGAATTACCTGCGTGAACGAGGAGTGACCGTGAGATGAAGATAGCTATCGCGGACATAAAGTTTGACGAGCAGGGCCTTGTGCCCGCAATAGTTCAGGACGCAAGCACGCTGCAGGTGTTAACGCTGGCGTACATGAACGCGGAGAGTCTCAAGCGCACGATCGCGACGAACGAAACCTGGTTCTGGTCTCGTTCGCGGTCTAGTCTGTGGCACAAGGGCGCGACTTCAGGCAACAAACAACGCGTCATTGATGTAGCCATCGATTGTGACCACGATGCGATTCGGATCCTGGTCGTACCCGAAGGCCCTGCCTGTCACACCGGCGCGCAATCCTGCTTTCACAACGAAGTCCAGGATGCACCAGTGAGCGGCAACCGGAAAGATCAAGTAGATTTGGGTGACGTGGTCGGCGATCTATACAGGCTGGTCCAATCGCGGAAACACGAAAGACCCGCCGGCTCTTACAGCACTTATTTGTTTGATCAGGGTCTGGACAAAATTCTGAAAAAAGTTGGCGAAGAATCCGCGGAGACCATTATCGCGGCAAAAAATGAAGATTCCGGCGCCCTGGCCCGGGAAACGGCTGATTTGCTTTACCACCTGATTGTGCTGCTGGTGGAGCGTGGGCTGAGTCTGGAGCAAGTGACCGATGAGCTGGCCGCAAGAAAGAAAGCAAAACGCAAATGACGATCGATAGCTCAGAACTCCAGCGGCTTTTAAGTTTTTCTCTTGCCCTGGCGCGAGAAGCGGGAGCGATCGTCAACCATTACTTCAGGGGAACGTTTACCCCTGAGCGAAAGGCTGACAACTCGTTTGTGACAGTCGCGGATCGGGAAGGTGAAAGACACTTACGCAACTCGATCGAACAAGTCTTTCCAGAGGATGCGATCCTGGGTGAAGAGGAAGGCGAGAAGCCGGGCTCTTCCCGGCGCCGGTGGATTTTAGATCCGATCGATGGCACATATGCCTTCGTTCATGGCGTGCCGTTTTACGGCGTGATGATCGGACTTGAAGTCGAAGCAGAGCCTCTTCTTGGCGTGGTGCATCTGCCGGCACTAAACGAAACTGTTTATGCGGCCAGAGGTTTGGGTTGCTTCTGGAACGACAAGCCTGCCCGAGTGTCTTCAACACCTGATCTTGATTCAGCGTTGCTGGTGGCGACGGATTTCGGCGCGCGCAGGCAAGGCGGATTTGGCCCAGCCCTTGAAGATTTGCGGCATAGAGCAAATGCGTCGCGCACCTGGGGCGATTGCTACGGACACATGCTGGTCGCTACCGGCCGCGCGGACGTCATGCTCGATCCGGTTATGAATCTTTGGGATTGCGCCGCGCTCCTTCCGATAATCGAAGAAGCGGGCGGCACATTTACTGACTGGGATGGCCGGCGGACGATCGCGGGGGGCAATGCAATTTCCACAAATGGCCTGCTGTTTGACGAAGTAATGGAAACGATCCGTAAAGCTGAAAGCGCTTGATGCTAATTATCCCTGCGATTGATCTTCGCGACGGTTGTTGCGTCCGCCTTACCCAGGGACGCAGAGAGTCGGCCAAAGTCTATGACGGCAATCCCGTCGATATCGCGAGGGGTTACGAAGCCGCCGGCGCACAGATGCTTCACGTGGTAGACCTTGACGGCGCTTTCTCCGAGCCGAACTCGCGCAACCGGCAGACACTTCGAGAGATGGTTCGGTCGATCGAGATCCCGGTACAGTTTGGCGGAGGATTGCGGGAACTTGAAGACGTCAGGAGGGCCATCGATCTGGGAGTCGCAAGGATAGTGATCGGAACGCTGGCAGTCGAATCATCTGAGATATTGAAAACACTCTTGCGTTTGTTCGGCAGCGAAAAAGTCGCAGTCGGAATCGATTCCAGGAACGGACAAGTCGTAACGCGCGGCTGGGAAAAGAATACAGCATTGTCTGCTGTCAACTTCGCTATTCACCTCGCCTCGTTCGGTGTCGAACGCATCATTTATACGGACGTGTCGCGCGATGGCATGCTTAATGGCATCGACGTCGAGGCGACGTGCGAAATCGCTCGCGCGTGCGGTTTAGAAGTTACAGCGTCAGGAGGTGTGTCATCACTCGAAGATATCAGGCGCGTCAGCGGCGCAACCTGCGGCATTGACAGCATGATTATTGGTAAGGCTCTGTACGAAGGATACTTCACCATTCAAGAAGCTTTAATAGCAGCGAAACAATAGCTCGGGTTTAGTGGGTCGCAGGTTCGAGTCCTGCTCGGCTGGTACGCCGCCATTCGCTTATACGCGAAAGAAGGATGACTTCACCCAGCCCTTGCTTACGGATGCAGCTTCTGACTGCTTGGGTTTGAGTCTGGCAGAAAGCTGAAGATCTCTGTAAGATTCAAACTCGCTAACACCGGAAGAAGAAAAGCATGCCAGTAACCCTTGCCGATATCGCGCGTGAAGTAGGTGTCTCGAAGATGACTGTTTCGCGGGCGATTAACAACAATCCGCTGATCAGTCCAGAAACCCGCGAGCGGGTGCTGGAAGTCGCGCGCCGGATGAACTATCAGCCCAATCAGCATGCGCGCGCGCTGGCGACCAACCGCTCATACCTGATTGGTTTAATTGTTCCCGATTTGATGAATCTTTACTTTGCCGAAGTAACGCGCGCTATCGAATCTGTCACGCGGCCGGCGGGCTTCCAACTCTTAATCTGTAGTTCTGATGAAGACGTTACTCGTGAACTTGAGGAAGTCGAGACGCTCTTGCAGCGCACGGACGGTCTCATCATTAGCTCGGTCTTTCCCCCGACCGACACTAAGGCTTATCGCAAAATGATCAAGGACGGAGCGAAGGTGGTGCTGGTCGACCGAACTATGAAGCAATTGGGGTGTCCCGCGGTCGCCACTGACAATGTGCAAGTGGGCAGATTGGCGACCGAGCACCTCATCCGGCTTGGCCATCGTCGCATTGGACACTTGCGCGGCGACGGCTCATCGGTCAGCGCTGAAAGATTCGAGGGTTACAAGCAAGCACTAGCCAGGCGCAAACTGCGATTCGAGAAGACTCTGGTCCGGGAGTGCGGTCTTCTGGAATCCGAAGGATACGAAGCAATGCGCTCCTGGCTGGCCGAGTCTGACGTCCCGGAAGCAATTTTTGCCGTCAACGATCCCTCGGCTATCGGGGCGATGCAAGCCCTCGAGGAAGTAGGCTTGCGGGCCGGCAAAGACGTAGCATTAGTGGGCGCGGGCAACATACATTATGGGGCTATGCTACGTGTGCCGCTCACCACTATCTCATGGTCACGTCGCGATATGGGGCAGCACGCTGCCAACTTGCTGATTCAATTAATCGAGGGGAAATCGAATAATGCGAAGCCGGAACAAATCATCCTGCCGCTTGAACTGATCATCCGCGACTCTTGCGGCGCACGGGCGAAGGCCACCTCTGGAGCCCGGGCAACGAGTTGACAATTGATTCTTTAGAGGTGCAGGCTGACTTCTGTCGATCAAGAGCGGGTGAGGACGAGTTTACCTTCGCTGATCTTGCCGTTCAGACTTTTTCGCGCATAACCGAGTTCTGCCCCGCCAGAAATGATGTGGTCCGCTCCCGTCGTAAACGTCGCTTCGGCAGCAAGGAACAAACAGAGGCGCCCAACCTCTTCGACATATCCCATTCGACCCAACAGTTGAGCTGCTTCTCCTTCGGCCCGATACTCTTGCGGATCCGGAGCCGCATCGATTGCTTCCTGCCATAACGGCGTAAAAATATTACCTGGTGAAACGGAGTTCACGCGCACACCATTGGGCGCTTCATCGACCGCTAACGCTTTTGTGAAAGCGGTGATGGCACCTTTCGTTGCAACGTAGGTGGTCGCGTGATGCTGGCCGATAGAGGCCACCAGGCTCGACATATTAATGATGTTGCCTTTGGTCTGTCTCAGGTAAGGAAGCGCGAACTTACTGGCCGTGAAGATGCTCACCAGATTAAGCTCAAGCAGCTCGCGGAAGTCCTGAACTGAAAAATCGTCAATCGACTTGTGCGGCGGGTGCCAGCCGGCATTATTAATTAAGCAATCAATGCGGCCATGCCGCGCAATCGTAGCGTCGATCAAATTACGTATGTCCTCGGTTCTGGTGACGTCGCAGTAGACGAACGAAGCATCCCCACCTCCTCGTCTCTTTGCGGCTTCGTCTAAAGCCGCTGCCACCTCTGCGCCTTCGTTCCGGTCGTTGCAGCAGATAACAACTTTGGCGCCAGCGAGAACAAATTGCTCCGCACAGCCTTTGCCAATGCCGCTGCTGCCGCCGGTGATGACGACAACCTTGTCTGCGTAAGCCACGTTATGCATTTGAAGTCTCCATCGTCGCCAGGTTCCTGCAAATCACGCGACGATCTGATATGAGGAGATTTATACCTACCAAAGTCGCAAGCATCCAAGTCGTCGGGCGCTAATCTCGCTATTGTTCATATCTGGCGGCGATTAGATCACGATAGCCAAAATCCTCAATCGGGTTATCCAAAATCCCAGATTAAGACCCACTTTCAGGGGCGAGACAGGAGTCTAGCACAAAAAAACTGTTAGCGGTAAAATAATGCTTGTTATCGGTAACAGAATCAATTATAGTGTGCCCACTTTTCGTATAGGCCCGGTTTTTGGGCGGAGGGAACAACGCTTGCCGGGATTCCCTGGGGGCCAAGACCAATAGAGCAACTACCGCAATTATTCATCGGCTGAGGATACTCTGTTAATCGGTTAGGGAAGTTTTTGGTTGGGCTGAGGGAAATCTGACTTGGGAGGAGCGTGCGTGAGCTCGCAGCTTCACATTCAGCTAAATTTCCAGGTTACGCTTGGAATCTGTCCCGAGGCGCAGGGCTTTCTGTGTCTCTAATCACCGGTTTCGGCACCGCGAATGATAAAGGAGATGAAAGATGGAACTCGTCAAAACATCAGCACCGTCGCTGTCCGGTCACGCGTTTAGGCTTGCCCATCACTGGTCAAGGCTATTTTTAGGCCTGCTCGTGGTGACTCTGCTGAGTTCGGCTGCGGCCGCGCAGTCGGTGAAAGGCACCATCTCGGGAATTGTAACTGACGCCAACGGGGACGCTCTTCCCGGAGCCACAGTGACGCTGGTGGGTGAGGAGAAGAATGACTCGCGCGTCACCACAACGAACGATGACGGCAGGTTTAGTTTCGCTGCTGTTCAGCCAGGTACCTTCACTCTCAAGGTTGCGCAAAAGGGTTTTCAGACTCTTGAGCAGAAGAGTGTGGTGCTCAGCGCGAACGAGACACTGGCACTTGGCGAGTTGAAGTTGCAGGCGGGGCAAGTGGCGGCAATGGTCACTGTCACAAGCGCCGGGCCGATAGTGGAAAAGGAAAGTAGCGACCTAACGGCGCGCCTGACTTCCGATCAGATTAGTTTGATCTCAACTAAGGGACGTGACGTTACCTCACTACTGCGCTTGATCCCTGGAACTTCGAATGATGACGACATCGAAGCCGTGGGCGAGGGCTTTGGCACGAACCTGCCTAACATCTCCGGGCAGCGTGGCCGTACCACAGTAACCACGATCGATGGTCTTAACGCCAGTGAACCCAGCGGCTCGAATAAGATAAGCATGACCATCAACCAGGACGCCGTCGCCGAGGTCAAGGTTCTGCGCAATAACTATGCGGCGGAGTACGGCAACAACGGCGGCGCCATGATTAATATCGTTTCCAAGGGGGGCGGCAAGGATTATCGCGGCACTGTTTATTACTTCCTTCGCAATGAGGCTCTCAATGCGACGCCCTTCTTTATTAATAAGCAGGCTTTGCCCAAGCCGCTCTATCGTCATAAGATCCCCGGCTTTAACTTTGGCGGCCCACTGCCGCTTCCCAGGTTCGGCGAAGGCGGACCTGCATTGGTAAAAAATAAATCTTTCTTCTTCATTTCGATGGAAAAGCCGCACACGATCACGCCTACGGATCCGGGGACTGTCACAGTACCCACCGCCCTGGAACGGATCGGTGACTTTTCAAAGTCGATTGGTTCGAACGGTCAAACTCCAGTCGTTATTGATCCGCTGACCGGTTCGCAATTTCCAGGCAACGTGGTTCCGGCTACTCGAATTAATAAGAGCGGCCAGGCGCTCTTGAATTTCTTTCCGTTACCTAATTCACCAACTGCAACCAATCCAGGTCGTTACGTTTTCCAGAAAAGCGTAGACGTCCCAAAGCATAGTTACGTCATTCGATTTGACGTTAAGCCTGGCAACAACGACAGCGTTTATTGGAAGGCCCAGTGGTGGACTTCGGATAATTTAGGGCTGGGCACTTCTGGGTGGCCGGGCGGAGACGCCAATCGATGGGGAATTCTTTCGCATTATCTTTATAAGGACAACGGCTGGTCGGCCAACTGGGTGCACATTCTCAATTCGCGAATGGTCAATGAGTTCAATTTTGGCATGCGCCACGACTCCGAAGGATTTGTACCCGGCGAGGGAGTGGCCCAGGCCTTGCAAAGATCCGCGCTGAACTACACCGCTCCCCAAATCTTTCCGCAGAACAATCACCTCGGCACGATTCCGCGGGCCACCGGTTGGTCGGGTATCGCTGGAACGCCTGCTAACATTAACTGGCTTGACCGTTGGGGCGAGATAGGCAACGACTACGTAAAACCTTCCTTTGGCGATAACTTTTCGCTCACTCATGGCAATCATAGCCTCAAATTTGGGGCGTATTTTGAGCGAGTGTTGAATGGTGAGGCGCCGGGCGGGCAATGGTCCGGGGTTTTTAATTTTGATAATAACAGTGCCTTTACCGCTTCTCTGGGAGCGACACAGTTTCCTTATGCGAACGCACTGCTCGGCAATTTCAGGACCTATAGCGAGTCGAGCGCCCGTCCATTCACTAATCTCGCAATCAACTCCTTGCAATGGTATGCGCAGGACGAGTGGAAAATGAGCCGGCGGTTCACTGTTAACTACGGAATGCGCTGGGTCTATGCATCGCCATTTACACAGTTCGACAAGCAAGGTTCAAACTTCGACCCCTCACGCTTCGATCCGGCAAAGGCCCCGCTGCTTTATCTGCCTGCGTGTGCCAAGCCATTAACGGCTGCGGCGTGTGCTACTGCAGATCGCCGGGCCTTTGATCCGCGGACTCCGAGTGTGCTCTTAACCAATGTGAATTTGGTTGGCACGTTCGTGAGAAACCCGGACGGTTCGATAGTCGGTGATTTGAACAACGGGCTGGCCCTGGGAAGCGATCCGACCACTCCGAAGGGTTACAGAATTACGAATGCAGTTAGTTGGGAACCGCGGGTGGGGTTTGCCTGGAGTCTCGACGATAAGACCGTTCTCCGCGCGATGGGTGGTATTTATCACACCGTCCGTGTCGGCGGCGGTACGACCGGCGGCAATCTTGTCGGCAACCCTCCCGCAAACCGAACCTCCACAATCGGCCCATGTGCGGGCTGTAACATTGACAACCTTGCGAATGTCATCGGGGGCGCACTTAACTCGCCGAGCAACCTTAATGCAATCGAGATTCATTCGAAAAGACCCACTATCTATAACTTCCAGTTGGGTATCCAGCGAGACATCGGTTTCAAGACGGTGGTTGAGGTTAGTTACGTCGGATCTCTCGCGAGGCACCTGGGTGAAAGACGCAACGTAAACCAGGTACCCGACAATGCGCATTTCATCGATCTCAATCCGTTGGGCATTAACTGTGCTATCAACGTAAACCAGGCCTGTACCCGAAATCCATTTGCTACGGCTAACCAAAATGGACCACACACTACCGGCGTATTAGGCGACAATTTCCTCCGCCCCTATAGAGGCTTCGGCGATATCACCGTCACTACCTGGTCCGGCACTTCAAACTATAACGGTTTGCAAGTCCAGGTGAATCGTCGTTATACGAGCAATTTCCAGTATGGAGCCGCCTATACCTGGTCAAAGACCTTTGACTACTCGAAAGACGACGATACCGGCGATGTCTTTAATGGCCGCCCATACAAAGCATTTAACTATGGCCCAGCGGATTTCGATCAGACGCACATCTTAACGTTTAACTACATCTACGATGTGCCTAAGCTGAGCCGTCACGCGAACAACCGGCTGGTCAAGCTTCTCTTGGATGGTTATCAGATTTCCGGCACTACATCGTATGCCACTGGCAAGCCAAAGACGTTTGGCAGCGGCACTGGCTTGAACTTCAGCTACAGTGGTGGTTCCTACACGATTAGTACCGGACAAACTTACCAGGCAACCGGTCAGCCATGCGCGCCGGGCTTCGTTTTGCAACCGGGTTCCACGACTATCTGTACCTGGGCCGGCATCACAGACTTTACAGGCGGCGACATCAATGCGCGTCCGGTTTTGCTGTGCGACCCGAATACAACGGCCGGCACCGCGGACAATACCGGAACGGCCTATGCGATCAATCCCGCTTGCTTTGCCAAACCTGGCGTAGCCGGAAGTATCGGCAGCTTGCAGCGCAACCTGCTTCGGCTGCCCCCGATCTTCAATTCGGATCTGGCAGTCTTTAAGAACATACGCCTGGGTGAGAAACGCGAAATTCAACTTCGATGGGAGATCTATAATATCTTCAATCATACGAATTTCAGCGATATTGACGGCTCAATGACCTTTGCCCCAAATGCGGTTGTCAGCGCTCTTCCGAGCAGTGGGACGTGCCCGTCGGGAACCGTTTTGGCATATCAGGCGATTGGGGCTAATCCAGCTCGTTGCGCATCAACGACGCTGGGGGTGGTTTCACAGACCAACAATCAGTTTGGCGCGCCGCGCGCCGCGCGTTCGCCGCGCGTGATGCAAGCATCGATTAGGATTAATTTCTAAGCGGAAACATTTGAGCGCGATTCTGCCGCGCGCGAGTTTCGCCCAATGCAGTTCTAACACCAGCGACTTTTCAGGGGGTTAGACTAATACACGCGCTGGATCTGCCAGGACTCGCAGGTTCAGTGCGTGAAATTTCATCTGCCTGGTAAATAATTGTCATGAGTATGAATAGACGCGATTACCTGAAACTGCTGGGGGCCGGCGCTGCGGTGGCAGCTTCCACGCCGTCGGCTTTCGCAAGTGTGGAAAGCACAACGGCTCTGCAGCAACAGCAACCCAAACCACCCGCCGAATCACCCGAAATAGTTGCCGACCGCGAACGCCGCATGAAGTGGTGGCATGAAGCCAAGTTCGGTATGTTTATTCATTGGGGGCTGTACAGCATCCTCGCCCGTCACGAATGGGTCATGGAGATGGAGGGCATTCCGGCCACCGAGTATCAGAAGCAGGCAGCGCAGTTCAAACCGAAACCGAACTTCGCGCGCGATTGGGCGCGACTGGCAAAGCGCGCCGGCCAGCGCTACATGGTGATGACGACCAAGCATCACGAGGGCTTCTGCAACTTCGCCACCAGAACCACCAACTACTGCGCGCCCAGGCAGGGACCGGGACGCGATCTGGTGAAAGAATATGTCGAAGCCGCGCGCGCCGAAGGATTACGCGTGGGTTTCTACTATTCGTTGATGGACTGGCATCATCCGGACGGCGCGCGTTGTGCTACTGACGAAGCCGCCCGCCGTCGTTTTGTTGATTACATTCACACGCACATACGCGAACTGCTCACTAACTACGGAAAGATCGACATTCTCTGGTACGACGTTTCCTGGCCACTGGATGCGAAGGGCTGGGAATCGGAGAAGATGAACGAGATGGTCTTCAAACTCCAGCCTGACATCATCGTCAACAACCGCAACAAACTTGCCGGCGACTTCTCGACTCCCGAACAAAGAATCGAAGCCGCCGAGGCCGGGCGCGCCTGGGAGAGTTGCATGACGATGAATGACTCGTGGGGTTATCACCGGGCTGATGACGCCTGGAAAAGTCCGAAACAGGTCATTCGTAACCTGATCACCTGCGCGCACGACGGCGGCAATTATCTTATTAATATTGGGCCGACTGCGGATGGCTCAATTCCGATTGAGTCAACTCAGATACTGAGCACGGTCGGCCGCTGGATGGACAAAAACGGGCAGTCGCTTTATGGCGCTGATATTTGCCAGCCTCGTCGCTCGCGCAATGGCAGCTTCTCTCGCCGCGGCAATACGCTTTACCTTCATGTGCACTTCTGGCCAGGCGGCGGCGATAACCTGGCATTTGCGGGTCTGCGCAACAAGGTCAAGTCCGTGAAGCTTCTGGCCGGCGGAGAAGCAGTTGATTTTGAGCAGGACGACTATCATGTTCGTTTCAAGGGCCTCCCCCAAAAAGCGCCCGACGACCCCATCACCACACTCGCCATCGAGTGCGACTCGGAACCAAAGCAGGAAGAACTATTCGTTCGCAGAAGAGAGCGCGGGCAAGTCTAATGTCAGACGGGTTTACGCGACGCGAAGTTCTTAAGGCTGCACTGGCTTCGCCAATCGTCGCGGCAGCCTCGCAACTTGTTCTGGCTCAGGGCAAATCAGGTCAACTCAATCGCCTCGTCAAAACGCCAGGGAGAGTTGTCGCCGTCGATGGCCCTGACGCCGCAAAGGGAGTTCAATTGGTAAGGCGATGGCGCGGCCCACTTTGCAATTGTCAACTGATCAATCGCGGCCGCCGTCCCGTCCGCATTAAAGAAGTAATCCTCTTTGACATTCCGCTGACTCATCCACCTGAAACCAAACTCTACGGCGAAGGCTTCCAGATGCTGACGCAGACCGGCGGTACTCTCGGCGAGCCCGTGAGTTACAGCCAGTACACCGATGCGAAGCACTACAAGTTGCCGGCGCCGCCGGATGCGCGCGTGTTTTACGGCATGATGACGATGATACCACCGAGCGGTATACAGGAAGTTCTGGCATTCACATCGTCACGCCGATTTGGCGGACAATTCTATCTGCGCAATTCATCGTTACAGGTTGTCGTCGACACGGAAGGGCTCGCTCTCAAGCCCGGCGAGTCGTGGAGCCTGGAAGAGTTTTCTTTTAAGGCAGGATCAGATCGCGAACAGCTCCTGGCTGAACTGGCCCGGCGCCTCGCGACGAACCATCCGCCAATCCTTGGCAAGACGCCGCCGACCGGCTGGTGTTCGTGGTATTTCTTCGGACCGCGCGTCACTGCGCAAAACGTGCGGGACAACCTGGACTTTATCGCCGCGAACGCGCCCCAACTTAAGTACATTCAAATCGACGACGGTTACCAGCCGGCAATGGGCGACTGGCTAGAAACCGGAGCGGCTTTTGGCGGTAACGTGCAGGGAGTTCTGAAAGAGATTCGGGCCCGCGGATTCGAGCCGGCCATCTGGGTAGCGCCTTTTGTCGCCGAAGAAAAATCGCATCTGTTCCAGCAGCATCCGGATTGGTTTGTGAGAGACGCTGAAGGAAAGCCGCTGCGGTCCGATCGCGTGACGTTTGGCGGCTGGCGACACGGTCCCTGGTATGCACTCGACGGAACGCACCCCGAAGCGCAGAAGCATCTTGAGACGGTGTTTCGTACCATGCGCCGTGAATGGGGCTGTACCTACTTCAAACTTGACGCAAATTTCTGGGGCGCAATTCAGGGCGGACACTTTCACGATCCGCGCGCCACCCGGATCGAAGCCTACCGAAACGGGATGCAGGCAATTCGTCGAGGGGCGGCGGACGGCTTTATCCTTGGCTGTAATCATCCGCTCTGGCCATCACTGGGATTGATTCATGGTTCGCGCAGCTCAAATGACATCAAGCGAATATGGGACCGAATTAAGAGCACCGCGCGTCAGAACCTGAGCCGCAACTGGCAGAATGGACGCTTGTGGTGGAACGATCCGGACGCGATTTGCCTGGTGGGCGAGCTGCCGCTTAATGAATTTCAATTCCATGCAACGGCAATCTACGCTTCGGGAGGAATGATTCTGTCCGGCGATGATCTTACGAAGATATCGCCCGAGCGTCTTGAGATGTTAAGGAAACTGTTGCCGCCAACAGGCGTCGCCGCAGAGTTCGAAGATGATTCGCTGAGAGTCGGGACCATTAAGCTCCATAACGCGCAGATGTTTTGTCTCTTCAATTGGAGCGACGAATCGCAGACGTTTCGATTCAGGCTGCCCCGCTTGAGCGAGGTTACCGACTACTGGACAGGAGAAAAGTTCGGAAAGCGCGAGGGCTGGTTCACAATCAACGACGTGTCTCCGCATAGCGCGATATTGCTCAAGGTTGTCTGAGCTGGTGTCGGACAGGATTCAGTTTGTCGAAGTGCCGCAGGCATGAGATGTTTATAGCCCGGTATCTATCTGAAGACATTCAGTTGATTTATGCTCAAATCGGTTTTGATTGCGCTGGCTTTGCTGACGGGATGCGCGAGTATCCTGGCCCAGACTTCTCAGCCACGAGTCTTTCTACTAAATGCGCGTAAACTTGCCGAGACTAAACAGCGCATTCAATCAGGCGACAAATCCTTCGCGCTCCCTCTGGCCAAACTCGAGAGCGACGCGGGCAAAGCTCTTCAGCAGGAACCGGTATCAGTCGTCACCAAAAAATCAACACCACCCAGCGGCGATAAGCATGACTACATGAGTCAGGCGCCGTACTTCTGGCCTGATCCACAGAAGCCGAACGGTCTGCCCTATATTCGGCGCGATGGTGAGCGTAATCCGGAGATCAATAAGATTACCGATCATCGCACGCTGGATCAGATGGAAGCGGCCGTGCGGACTTTGTCGCTCGCCTATTACTTTCGAGGCAACGAAGAGTACGCCGCGAAAGCTACGCAGCTCCTGCGCGCGTGGTTTCTGGATGCGGCAACCCGTATGAATCCGAACCTCGAATACGCCCAATTCATTCCCGGCGTGAACACTGGACGAGGAATTGGGTTGATCGAGACGCGTGGCCTTGCTGATGTCGTGGATGCAATAGGCCTGCTGGCCGGCTCAAAGGCCTGGAAGGCAACGGATCAGAAAGGACTCGAGGATTGGTTCAGCAAGTTCCTGCAATGGATGCTTGAAAGCAAGAACGGTCGTGAAGAAAACGCGGCAAAGAATAATCATGGAACTTATTATGACGTGCAGGCGACATCGTTTGCGCTTTTCCTGGGAAAGAAAGATCTGGCAAAGCAGATCGTTGAGGCGGCGAAACAAAAACGAATCGCCCTGCAAATCGAACCCGACGGCCGCCAGCCCCTGGAACTGGCGCGCACGAAAGCCTGGGGCTACAGCAATGGAAACCTTGACGGCTTAATGGTGCTGGCGTGTCTGGCAGAGAACGTCGATGTTGATTTGTGGAACTATCAAACCAGGGATGGGCGCAGCATTCGGCGCGCGCTGGAATACCTGTATCCGTTTGCCGTCGGGGATCAGAAGTGGACCTACCAACAGCTCGGCGGCTTTGACGGACGGTCTTTGTTTCCGTTGGTGCGTCGCGCTGCCGCGCATTACAGGGACGGGAAGTTCAAAGTGGAGCAATCAAGAGTTCCGAAATTAGATCCGTCAGATCGCGAACATCTTTTGACGGGCGAGTAAGTTTGATCAGCCTGCGGAGCAGGCGGCAGCATAAGGCCTGGGGTGGAGCGCAGCGAAACCGCAGGTTTGGAGGAAATGAATAATCCCAGCCCGCGAGAGCGGGCGACAGACGCGTCGTGATGATTGAGTTAAGTAACTGAGAGCTGCCGCCCATTCATGGGCTGATCGGGCTCGTGGGCTACGCTACCTGGGGCTCACGCCGCAGGCTTTATGCCGCCATCTGCTTCGCAGGCTTAACAATCAAACTCGGAGACACCCGTGATGAGAAGATCACAAACAATGACGGCTTTGCACAAAAAGTCGTTCAATGAGTTAACGACTGTGTGCATCTTCGATTCAGTTTGGTCTTTCCCCTCTCCCGATGGGAGAGGTGGTAGGGGGAGAGGAACTAGACGCGCCCTAAACCCCCACCCCGCCCTCCCCCAGCGGGGAAGGGAGAAACAAGAGCACAAAAAACAAGGCCCTGCAGCTACTTCTTGTGCAAAGCCAGCAATGATCACCGCGTTGATGTTGCTGTGCGTTCTTGTCCAAACCACAACTGTGTTTCCGATGAGTCCGAGGCGGAAGGAAAGAACTCCTCCCACCACGGATTGGTCTAAAGCTGTCGTCGAATCAACCATCAAACGTTTTCCTACGGCTGAGTCGCTGAAGGGATGGGGCTATGCGAAGTCTCTCTATCTCTATGGCGAGTATCTCGTCTATCTGCGGACGCGCGACCCGCGATATCTCGATCATGTAAAGGCGTGGATAGATCTGCACATCGATGACAAGGGAGTAATCAATCGGCCGATCAACGCACTCGATTACATGTTGCCGGGAAATCTCCTGCTGATCCTCTACAAAGAAACGAAGCAGGAGAAGTACAAGCTCGCCGCTGAAAATATTCGCAGGGTCTTTGATACTTATCCACGCACAAAAGACGGCGGCTTCTGGCATGCCAACATACCCAGCCGCGCCTGGCAGCTTTGGGCTGACGGCGTGTTCATGTCGCTACCATTCCTGGTTCGCTATGGTCAGATGTTTGGCGACGGCACTTACACAAATGCCGAAGCTACAAAGCAGATGCTCATCTACTACAAGCATTTGAACGATCCAGCTACAGGTTTGCTATGGCACGCCTACGATGAAAGCGGGGCCCAACCCTGGGCCAATCCGACGACGCATCAGTCGGGCTATCACTGGGGTCGCGCGTTCGGCTGGTACGCGATGACCTTGATTGAGCTGTTGGAAATTTTGCCAAAGAACCAGCCGCAGCGCGCGGAGTTGATTGCGATCATCAACCAACTCGCTAAGGCCTTTGAGAAATACCAGGACCCGAAGACTGGCCTTTGGTACCAGGTTGTGGATCAGGGCGGCGTCGAAGGCAACTGGCTGGAAACGTCCAGCTCATCAATGTACACATACATGATGTGGATGGGCGTGAAGCGTGGCTATCTGCCGAAGCATTACGCGGTAGTGGCGCAGAAAGGCTACCGCGGAGTGCTGACAAAACTTTCGCTGGGCGCCGATGGTATGACCAATCTCATCGACATCAGCGAAGGTACCAACGTCAGCGACCTTGCTTATTACTTCGCGCGCAAACGAAACGAGAATGATTTTCACGGCCTGGGCGCGTTTTTGATCATGAACGAGCAGTTGGGCGCCGCAAGCATGAATTACAAACCGAAGCCTTTGAACTGGAAAGCGAAGTGATTTGGAGGGCGCCGGCAGAGCGAAGCGGCGACGGCGCTTTGGAGTAAGAGTCATAAGAAAGAGCTCATGACCAGGAAGAACGAATCTAAGGCGGCCGGCAATTCACATATTCCAAGTTGCTCTGGTGCGCAGGAAGCCAAAGCGCGGTCGCCGCTTCGCTCGGCCGGCGCGCTTAATTCCAAATACTCGCGACGCGCCTTTCTCGCGGCCGCGATCGTCGCGCCAGTTGCCATTTCTAATCTCAGGACTGCAAAAGCGGCGGGCGAAGTTATCGCCTTCAAGAGTCCCAACGGCCAGGTCCAATTTATTCTTTTTGCCGCTGGTTCTCAGTTGCGGTACCGGGTAACTCGCAAGACGCGAATCATAATTGAGACGTCACCACTTGGAATCCTGGTCGATGGTGTTGACCTCGGCCGCGAAAGCACGATCAGTAAAATCGAACGCTTCCGCATTAACGAAAAACATCCGACCCGCGGCAGCCATTCGGAGGCCATTGACGTCGCTGACTGCGCCAGGATTTCGTTCACGCACAAGGCCAGCAAAACGGAATACCTGCTTGAGGTTCGCGTTTACAAGGACGGAATTGCGTTTCGTTACATCGTGCCGGCCGTCGGAAAGAGCGTTAGCCGAGTGCCTGACGAATGCACCGCGTTCACAATCCCGGCCGGCAGCACCGTCTGGCTTCACGATTTCGAAGGTCACTACGAAGGCATTCACCAGCAAAAAGAGATTGGCGAAGTGAAAGAAGGCGAGTGGGCCGCGCCGCCTTTGACGATCAAATTGCCGAAGGCTGTTGGCTATGCGGCGATTACTGAGGCCGCCTTGATGAACTACGCGGGCATGGGTTTGCAAGCTGATGGGCAGCGAGGATTCAAGGCAGTCCTGGGTCACGCACTGCCGATCAGTCATCCGTTCGATCTGCGTTATGGCAAGGAAGAAGCGAAGCGCCTGGCGAAACCGGCAGCGATCGATGGAACCATAACGACGCCGTGGCGAGTTGTGATGATTGGCGCGGACCTGGACCAGTTGGTCAATTGCGACATCGTTAACAATGTTTCACCGTCGCCGGACAGGACGATTTTCCCCCGGGGACTCAACACCGATTGGATCAAACCCGGTCGCGCCGTCTGGAGATACCTCGACGGCGGCGAAAACACGCTAGAGGGGATGAAGGAGTTTTCGCGTCTTGCCGGGCAGTTGGGTTTTGAGTACAACGTCGTGGAAGGCTTCTGGCAACGCTGGCAGGAATCGCAGATGCGCGAACTGGTTGATTATTCAAAGCAAAATAAAGTCGGCATCTGGTTCTGGAAGCACAGCAGAGATCTCCGTACTCCTGAAGCACGAGAGAACTTTTTCACTCTCCTCAACCGCGTCGGGGTCGCCGGCACGAAGATCGATTTTTTCGACCACGAAGCAAAAGAGATTATCGATCTGTATCAAGTGTTGCTGCGCACGTCGGCTGAGCACAAGATCATGGTCGAGTTTCACGGCGCCAATAAACCAACAGGGGAGTCACGCACCTGGCCTAACGAGCTGACCCGCGAAGCGGTCCGCGGGCTCGAATATCGCAGCATGGAAAAGCGAGCCCGACATGATACGACGCTGCCATTCACACGTTTTCTCGCGGGTCCTGCCGACTACACTCCAATGCATTTCGGCGAACGGCGCAAGGAAACTTCATGGGCGCATCAGATTGCCAGTGCCGTCGTCTTCACTTCTCCACTAATGATCTATGCAGCACATCCCAGGAACATTCTGGAAAACCCTGCTGCCGACTTAATTAAGACCATTCCCGCCGTTTGGGATGAGACTCTTGTACTGCCGTCGTCTCAGATTGGAGAAGTCGCTGCCTTCGCGCGCCGCCGGGGCAACAACTGGTTCCTGGGAATCATGAATGGTCCAAATGCCAGAGCCGTCAAGATCAAACTGTCTTTTCTGGGAAGGCGCAGATATCAGGGCACGCTGGTGAAAGACCAGCCGAAAGAGGCAGCGGCCGTCAAGGTTGAACAGATAACCGTAACTCGTAACGATTCGATCGCAACAGAGATGCGCGACGGAGGCGGTTTCGTAGCGAGATTTTCAAGTTAGCGATGGTCTGGAAGTTCATCATTTGAGGATGACTATGAGAATTCGCAGACTCCCATTAGTGACTTGCGCGGTTTTAGCTGCTTCGCTTGCCTGGCTGGCGCCTGAGTTGGTCGTAACGCGGGCGCAACGCGTCCCCAAGGGCGTTCGCGTCGGTACGGTTTACAGCGTAAAAACTTTTGGCGCCAAAGGGGACGGCCAAACACTTGATACTCCTGCCATCAACAGAACGATCGATTCGGCCGCCAAAGCCGGTGGCGGAACAGTATTCTTTCCGGCGGGAAACTATCTGTCCGTTTCGATTCATCTGAAAAGTAACATCGCGCTCTATCTCGATCATGGAGCCACAATCGTAGCGGCTAAACCATCCGCAACCGTCAAATATGATTTGCCGGAACCGAACCAGTGGGACGCCTATCAGGATTTTGGTCACAGTCACTGGCATAACAGTCTGATCTGGGGAGAAAACCTCGAGAACATTTCGATTATTGGCCCCGGCCGCATTTGGGGTAAGGGCCTGGTGCGCAGCGGCGGCCAGTCGCGGACTAAGGAACAGAACGATGCCCTGGCGAAAGTTCCACCGCCACCCAGCGCCGGCCCGTTCGGATATCCAAATCCGCGCGATGCGGTGGAACCGGGCTGGGGTAACAAGTCGATCAGTCTGAAACTCTGCCGCAACGTCGTCATCCGGGACATCTCTATCTTGCATGGAGGACACTTCGCAATTTTGGCTACTGGCGTTGATAACCTCACTATTGATAATGTGAAGATCGACACGAACCGGGACGGGATCGACATAGATGCTTGCCAAAACGTGCGCGTCTCGAATTGCACGGTCAACTCTCCATTTGACGATGCTATCTGCCCGAAGAGTTCCTACGCGCTTGGCTACGCGCGCGCGACTGAAAACGTGACGATCACAAACTGCCAGGTGAGCGGCTATGACGAAGGCACACTGCTGGACGGAACATTTAAGCGAGAGTTTAGGACCCAGAACGGAACCTTTAGTCCCACCGCCCGCATAAAGTTCGGTACCGAATCAAACGGCGGCTTCAAAAACATCACTGTCAGCAATTGCGTCTTTGATTATTCGCGGGGACTGGCGCTGGAAGCAGTAGATGGAGCTTTGTTGGAAGACGTGACCATCAACAACATCACGATGCGCGATATCAGCAACTCGCCGATTTTTATGAGACTGGGATTCCGCGGACGCGGTCCGAAAGACAAGACAACTGCCGGCGCTTTGCGACGGGTAATTATCAGCAACATCGTCGTATATAACGCTGACGCGAAGTACTCCTCGATCATCAGCGGCATCCCGGGCTACGCAATCGAAGATGTGACTCTGAGCAACATACGCATTTATTCGCAGGGTGGTGGCACGAAAGAGCAGGCGGTGCTGGAACCGCCGGAAAAGGAAAATTCTTATCCTGAACCGACAATGTTCGGCGAGCTGCCCGCCTATGGGTTCTTCATTCGCCACGTCAAAGGGTTACGGATGAATGATGTTGAAGTGAGTTACATCAAGGATGAGGCGCGGCCGCCGTTTGTTTTGAACGACGTGAAAAGAGCTGAGTTCTATTTCATTAGGGCCCAGCATGGCGCCGACGTACCGACCTTTACTCTTAAAGACGTCGAAGATTTCATGGTTCAATCCAGCCACCCTTTGCCGGACCAGCGCATTGACAGCATGAAGCGGGGAAAACTTTAGACGAAAAAGCGCCGCGACAGCGAGTGGCCAGCCCGGCGGCAACTATGCTGTGCAGGGATGAGTCGCGCTATGAGGACTATCAAAATGAGGTTACTTTTCTGCCTTCTTCTGAGCTACAGCCTGTTTTCGTTTGCGGTTCGGTCTCAAACACGCAGGGTACCGGATCAAACCTGGCCCCGACCGATTCCCGCCAGAATCGGCGATGGCAGCAACAAGGATCTCATGGTAATGACGCTGGGCGATGTGAATCCATCGATCGCCGATGCGACATTCGATCCGGTAAGAGACGAAATGCGGCTTAGAGACGGCCGTGTCCTGCGTCACTACTATCGCGACACGCTAAAGATTAAGTACTTCCAACCGATAGACAAGGCACATTTCCAGTTACCGCCTTCCGGTTGGTGCTCCTGGTATTTCTATTACCAGGAGATTAATCAGGACGAAGTGAAGCGTAACGCTGCCTGGATTGCCGAGAACCTGAAGGACTACGGGGCTGTCTATGTTCAGATTGACGATGGTTGGCAGGGCACGGGTCATGGCCTGGGAGAAAACCGCGATTGGACCACGATTGACAGGCGATTTTCCGGCGGCATGGATACTCTGGCTGCCTACATCAAATCGCTCGGCTTAAAACCGGGAATTTGGCTGGCGCCCCATGGACAAAGCAACGAGACCGTCCTGCGGAACAATCACGGCGTCTTTCTCCTCAAGCCTGACGGCACGTCCGCATCGAGCACATGGGAGGGGAAGTTCCTGATCGACCCTTCGACGCCTGAGTCACAGAAATATCTGAAGGACTTATTCACCACCTTATCAAAGTGGGGCTATGAGTATTTCAAGATTGACGGCCAGCCGATCGTGGTGCGCGAATTCAGGAACAGGAAAGCCGCCATGAAGAACCCCGCCGGCGACACCGACGCGTTGTATCGGCAAACGCTACAAAGTATTCGCGCGGGCATCGGGCCGGACAGCTATTTGCTCGGCTGCTGGGTAGTTCCTTTGGAAGGCGTTGGCATCATGAACGGCTCGCGGATCGGCGCGGACGTCTTACCTAACTGGGACGGTTTCAAGTTCGCACTACGCGCGACCATGGAATATTACTTTCTGCATAATGTTGCCTGGTACAACGACCCGGATGTGCTGGTCGTGCGAGCGCCCTTGCCGCTTGAGCAGGCGCGCGTCTGGGCCACTCTGGCCGGCCTGACGGGGCAAGCAGTCTTAACCAGCGACCGTTTGATGGATCTGTCGCCCGATCGGGTTGAGCTGCTTCGTCGCGTGTACCCATCCGTTGATATTCGGCCGCTCGACCTTTTCAAGTCCGATCGAAACAAGCGCATCTGGGATCTTAAGGTCAACCACCTCGGTCGCAATTATGATGTCGTGGGAGTTTTCAACTTTGATGAAGTCAAGCCGGCTCCCCTGTATGTCAGTTGGCAGGACCTGGGACTTTCCGATGACAAGCGGATTCACGTTTTTGATTTCTGGAACAAGGAATACCTCGGGGCCTGGGAGAAGGGAATCAGTGTAGACGTTGGGCCGGCGAGTTCTCGTGTGCTCACGCTCTTAACTGAAGCAGACCATCCGCAGTTGATCTCGACCAACCGTCACATCACTCAGGGTTGGGTTGATATCCTGGCGCAGGCGTACAACCGGGCGGCGAACACCTATGCCGGAAAAAGCAAAGTTATTAAGAACGATGCGTACGAGCTGCGCTTTGTATATCCGCGCGGGAAAAACCAGCTAATCAAAAGTGCCGCGGCGCGGGCTGTTTCCGGAAAGCTCCCGGTCAAGATCATTAATCACCAGGGCTGGTCAACAATCGAGATTGCTTCTCCAAAGACAACCGAAGTGAGTTGGAGTGTCTCGTTCGCGCCCGCCGGCGTTTACCGATTTCCGGTGCGCGAGCCACAGAATCTCTGGGCTGAGCCAGTCGGGATTGACGGAGTCAACCTGCATTGGACCGTGCAACATCAGCCCGCAGCCGGTTATCAGGTCTGGCTTAACGGGCAATTGAAGGGCGCCAGTACGAGCCAGGCATTTGCCTTGCGCGGTCTGGATCCCAATGTCAGCCAGACGGCCGAGGTGCGCACCGTCTGGCAGGACGGAACCGTTAGTGAAAAGAAGGCCGAGTTGAAGTTTGCGTTGAAACAATTATTGCCCGCGGAAGTTTTTGTCTCGGACCTTGATCCTTTCCGAATCACGAACGGCTGGCGACAACCCGAGATGGATCGCAATTTCAACGGCGGTGGTCTGGCGATCGGTGGGCGCCATTTCACAAAGGGTGTGGGAATGCCTACGAATGCCGAGGTGGAGTATGAGTTGAATGGAGCGTACGGAGATTTCGTAGCTACGGTCGGGATTGACGATGAGTACAAGAATGCTGACGGCGCCGTCGAGTTTATTGTCGTGGGCGATGGCAAAGAATTGTGGCGCAGCGGCGATCTGAAAAAGGCCGACGGCGCCCGGCAAGTCAAGGTTGATGTGCGTAATGTTCGTCGATTGGTGCTCCGCGTCAAAAGATTAGGTGAAGGTGGCCGCATTCACGCCGATTGGGTTGATGTGAAATTGATGAAGTAGACGGTCTGGCAGGAGATGAGTCCGGAATCGAGCGGGGGCAAGCCCCCTTCCCGACCTCGAGACCTTCGTAATTGACTGGTTCTTATTGGGATTGAGAACTTTCAATTGGATTGGTATCACAAAAGTGAGCATAGCTCTGGGTTGGGAAGGATGACTTGCCCCCGCTTACTACCCGCACTGTCCCTTCTTCCGCTCTTACTTGCCTGCACATCCGGCGCGGCCCAGCAAACCACATTCAATGTCGCCGCGTTTGATCGCGCGCGCATTTTGAAAGCAGCTAATCGATACTTGTCGGAGGCTCCAATCACGATCACGGCTTCACACAGTCCCCGCAGCGCCGGCGGCAGGCACGACTTTTTCTCCGAAGGTGATTACTGGTGGCCCGATCCGCAGAATCCCAACGGCCCTTATGTTCAGCGCGACGGCATGTCGAACCCCGACAACTTCAATGAACATCGCCGCGCGCTGATGCGCTTGAGTGTGCAGGTGCCGGCACTCGTAGCGGCGGCGAAGATAACCAGGAACGACCGTTATGCGAAGCATGCCGCACGTCATCTGCGAGCCTGGTTTCTGGATCCATCGACACGAATGAATCCTAACCTGCAATACGCGCAGGCAATCCATGGGCGCTTTACCGGACGCGGGATTGGGATCATCGACACGATTCATCTGGTGGAGGTAGCGCGAGCGATTGAGATCCTGAAAGACTCGTCGGCCTTATCAATGCCGGAATTGGGCGGGATCACGCAATGGTTCACTGATTATTTGATGTGGCTGACGACGAGTAAGAACGGAATCGAAGAGCGCGAAGCTAAAAATAACCATGGCACGTGTTGGGTAATGCAGGTCTCGGCCTTCGCGCATCTGACGGGCGACCAAAAGCTGCTGGACTATTGTCGCGATCGTTTTAAAACAGTAATCGTGCCGAACCAGATTGCTGCCGACGGCAGCTTTCCGCAGGAGTTGAGGCGCACGAAGCCCTACGGCTATTCACTTTTCAATCTGGAAGCAATGGCCACGATCTGCCAGATTCTGTCCACTCCCCAGGACAACTTGTGGACGTTTCAACTCTTTGACGGCCGTGGTGTGAAGCGCTCAATGGAATACATGACACCGTTCATTCGCGACAAGAGGTCGTGGCCCCTGAAACCGGATGTGATGTACGACCGTGAATGGCCGATGCGTCAGAACAGCTTGTTGTTCGCAGCGTTCGCTTTTGATCGGAAAGATTATCTTGCGTTATGGAAGAAGCTGCCGGCGGATTCGAGTGTGGAAGAGGTGATCCGAAACTTCTTCATTCGGCAGCCGGTGTTGTGGGTGAAGTGAAGAGAAGTGGCACAGACTTCAGTCTGTGATGTCATGCGCAGGATCCACAGAGTAAAGTCTGTGCCACTAGAGGAGCTTAAACCCGTGAAGCTTACATATCTCGATTGGTCAATCATGCTGGTGTACTTTGTGTTCGTGCTGGGCATCGGCGTCGCCCTAAAGCGGTACATGAAGAGTAGCACGGACTTTTTTCTGTCTGGTCGTTCGCTTCCGGCGTGGATTACGGGACTCGCGTTCATTTCCGCGAACCTGGGCGCGCAGGAAGTGATTGGGATGGGAGCGTCGGGAGCTAAGTACGGAATTGCCACCAGCCACTTTTATTGGATTGGGGCAATCCCGGCAATGGCCTTCGTAGGCGTCTTCATGATGCCGTTCTACTACGGCTCGCGCGCGCGTTCAGTTCCGGAGTACTTGAAACTTCGCTTTGATGAAAAGACGCGAGGCTTTAACGCGATTTCGTTCGCAGTGATGACCGTTTTGTCTTCAGGCATCTCGCTCTACGCCATGGGCCTTTTGCTGGAGGCGCTGCTCGGATGGAATTTCACCGTTAGCATTACCATAGCCGCGGCGGTTGTCCTCGTCTACGTTTTTCTGGGCGGATTGACATCAGCCATATACAACGAGGTATTGCAGTTCTTCTTGATAGTGTTTGGTTTTGCGCCGCTGGTGTTTCTCGGGCTTAAGGACGCCGGCGGATGGACCGGTTTGCAGGCGCGCCTGGCAACGGTGGCGACCGAAAGCGGATTCGCCTCTGGAGCCTGGACTGAATCCTGGAGTCACATGGGTTCGCCGGGATCGAACCCGATGGGAATTGAATGGTTCGGATTAGCCATGGGATTGGGATTCGTGTTGTCCTTCGGCTATTGGTGCACGGACTTTCTGGTGGTGCAACGCGCCATGGCCGCAAAGTCCATGTCAGCCGCGCGCCGCACACCTTTGATAGCCGCAGTGCCGAAGATGTTCTTTCCTTTTCTCGTTATCCTTCCCGGAATGATCGCAATTGCTTTGACCTACAAATCGGGTAGCAGCGGCTTCATGTTGCCAAAAAAACCTGATGGAACTTTCGAATACAACATGGCGATTCCGCTGATGCTGGGGCATTATTTTCCTACGGGAATGCTCGGTGTCGGCCTGACCGCTCTGATGGCCAGCTTCATGTCCGGCATGGCCGGCAATGTGACAGCGTTCAATACTGTCTGGACCTATGACATTTATCAGTCATATATCAATCGCGGCGCCAGTGATCAGCATTACCTTTGGATGGGCCGCATGGCCACGATCTTCGGCATCCTGATTTCCGTGGCGGCGGCGTACGTGGCGACGCGCTTCAACAACATTATGGACATGCTGCAACTCGTCTTTGCTTTTGTGAATGCTCCGCTGCTGGCGACGTTTTTGTTGGGCATGTTCTGGAAGCGCACCACTGGACACGGCGCCTTCATTGGTTTGCTGGCCGGCACAATTGCTGCCGCGATTCACCAGGGACTGACACTGCCGGTCGGTGCTCACGCCGGTGTTAAAGGTGGATGGTTCGGCGCCATCCATATCTATCCCAGTGAATTGGCTCAGGCTTTCTGGACGGCTATCTTTGCCTGGACTGCTTGTTTCGTGGTCACCATTTTGGTCAGTCTGGCAACGCGCCCACGGGATGAGAAAGAGTTGGTTGGCCTGGTTTACTCGTTGACCGAGCGTCCGAAAGAAGATCGGCTGCCCTGGTACCAACGTCCGGCGGTGCTCGCGGTGATTGTTTTGCTGGCAGCGATCGTGCTGAACATTATCTTCTGGTAGTGCAGACTTACTCTGTGTTGCCGCCAGATTGATCACAGACTGAAGTCTGTGCCACTGAAAGGGTAACTTATGCAACTTGATATTCGACTACCGATAGGGCTGATGTTCGCGGTGCTGGGCGCGCTGCTCCTGGTGTTCGGTCTAATCGGAGACAAGAGCGGTTTCCAGCGCTCGCTCGGGATCAATGTGAATCTGTGGTGGGGGCTGGTAATGCTCGTTTTCGGCGTCGTCATGTTTCTGCTCGGGCGTCGGGGAACTGCCACGGCGCGGCTTACTGAAGAGAGTCCGGAAGGAAAGAAAATCGAGGAAATGGAACATCGCACGGGTCTTGAAAAGTGAGTACACCAGAAGTGTTAAGCGAGGCTTTTCAGAGTCGCCATGGCAGCCGGCCAAAGATTTATCGAGCGCCCGGTCGAGTTAATCTGATTGGCGAGCACACCGACTACAACGAGGGATTCGTAATGCCGGCAGCGATAGATTCGTCAACCTGGGTGGCCATCGCCCCGCGCTGGGATCGCAAGCTCTCGGTGCAATCTGAGAATTTTTCGGAAACGGCTGAACTTGATCTTGATCAGCCTGCTACGCGCGGGACGGGACACTGGAGCGACTATCCCTTTGGCGTCGCCGTAAAGCTTGAACAGTCCGGTCACAGATTGCGCGGCGCGAACCTGGTGGTGCGCGGCGAAGTGCCAATCGGTTCCGGACTGAGCTCGTCGGCGGCAATCGAAGTTGCCACTGGCTTTGCCTTACTCGACAGCAATGACGTAGAGATCGATCGACTGGAGTTGGCTAAGCTTTGCCGGCAGGCTGAGAACGAGTTTGTCGGCATGCGATGTGGTTTGATGGATCAGTTCATCTCTTGCTTTGGACAGGCGGGGCACGCTTTGATGCTCGACTGCCGCCTATTGGATTACAAGCTACTGAGGCTGCCGGAGAGCGTGAAGCTGGTCGTCTGCAACACGATGGTCAAGCATGAATTGGCCGCCAGCGAGTACAACGCGCGCCGTGCTGAGTGCGAAGAGGGTGTCCGCGTGTTGGCGCAGAAAATCTCGAGGGTTCGATCGTTGCGCGATGTGACGATGAATGATCTTGAACGTTTTATGAGCGAGCTTCCGGAAGTGGTTTACCGGCGTTGCCGTCATGTGGTCAGCGAGAACCATCGAGTGATCGAGGCGGCCGCGGCGCTGACTTCCGGCGAGTTGGCTATCTTTGGCAAACTGATGGCCGATTCACATAAAAGCTTGCGAGACGATTATGAAGTGAGTTGCAAAGAGCTCGATCTGATGGTTGAGGCAGCAACCACGGCCGGCGCAATCGGCTCGCGCATGACCGGTGGCGGATTCGGCGGGTGCACGATCAATTTGGTCAACTCGAATAACGTCGATCAGTTCAAGCAAAGCGTTGCCAGCGAATACGCTCAAGCCACTGGTCGCGAACCTGAAATCTACGTGTGCACGACAGCGCAGGGAGCCGAACGAGTTGGATGATTTGGAGTGCGCCGGCAAAGCGAAGCGACGAGGGCGCTTTCGAATCATGTGCAAACAACGCGAGCTAAGGAGTAGGGTGTAATCCAAAGCGGTGTCGCGCTGCGCTTGCCACCGCACTCCAAAATGGATCTCCAGAAGCATCCACACCGGCGTTACAACCCGCTCACGCGGGAGTGGGTGCTGGTGTCGCCACAGCGAACCGAGCGGCCCTGGCAGGGACAAGTTGAAGGGGCGCAGCCGCAAAAACTTCCTGAGTATGATCCGGCTTGTTATCTGTGTCCGGGAAATGAACGCGCAGGCGGCGCGCGCAATCCGTCTTACCCAGGCACCTTTGTTTTCGAGAACGACTTTGCAGCGCTCTTACCTGAGACGCCGGTTGAAAGGCACAACGAAGAATTATTTGACGCCGAGAATGAGCCAGGCACCTGTCGGGTAGTTTGTTTCTCGCCGCGCCATGACTTAACAATCTCGGCAATGACCGCGGCGGATTTGCGCCGCGTGGTGGATGTTTGGGTTGAACAATTTCAAGATCTGGGTGCGATGCCGTTTATCAACTCAGTGCAGATTTTCGAAAACCGTGGGGCGCTGATGGGCGCCAGCAATCCACATCCGCACTGTCAGATTTGGGCCAACTCGAGTTTGCCCAACGAAGCCCTTAAGGAACTAACCTCGATGGGCGAATATCTTGCCCGTAAAGAGGCTTGCTTGCTTTGCGACTATCTCTCGACCGAAATCGAGAGGAAAGAGCGCCTGGTTTGTGAGAACGAACATTTCGTGGCCCTGGTGCCATTCTGGGCGTTATGGCCCTTTGAAATTTTGGTTATCGGCAGGCGACATATTACCGGCATGGATCGGCTGGCAGAACGCGAGCGCTGCACGCTGGCTGATATTTTGAAGCGGGTGACTCTGAGTTATGACAGGCTTTTCAACACGCCTTTTCCTTATACCATGGGTTTTCACCAGCGGCCGACTGACGGCAATGAACATCCGGAGTGTCACCTGCACGCGCACTTCTATCCACCGCTGCTTCGCTCAGCGACGGTGCGCAAGTTCATGGTTGGTTATGAAATGCTGGCGATGCCACAGCGTGATATCACAGCCGAGCAGGCCGCGGAGCGTTTGCGAGAGGTGAGTCTGGCGATCTGAAATTACTCCCTCTCCCCTTGGAAGAGGGCTGGGGTGAGGGGCGAAGCTAGTCCTGAAGTTTGTCTGACGCAAATTTATGATCACAATTACTGAGATTGAAACTCATGACGTTCGCTTTCCAACCTCACGCACGTTGGACGGTTCAGACGCGGTGAATGTCGATCCGGATTACTCCGCGGCTTACGTGATTCTGCGCACGGATAGTCCCGGTCTTGAAGGGCATGGACTCACCTTCACTAACGGCCGTGGCAACGATGTAGCCTGCGCGGCAATCGAGGCGTTGGGCCCTCGGGTCAAAGGGCGAACGCTCGAATCTATTGCTGCGGATATGGCCGGATTCTGGTACTCGCTCGCCGGTGACACTCAGCTCCGCTGGCTCGGCCCTGAGAAAGGCGTGATTCATCTGGCAACCGGTGCGCTGGTCAACGCGGTGTGGGATCTCTATGCCAAAGCTGAAGGCAAACCACTTTGGAAGTTGCTGGTCGACATGACGCCGGAACAACTCATCTCTGTTATTCCGTTCCGGTACATCACTGATGCGCTCACGCGTGCGGAAGCCTTGGAGATTTTGCGGCCTTTGGCATCGACCAAGGCTCAACGCGAAGCTGAAATGCGCGCGCAGGGTTATCCCGCCTACACAACTTCGGCCGGCTGGCTCGGTTACTCGGACGAAAAGATCCGCCGTCTGGTGCGCGAAGGCATTGCCAAAGGCTGGACGCATTTCAAAATGAAGGTAGGCGCCAGCCTTGATGACGATATCCGGCGCGCGCAACTGATCCGAAATGAGATCGGGCCGGATCGAACATTAATGATGGACGCGAACCAGGTATGGGACGTACCGCAGGCGATCGAATGGATGAAAGAGCTGGCGCGTTTCGAGCCGCTGTGGATTGAAGAGCCAACGAGTCCCGACGATGTGTTGGGTCATGCCGCGATCGCCCGCGCGGTCGCGCCGATTGGTGTCGCCACCGGAGAAGCTTGCCACAACCGCGTCATGTTCAAGCAGTTCCTGCAAGCGAAAGCGCTGGACTTCTGCCAGGTTGATAGCTGCCGTCTCGGGGGCGTTAACGAAGTGCTTGCCGTTTTGTTAATGGCAGCGAAGTTCGGCGTGCCTGTCTGTCCGCACGCGGGCGGCGTCGGTCTCTGTGAATATGTGCAGCATCTTTCGATGTTCGATTACATAGCGGTGAGCGGTTCGCTGGAGAATCGCCGCGTCGAGTTTGTCGACCATCTACACGAACACTTTGTCTATCCGGTAGAAATTCGCGAGGGGAATTATGTCGCGCCGCTCGCGCCGGGCTACAGCATCGAGATGAAACCTGAGTCGATCAGGCAATACGAGTTTCCGGGCGGCGCGGAATGGAAGCGATAAGAACGGGCCACGGATGAACACGGATAGACTCAGATCAGAAATCTACTCTTCTTATCAGTGAAAATCTGTGTTCATCTGTGGCTGATATCTTAATGAGCAACGAGCTACAAGTAGCACTGATCAGCGGGCCGGCGTATGACCCGCTCTACGAGTGTCTGCCACGATTCACCTCAACAACGGGCGTTAAAGTGAGGGTTGCCTTTCGCGGCGATCATCCGGCGCTCAATCATCACCTCGCCACGCTGGCCGAAGTGCCTTACGATCTTGTCTCGACGCACACAAAGTATTCGCCGTCACAACTTCAGTTTCTGGCGCCGCTAAATGAATTGATCGAACCCGCGACGCTTACGGACTTTGTGCCCCTGTTACTTGAGCTGGCGTGCGTCGATGGGTCGCTGTACAGCGTGCCACGGAATATTGATGTGCGGCTGTTGCATTATCGGAGTGACCTGATTGATTCACCGCCCCTGGCGTGGGACGAACTGCTGGAGGTGGCTCGTAAACAAAATGCGCCACCTGGTTGTTATGGCTTCTTGTTTCCCGGACGCGAGTCCGGATTATTCGGAACGTTTTACGAACTGGCAGAGATGGCGGGGGCGCGTCTGTTTCCAGAGGATCTCGTTCCGGATATCCAGAACGAGGGTGGACGATGGGCACTTCAATTCTTACGCGCGAGTTACGCCGAACGCTTGACGCCGCGCGAACTGCCCGAATGGCATTACGACAAAGTTCACGAGTGTTTTCGCGGTGGTCATGCGGCGATGGTGGGCGACTGGCCTGGCTTTTATAGTCTCTATCGCGACGCGAAAATCTCTGCTGTCCACAATCGCCTCGGCCTGAGTCCTTACCCAATTGGCCCGGCCGGCAAATCACTCTCCTATGGAGGCGGTCACACGTTTGCGCTGACAAAGAATGGAGTGAATAAGCGGGCAGCGCTGGATTTGTTGCTTTACTTGACGGCGCCCGAGCAACAACTTCGCGAAGCACGGCAAGGTTGTGTGCCGGTTCGTCGCTCGGTAATGAAACAGATGCAGGGTGAAGCGGACGAAGCAAATCGCGCTCGCCTGGCGATGCTCGAGAAAGTGATCGCCGAGCACATCTTGATTCCACCGAAATTCGCGCGCTATCCGGAAGTGGAAGAGATTTTGTGGCGCACGGTGCAGCGAGCGTTTTTGGGTGAGATCGAGATCGACGACGCCTTGCACAGCATGACCGAACAGATAAGTGCGATTGTGCGAGACGTCCG
>DASXRU010000134.1:0-14743 GCA_036506395.1 Pyrinomonadaceae bacterium | reverse complement strand
GGGGAAGAGACGAGGGTAGAGTGTAATTAGTGGGATATTACGGTCCGGGGGCGTCAGAGGGGTGGGGTTCTGATTTTCCATTTGTCATTTGTCATTTCTCATTTGTCATTGGGGGTTCAACTGAAGTGCAGCCTCCAAGTTTGAATTCGGAAAATGACAAATGAGAAATCACTGCTGTCCCAACGTTAGTTGAATTGACTCAGTGACTTGGCAACAGTACTTCGTTGGTGTTTGTAGATGGCTGTCGCAAAGCTTAGAAAGACTCAGGTTTTTCAACATAAGGTCATAACTGCCATGGACCACAATGTGTAGACCGACGTCGCCGTGATTGCACATAGTGTCCGAGTTTTGGCGAATAAATGACCTGTAACTCATTTTGACGTTTCGCCCGCAAGAAAACCGGGCTGGCTTGTTCGCACTGAATTGAAATCGATCCTGACATGATTTTGGGGTTAACTCGATCAAATCCAACAAGATACAGACAATGAGCCGATCAACGTTGGGACAGCAGTGATGAGAAATGACAAACGACAAATGATAAATCGAAACCAAAGGTCTCCAATCAAAAGGCTCTACTCGCCGGTTTGAATGACGATGGCCACACGTAACGAACACGACGAACTAACCAGCACCGAGATGCAGGGGCTCTTTGAGTATTTGCGAGAGTCCACTGAGCAGCTCGAAGTGGTCAACCGCGTCGTGGCCGCAGTTAATTCGAGCCGCACCATCGAAGAGGTCTTCGGCCTGGCGAGCGAGCAGATTCGCGCGCTGGTTCCTTTCGATCGCGCCTCAATAGCCTTGTGCGAAAACCAAAACAAAGACCTGCGGGTGTTCGCGCTTTCAGGCAAGGAGGCCGGCTCGCTGGAAGTGGGCGCAGTAGCTCCTCTCCAGGGCACCGTTACGGAACGGGCCCTGAAGCAGCAGGAAATAGTCGTCATTCCGGAGCTGGATAATGAGAAGCGCTTCAACGTTTACTCCGATCTGAAACGCGAAGGCTTTCACTCGGCGGTTTGCATGCCGCTTTTTTCCGGCGACCGCGCCATCGGCAGCATGAACCTTACTTCGCGCACCCCTGACGCTTACGGACGAAAACATTTGCTGGCGCTGGAAAGGCTTGGTCCGCCGCTGGCGATCGCCATCCAAAAGGTCCTTCTACTCGAGCAGGCCCAACAACGTTCGCGCGCAATGGAAGCAGCGGCTCGCCGCGAGGAGCTGGCGGCGCGAATCGGCAGGCAGCTTTCAAGTTCTCTCGATCCGTCGTTGGTTCTGCAGGAGACGGTGGACGCTCTGGGCGAGGCTTTGAAAGCGGATCGTTGTCAGGTGACGCTATTCAGCGACCAGGATGAATACGCCTTTGTTGGATACGAATCCTTGTCCGGCAAAGAGATTCCTTCACTGCGTGGCCAGCGCATTCCCCTGCGGACCAGCAGATTTGCGCAGCAGGTTTTCGCGGCGCGAGAGCCGGTGGCAGTCGACGATATCAGAAAACTGCCGCAAGGTGAGTTGATGAGTTTGTATTCTCGTCTCGACGTCAGCGCGGTGATGGCGGCGCCGGTAGTCAGCGGTGGCGAACTGAGGGGTCTGTTGGAGCTGCACATCAATCACCAGCCGCGTAGTTGGACCGACGACAACAAGAAAGTTCTGGCGGCCGTTGCGGCGCAGGTTTCCCTGGCACTGACTAATGCGAGCCTCTATGAAGCCAGCCGCCGCCGCGGCGAAGAGCTAGAAGGCCTTTATAAGATCTCCAGAGCGTTCTCCACTATGACGGAAGCATCGGAGATTTATGGCCGCCTGACCCGGGCGATCGCGGAATTGGTTGGTGGCGAGATGTGCCTGCTGGCGACCTACGACCGGCGCAGCAGCATAGTGCGCGCCGAAGCCCCTGGCTATCAGACGCCCCCGGAAATGATTCGTGATTTCCAGTTTGCTTTGAATCCAGTGGCCACCGGGTCGTACAGCTATCGTTCCGGTGAAACTGAACTTGTGTACCGCACCGGCGAGCCTTTCCTTTCCAACGAGCCGGCAAACGACGAGCGTTTCAATCAGGAGTTCCTGGCAGCATACAACGTACGATCGATCCTCATCGTGCCCATGCTCATCAAGCGCGAGCTAATCGGTTTCATTTACGTGGCGAATCGTCCGGGAGGGTTTGGGCAGCGCGACACGCAACTGCTCGAGATTTTTGCCGCCCAGGCTGCCGAGACCATTGCCAACGCGCGCCTGTTTGCGACCATTCAGGCGCAGGCGGAACGCGAGGCTGTAGTTAACCGTTTGATGCTGGTATTGCAGCAATCGCCCGATCTGAAACAGGGCGTCGAGGTAGTTGTCGAACGCTTGGGCCAGGTGCTGGAACTGGATCGCTGCGTCGCGGTTCTGTATGAGGACAGGCGCGACGAAAGTGCTTTGCGTCGAACGACTGCCGGCCCCGGTATCAAGATCTATGGGGAATGGTGCGCTAAGGGTCTGGGCAGGCTGAGTGATGACGTTGAAGTAGAAGAGCGCAGCCCGATTGCAGACTGGATTCGAGAGCACCGGCAACCGCTGGTGGTAAGCGATGTTCGCACTCACCCGCTGGCCGCGGGAGTCGAAGACCTGATTGAGCGCACCGGATTACAGAGTCTCGCCGTGGTGCCCATCATTCATCATGGTCGCATAATTGGTTCGCTCAGCGGGCTCCAGACAGAACGGCGCAGGCACTGGGTTGCCGACGACGTAGATTTGCTGGTTGCAGTCGCAACGCAAGTAGGCGCGACGCTGGAAAACGCGCGTCTGATTGCAGAGCTACGCGAAGCGAATCGGCTGAAGGACGATTTTCTGGCAACCCTGTCGCATGAGTTGCGCACACCGCTGACGGCCATCAAAGGTTGGGTCGAGCTGCTGGCGGAAAGCAAAACGATCGCCAACGACGAAGAGGTTGCCGGCGGCATAGCGGTGATTCAAAACGCAACTTCGTCGCTGGCCCAGCTCATTTCAGATTTGCTCGATCTGTCTCGTTTGCAGCGGAGAGTGTTCCGGCTGGACCTGAAGCCTTCGGACATTAATCTTTCGGTGCTGAATGCGGTGCAGGCCGTAAAGCAAACAGCGGACGCACGCAAGTTGGAGATCGAACTGGACCTGGCCCCTGACCTGCCGATAATTGATTACGATCCGCAGCGTGTGCAGCAGGTTTTGTGGAACCTTCTGACGAACGCCATCAAGTTCACCCCGGCGGGCGGCCACATCAAAGTAAGGTCAATGCTTTTGCCCGAGGGTGCCGCCGGTGACGGCGAGATCGAAACTACGCGTTGGATAGCAGTCGAAGTCGAAGATACGGGCGAGGGTATAGCGCCTGACTTTCTGCCACACGTATGGGATCGTTTTCGACAAGCGGATAGTTCTTCGAAACGGCATCACGGCGGCCTGGGCATCGGGCTCGCGCTAGTCAAGGAACTGGTGGAAGCGCACCACGGAATGGTCGAAGCAAAGAGCGACGGCCCCGGCTCGACTTTCACGGTGCGGTTTCCGGTAACGGGCACCACAGCCGAAGTTGAGAAGGCGAAGGAAGCCTCTGGATCTTAATGCTACTTGTCATTAGCTACGCTTTCATGTAAATACAACCCGCGAAATTCTCTTTTCCTTTCAGCTTTCACGCCGATAAGATTTGGGGGGCTTTTACTCATGGAGAGGCTGGTGTTTGCCGCTGCTTTCGTTTTCCTTTTGGCGCTTACGGGCCAGGCGCAGGACTCGTGCCAGCGCCATGTCGAACCAGCGGGCGGCTTTTCCATCTGCGCTCCGGTTGGCTGGGAAACGAGGGAAAAAGAGGGACTGAAGTTCAAGCTGCTCTTCGGAACTCCAGGCCAATACTTTACCCCGAATATAAATTTTAAGGACGACAAGGATTCGAGATTGATTAACGATTACGCAACCGCCGGCGTGGACTATATTCTAAAGAATTACGAGCAGGTTGGCGCCAGTAGTGTGAAGCTCGTAACGCAGGAACCATTCACGACAGCGTCAGGGGCCTCTGGTATCAGAGTCGCTCTTCGTGCCGAGTATAAAGGGCTGCTTATCAGAACGCTGCAATACTATTTCAATGGCAAGGGCGACGATCAGAAAATCCTCGTGACCGGTACCGCCCTCGAGGTAGATCAGGTAACACTTGACCCTATCTTCGATCGGGCCGCGAAAAGCTTTCGGCTCGAAAAATGACCGCCTCTCGGAGAGATCCATCGCCGGCCAGGACCGCAGCCCACCCCAACCTTCTTCATTGTCCACTGTGCCAATCGACTTTGAAATTAACGCCAGGGACGGCGAGGCTCGCGCGGGGCTTTTACAGACGCGCCGCGGAGTCATTGAGACTCCGGTGTTCATGCCTGTCGGAACAGCAGGCACGGTAAAAGGCGTGCGGTTCGAATCGCTGGAATCTGCCGAGCTCGACGCGCAGATCATTCTTGGCAACGCCTATCACCTGTGGTTGCGGCCGGGAATGGAGACAATCAAGGCGTGCGGGGGCCTGCATCGCTTCATTGGTTGGCAGCGCCCGATGCTGACTGACTCAGGTGGGTTCCAGGTTTGGAGCCTGGGCGCGCTGCGGAAGATCACTGAAGCAGGAACAGAGTTTCGTTCACATTTGGACGGTGCGCTGTGTTTTCTTTCGCCGGAAGTGTCGATGGAAATACAAGCGGCGCTCGGCGCCGATATAGCGATGGCTTTCGACGAATGCGCCCCGGGTGAAGCGACATATGAAGAGGCGCGCCGCAGTATGGAGCTGACTGCGCGTTGGGCCAAACGATCGCGAGACGCCTTCGATCGTTTGCAAAGTGGCGCAGGCTTTCAGTCTTCGCCCCCGCAAGGGATCTCCCCGGCCGCTGGGACTCAAGCGCTGTTCGGCATAGTCCAGGGCTCGTCGCACCACGATCTCCGACAGGAAAGTCTGGCGCGCACGACCGAGATCGGTTTCGACGGCTATGCCATCGGCGGTCTTAGTGTGGGAGAAGAGAAGCCGGTAATGTTTGAGGTAGTCGAGAAGCTGGCGCCGCTGATGCCCGACCGCAGCCCGCGTTATCTGATGGGCGTTGGCACGCCGGAAGACCTGATCGAAGCTGTAGCTCGCGGCGTTGACATGTTCGATTGCGTGCTGCCAACGCGCAATGGCCGCACTGGCCAGGCCTTCACTTCGCGCGGCAAACTGAACGTCAAAAACGCGCAATGGACACGCGACGAACGCCCTCTCGATCAGGCATGTGCCTGTTCTGTTTGCCGGCGCCACTCGCGCGCGTTTCTGCGTCATCTATATATGTCAGGTGAAATGCTAGCCAGCATCCTTCTGACGCACCATAACCTTGCGTTCTTCCTTGACACCATGAGACGTGTCAGGCAAGCTATCCGGTCTGGCGAATTCACAAGTTTTCGACAAGAGTACACAGAGAGTATTCACTCGGGCGTGGCATGAGTTCGACAATGCTCCGCTCGGGTCCAGAGCCGTGAATTGTCCATTGCTTCGCCGGCCGGTTGAATTTGCCACACGGCGGCGCTTTTTCGTAATCGGGAGCGATAAAACATAAATGACAATTGCTTTGATGCTACTGCAGGGCGGCGGAGGCGGCTTCACATTCCTAATTCCGATGATGCTGGTGTTTGGCGTCTTTTACCTCCTTATGATCAGGCCGCAGCAGAAGCGCCAACGGGAGTTGCAATCAGCTATCGGGGAGTTGAAATCGGGGGATCGCATTGTAACCACGGGCGGCATCATTGGAACCATTACCGCCGTGCGTGACACCAGCTTTCTGATCAGAAGCGCAGACAAATCGATTCTTGAGATAGCGCGTTCGGCGGTGGCGGCGGTGGAGCCGGAAGAGACAAAGTAGTATGGCCATGTCCGAGGACTTTGCGAGCTCCGAGGCCCTTCGACGCGTAGCGTCGAAATGAATTTAGCCCGGCCTTTCAAGGCCGGGGAAAGGTTGACGAGGGTCTTTGTGTCGCGTAGCGACGTCTGAAACTAGCGACGGATTCAATCGTCGCGACGCGACGAGAACAGGCAAGAACCTGATCCCCGGCGTTAAAACGCCGGGCTAGATTCACACCGACGCTACGCGTCGAAGACGCTTGATCAGGGTTTCTGAAGTTTGTCTGATAAGGCTTTATGAAGAAAAAGAATCTGCTTCAGCGTTCAATTATCATCGCCATCGTGACGCTGGTCGGCATTTACATCGTCATTGGCCCGCGCGGCCGGCGGCCCCATCTCAATGACTTCACACCTACCGGCATTAAAAATACGCTGGCGCAGAATATCAAGCTCGGTCTGGATCTAAAGGGCGGAACGCATCTGGTGATGCGCGTCAAGACCGACGAATATCTAAAGCGGTTGACTGAAGACAACGCGATTGCCGCGCAAAATGCCGCCAAAGATGCGGGCTTTGAGATAAAAGAAAGTCACGCTGAGACGGCGGGCGGTAACTATCGCGTCACACTTACCGTGGCCGATCCGGCGAAAGTTTCGGAGATAAAGGACGCGATTGAAAAGAAAACCGATCTAAGCGAGCGCGCAGGGTGGTCCTACTCTCCATCAGGCCCCACGATGACCTGGAGCCTGACCTCAGCCGCGCAGCGAACGTTGGCGGACCAGGCCACCGAACAGGCGCTGAAGATTATCGAATCGCGCATCAACTCTGTCGGGGTTACGGAGCCGACCCTGCAGCATCACGGGCCGCAGGGCTCGCACCAGATTCTGCTGCAAATGCCGGGCATCCAGGATCCGGAACGCGTCAAGGCCTTGCTGGCCGGACAGTCGCATCTGGAACTGGTCCATGTCATCAGTCCGCCCAGTCCTAATCCCAAGCAGACTTATTCAACCAGAGAAGAGGCGATTGCTTCGCTAAACACCGGCGGCACGATTCCGGCAAATCGACGCGCGCTGCCCTACGCTGAGCGCGACGAACCGACGACGGCGGGCGCCCAGCCGGCCGACGCCAATGCCCAGAAGCCAAAGCGTTGGGTGGTAGTGGAATCACCGGCCATTGTGGACGGCAGCGAGCTGCGCAATGCCTCAGCTACTTCCAGCCGAGGCGGCGGCGGGGACGACTACCAGATTCAGTTTGCGCTCAAGAAATCAGGCGCGGACAAGTTCGGAGCCTGGACCGGAGCCAATATCAACGAGTACATGGGCGTCGTCCTTAATGACGAGGTCAAATCGATCGCTTATATCAAATCGCAAATCTTCGATCAGGGCGAAATCACCGGCAGCTTCACGAAACAAACGGCGGATGACCTGGCTCTGACGTTGCGCTCCGGCGCCTTGCCGGCTCCGATCGAATACCAGGAAGAGCGCACTGTCGGCCCCAGCCTGGGAGCTGATTCGATTCGCTCCGGTGTTAAAGCATCAGTCTATGGCCTGGCTTTCGTGGTGGCCTTCATGCTGTTTTATTATCGCGGCGCGGGCGTGAACGCAGTTGTGGCCCTGCTGCTGAACATGGTGCTGATGATTGCGGGCTTGATCCTGTTTGGCGCCACCCTGACCCTGCCGGGTATTGCCGGCATGATTCTCACCATCGGTATGGCGGTTGATTCGAACGTTCTCATCTTTGAACGTACTCGCGAAGAGTTGCGCACGGGAAAGACTATTCCCTCGGCAATAGAGCAGGGTTTTGGCCACGCCTTTGTTACTATCATCGATACCCACGTTACTACGATCATTTCTTCGTTGTTCCTGTTCGTGTTTGGTACCGGGCCTATCCGCGGCTTTGCCGTTACCCTGGTGCTGGGGTTGCTGGTTAACCTCTTCTCGGCGGTTTACGTCTCGCGCACAATTTTCATGTGGCTGTTGAGTCGCAAAGGACGACACGTGGAGTCGCTAAGCATTTAGTTTGTCATGATTCAAGTATTCAAAGAGGTTCGCATCGACTGGCTGGGAAACCGCCGGTGGTTTATCGCTGTTTCGGTTATCCTGATGCTCGCCGGGCTCGGCTCTGCGGTTTTTCGTGGGGTGAAGCATCCGCATGGGACGGAAGCTTTTAATCTGGGCGTGGACTTCAAAGGCGGTACAGTGGTCACGATCAAGTTCAAACAGCGTCCGACCGCCGAAGCAATTCACGCGGCGCTCGCCGCTCAGGGCGTGCACGACGCCATCGTTCAGCCCGCGGTCGATAAGCCGGACGAGGTATTGATCAAGCTGCCGCTGGAAGGCCCTGCCGACACGGCGGCGGAAGATAAGGCCCAGGTCGATGTTGGGCGCACGAAGGTCAGACAGGCGCTAAATACCTTTGGCCCCGAAGCTCAAAAAGATCTCAACTCGGAGCCGCAGGCGGCTTACAAAATCGTTGGCACGGAAGCGGTAGGCCCGGTCGCCGGACAACAGTTGCGGAATCAGGCGATTGCTGTAACTTTGGCGGCGCTGGTGGGGATCCTGGTTTATATCGCCTTTCGTTTTGAATGGACGTATGGGGCGGCGGCAGTGATCGCAGTCTTTCACGACGTGCTCGTCACACTCGGCTTCTTTTCAATATTCCAGTGGGAGATCAGCCTGACGGTGATCGCGGCCTTGCTGACGCTGGTTGGCTTCTCCGTCAATGACACCATAGTCGTCTTTGATCGCATTCGGGAAAACCGGAGACTACATCGCCGTGATTCGCTTTACAAGATAACCAACGATTCCATTAATCAAACGCTTTCGCGCACTGTGATCACATCCGGTCTCGTCTTTCTCTCGGTACTCGCGATGGTGATCTTCGGCGGCGAAGTATTACATGGCTTCTCCCTGGCCCTGCTGGTTGGCATCACCTTTGGAACCTATTCTTCAATTGCGATTGCCAGCCCGATTATGGTTTGGTGGGAACAAAGACTTGAAAGAGCGAACAGGATCTCAGCGCCTCCTTCAAAGAGCGGGATTTCCACCGGTGATCGAGGTTCGGGAGCGAAGCGCAAGCGGGAACAGGCTGTGGGTACTGCCGCCATGCGGTCACAGACAAGAGAAAACACTGCTTAAGCTTTCCGCTCAGTCATCATTTATTTAAGTTAGTTATCTTCGATTTTCTGCTTGACTTTCCCAAGCTTCGGGGCATAGACTTCGGCCGTTGCTGGCCAATTAAATATGCCAAGTTTCGTGCCCCGTTTCAAAAACTAAAGATCGGGTCGCACGGTGGTCTATGTTGAACTGGCCAGTTGTTTTGTGTGAATCTCGCACCAGTGGCTGGGTTTCAACTTTTCGGCGAGCTCAAGAGCGCCAGGCCCTCCGCTGCTTCCCCTTCAATCTTTGTTAGAGCTCAAGCGGGCGCGAAGGCGGCGTTTGAGTAGAGTATTTTCCAGAGTTGGTTCTGACCCCTGATCCTTTTGGCACCGGAATAGGGAGGAAATAAACATGTTTGAGAATCTGGTCGAGTCTAATTCGCACAGAGAAGACACTGCGCGAAAAGGCTCGTTTCTTCTGATTACTGCCGGGGTTTACGTGATACTGGGAGTGGCTTTCTTTATTGCCGGTATCCTGTGGTACAACGCGCAACTTGATGTTCAAAACCTCGAGCTGACTTCGTTGGTAGCGCCGGTTATTGTTGCGGACCAGCCAAAGGCGGAGGCGCCAAAGCCGGCCGAAAAGGTGAACATCAACCAGCAGGTTGACGTCCGCAGAGAATTGATTGCTGACGTTACCCGCACGGACCTGGTGCCGAAAGAGATCTCGGCCAAGGCCAGCGATGTCCCGCCGGTGCGAAAAGGAGTGCAGACCGTCGTCGGTGGCTCTGATTCCAACGCGATTGCACCCATGGCGGCCGGCTCAGGAACGGGCGGCCTGGGGACCGCTCCGCAAAAAGTTGTGATTGCTTCTGACGAGCCGCCGCCGCCTCCCAAACCAACGCCGCATGCTCCCATCTCGGGCGGAGTGCTAAATGGAAGGGCGGTGCGCCTGGTGACGCCGCCATATCCGGCGATTGCGCGTAGCGCTCACGCCTCCGGTGCGGTACAGGTCCAGGTACTAATCGACGAGAACGGAAATGTGATTTCGGCGAGTGCCGTTTCCGGTCACCCTCTGCTGCGGGCGGCAGCCGTAGCTGCTGCGCGAGCGTCGAAGTTCTCGCCGACAAAGCTTTCAGGCCAACCAGTCAAGGTAAATGGCGTGATAGTTTATAACTTCACTCAATAACGACGGCATAGCGGAAGGAGCCAGAGAATGATCTGGTGCTCTTCCGCTTTGGCCTGTTTGCTATCAATTTAGAAACCTTTGGAGGGGTTAACCGTGACTATTCTAACCAGTCTTCTCGGAACGAAAGCGCTCGGCTTTTTTGTTCTGCTGTGGCAGCAAGCCACTCCCAGCCCTACGCCAGCCGCCGGCGGTAACGAATTCACGATCACGGAGATGGTAAAAAACATGGGTGGCGTGGCCATCACTGTTGTGATCATTCTCTTGATCATGTCCGTGTATTCGATTGCGATAATGGTCGAGCGTTATCTGACTTACACTGCGGCCAAGAAACAATCGCGCGAATTCGCCCCCCGCGTGGCCCAGGCGCTCAAGAACGACCGCATTGAAGAAGCCATTAACATCAGCGACAAACATCGGAAATCGCACCTGGCAATGGTGGTCAATAGTGGCTTGCAGGAATTCCGCGCGCACGAGCAATCGACTGAGCTTTCCGGTGAAGAAATCGAGGCATCAAAGCGTGCCCTGCAGAGGGCCATAGCTATTAAGACGGCTGAATTCCGCCGCGGCCTCTCCGGACTGGCGACCATCGGCTCGACAGCCCCGTTCGTCGGATTGTTTGGCACGGTGTTCGGGATTATCAATGCGTTTCGCGGCATGAAGAACGCCGAGACAGCCGGTATCGCTGCGGTAGCCGGCGGAATTTCCGAGGCCCTGTTCACCACGGCGCTTGGTCTGGTGGTCGCGGTGCCGGCAGTGTGGCTGTTCAATTACTTCACCGGTAAGGTGGACGGGTTTGTTGTGGAAATGGACAACTCCGCTTCCGAGCTGGTGGACTATTTTATTAAGAACCGCACACGGCAATTGAAACCGTAGCCGTTTGGTTTCGAGGGGCGAGGGGGTGTCGAGCACGGCGCATTCCAGGCGTCGCGCCACGCTTCTGGTTTAGCAGTAGCTCGAAAGGAGTTTTCTCATGGGAATGTCAGGTGGTGGAACAGGCGGCTTACAATCCGAGATCAATGTCACGCCAATGGTGGATGTCATGCTGGTGCTGTTGATCATCTTCATGGTGGTTACCCCCTTCCTGCAACAGGGCATCACGGTGGCCATTCCGCGCGAGACGAAGTACGCGGACGAAGACACCAATATCAACAAAGAGTCAGCGGTCATCATCTCAATCCCGAATGATAGAGAATATTATCTGGGAAAGAAGAGAGTCAGCCTGGATGACTTGAAGACCGAAGTTGAAAAAGCGCTCGAGAAGAAGAAGGAAGAGGACCGGATCGTTTATGTTAAGAGCGGCGTCGGAGTCAGCTACGGCGAAGTAGTCAACGTTATTAATGCTGTTCGCGAAAAGGGCGTTGATAAGATTGGCCTGGTAGCCGACAAGAAGAAGAAAGGCGGCGCGGCGGCCGTTCCGGCCACCTAAGCTTTCCTGACTTCAAGCGCGGCTCATTTGTGATGACGGGTTTGAGAATCGAGGAGTAAATATTATGGGGATGTCTACCGGGGGCGGCGCTCGTGCCGTCCCATACATCAATGTCACGCCGCTGATTGACGTGCTTCTGGTGGTAATCATTATTTTCATGGTGGTCACGCCACTAAAGCCAAGTCGTTTCAAGGCTGATATTCCTTCACAGCGTGACCCGCACGAGGACACCAGCCAGCTAAAACCAAATCCCCTGACGCTGGTAGTGACGATCTCCGGCGACTTGAGCCTAAAGCTGAATCAGGAAAGCATGGGCTCGGTCAACGATACCGCCGCCCTTAGCCAGAAGCTGGTACAGGTATTTCAACAGCGGAAAGAGCAGCGTGCTTACAAGCCGGGAATGGAAAGCCAGACTAATCTCCCGGAGGATCAGCGAATCGAAAAGACGGTCTTTGTAAAGGCCCCGCGGTCGGTGAAATATGGCGATGTGGTAAAAGTGATCGATGCCATAAAAGGCGCCGGCGCCAATCCGGTGGGCTTGCAAGTGGACGATTTGCCCTCGTAGAACGGCGACAGGTTGGCGAGGCCGGGCTGAACTTCGGACCCGTGCCCCTTACCCGGCCGCTATGTCCGATACAAAGAGATGGAGCCATGATCAGATGAAACTCTCTCAGACCAGAGTGGCAATCGTAAGCCTGGGGCTGCTTGTCGCTTCCAGCTCCGGCTGCTCGCTCGTAAACAAGATACGGGCCAAGAATGAGCTGAACGAGACTGCGAGGTCTTATAAAGAGGGTCGTTTCGAAGAGGCAGAGCAGCACGCCAGAAGAGCTATGGCGCTTGATCCGAATAACAAGACCGCGCCAATTTTCGTAGCTCGCACAATCCATTCACAGTACAAGTCCGGCGTTGATACCCCGGAAAACATAGCCAAGGCGCGCGAAGCTATTGCGGCCTATCAACAGATACTTCAGAGCGATCCCACCAACGAAGAAGCTTACAAAGCGGTAGCCGCCCTCTACGGAGCGATTAAGGAAGACCAGAAGCTGCGCGACTGGATCGCGCAACGGGCGAATGACTCCAACCTGCCGGCGGAAAAACGCGCGGAGGCATATGCTATTTTGGCCGGCAAGGATTGGGATTGTTCCTACAAGATTACTGAGCTGCCGGAGAACAAGGTGGTCTCTAAAGAGGCAGTTGTATTCAAGAAACCTAAAGATCAGAAGGATTTTGATACCGCCCATATGTGCGTCGTCCGCGGTTTGGAACAAGCGGAAAAGGCAATCAAGCTAGATCCCAATAACGAATCGGCCTGGTCCTACAAGACCAATCTCTTAGTTGAGGCTGCCAGGCTTGCCGAGATGGATGGCAAGCTGGATCAGAAGGCCCAGTACAGCAAACAGGCAGACGAGGCCAGAAAGCGCGCCATGGTTTTGAGCGAGGAAAGAAGGAAGAAAGAGGAACAGGCTATCCAGGCAGCTACCCCTCCATCCGGTTAACCAAATCGGCCGGAAACCTGGGAGAACTGATACCCGTTTCGCCATAGGTGATGCTCGACTAGCGAGTCGAGCATCACCTATTGCTATAATTGGTCGTTGATCTTCCGCCCTGGATCTTTTGGCGAAACGCGGCTTTTAGTTCGCCAACTTCCTGCTGGGCGGAAAAGGCAAAGATCGAGGACCAAAGATCGGAATCCGGCATCAAACCGGGAGCGCTTACTATTCGCTGAACCATGATTCGTATCGAAGACATCGTCGATAAGGTTCGCCGCAACCACCCGCAGGCCGATGTTGACCTGTTGCGGCGGGCTTATCTTTTCTCTGCGCGCGAACACAAAGGACAAAAGCGTGCTTCGGGAGAATCGTATCTGGTTCATCCGCTCGAGGTGGCGAACATCCTGGCGGACATGCGGCTCGATGCCGTTTCGGTTTCCACGGGTCTTTTGCATGATGTAGTCGAAGACACCCTGGTCGATCTGGATACGATTCGCCAGTACTTCGGCGAAGAAATTACGCACCTGGTAGATGGTCTTACAAAAATCGCGCAAATCAGCAACGTCTCGCGCGAGGAGCAGCAGGCGGAAAACGTGCGCAAGATGCTGCTGGCGATGGTGGATGACGTGCGCGTCGTGCTCGTCAAGTTGGCTGATCGTCTGCACAACATGCGTACCCTGCAGTATCTCAGCGCGGACAAACGAAAGCGTATCGCTCAGGAGACGATGGACATCTTTGCGCCTATCGCTCACCGGCTGGGCATGGGCAAACTTCGTGGCGAACTCGAAGACCTGGCTTTTCAAAATCTTCATCCGGAAGATTATCGCGACCTCGCCGCGCAACTTGAAAAGCGCCGCATCGAGAATGAAGCGTTCCTGGACGGAGTCACTTCGGTCATCGAAGAAAACATGCACGAGGCGGGAATTCCCTACGTCCTGATCGAGGGCCGGGTCAAAAGATTGTATTCAATCTGGAAAAAGCTGAGACGTCAGAAGATAGATCTGGATCAGGTTTATGATCTGGTGGCCGCGCGCATCATCACGCCAAACGAGATTCGGCACTGCTACGCTGCTCTGGGTGTGGTTCACAACATCTGGAAGCCGGTGCCAGGCCGAATTAAGGATTGGATTGCGACACCTCGCGATAACCTCTACCAGTCGCTGCACACGTCGGTCATCGGCTCTAAGGGCCAGCCTTTCGAAATCCAGATTCGCACCGAAGACATGCATCACATCGCCGAAGAGGGTGTGGCGGCGCACTGGAAATACAAAGAGGGAAAACGTGGGGCCCGCGACGACGATCAGGCCCTGAAGGCGCTGCGCTCCCTTGTCGAGTGGACGCAGGAAGTAAAAGATTCCAGAGACTTTCTCGATTCTTTAAAGCTGGATCTGTACCCGAAGGATGTCTATGCGTTTACGCCGATGGGAAAAGTAATTCAGTTGCCGCGAGGGGCTACCCCGGTTGACTTTGCGTACATAATCCACTCGGAGGTGGGCAACACCTGCACGGGAGCGCGCGTTAACGGGCGAATTGTACCGCTGCGCTCGCAGATCCAGAATGGCGATGTGGTGGAAATCCTGACCACGGCCAGCTCGCATCCTTCCCGCGACTGGTTGAACTTCATTGTTACCTCGCGGGCCCGCAACCGTGTGCGCCATTGGGTGGCGGAACAGCAGCGAGCCGAATCCATCGAGATTGGCCGCAAGCTGTTCGAGAAAG
>DASXRU010000133.1:0-5008 GCA_036506395.1 Pyrinomonadaceae bacterium | reverse complement strand
AGAAAAGCGATTCCGATGGTGATGTTTGAACCTTGCATTGCGTGTTTGGATCTGGGGCTATCCGATGATTTGTCTGATTATCACCAATAACCTGGTGTTTGTCATTCAGGGAAACCGGATCAGTGCTTGACCGCCTCGCCTCGGCCCACGATGGCTGCGTCGGGCCCGGTCGCCGGCTCTTCCAACAGTCTCTTGATCATCATGCCCAGCATTGCCGTGTCTTGACTGCCTGAGCCAACGCTGATGAATCGCACTGCGCCGCGACGGTCGATCAAAAACGTCGTGGGAATCGCAAAAACTCCGTAGTTCAAATCGTTTTCCTTCGAGTCCGCAACGGCGAACCCATAGGGCAGATGATTCTTCTTTTTGAACTCCTGCAAATACTTCAGCTCCGCATTGGGAGAAAGTTCGCGTCCTTCGGCATGGCCGAAGAAATTGGTCACGCCTACGATCACCAGACCTTTGTCTTTATAAGAGTCGTGCCACTTCTGCAGGCTCGGAAATGTTGCCCGGCACGGGCCACACCAGGGCGCCCAAAAATCCAGCAGCACTACATTGCCACGCAAATCGGAAAGCTTGGCCGGCTTTTGGTCGATCCATTCTTTGGCAATGATGTCCGGAGGCCCCTTCCCTGATTCTGGCGACTGATCAAACACTTTCACCAACTCAGACGAGGGGACCATTCCCGAGAGACGTCGCGTCGCCGATCGATAAAGATTTCCCGAGGGAAAGCCCATGGCCATGCGGCGCAGATCCTGCAGCACCGACACTGCTTCATCTTTTTTCTTCAAATTCAAATCGACGTCGGAAAGAGTGGTGCTCGCCTTAAGCAGCAGGTCGTCACGACGAAACGGATCCTTCGTTTGGGCACTGGCGAGCTTTGCGGCGGTCAACATTTCCTGAGCATGCGGCGCAGCGTGCTCGTAGTCCTTAGCTTTGACATAAATTGCGGTCAAGAGGTTTTCCAGCGCGTAGCGATCGTCAGCGATCTGTGGTTCATGCCTGGTGTAATCGACGAGCGTGGCTTCGGCTTCCCCGAGCAAGTTCTTCTTTGCCGCCTCTATTACAATAACTCGCCGGGCTGTTTGCGCTTCTTCGTCGTTCGGTCCACTCGGTTCGTTCGGCTTTGGTTGGCCGGATAGAAATCGCCGCAGCGCCTCGAGCGCCGCGTCCGCGTTGCCCGCAATGTTGTTAAGCATGCCCAGGTAATAGAGGTCGCGACCTTGCACTGGCCCTCGCTCCGTCAACGTCGCGGCATGACGCTCAGCCAGGTCTCTTTGTTCTTGGCGCGTTTGGGTCTCCAGCTTCGGATCGTAAGCAAGTTTCTTGTCATTAAACTCGAGGAACTTCTTGTTGAGATAATCATTTGCTTCCTGATAAAGCACTGCGGCCGCGCGAGTGTCCACCGGAACGGCCGTCACTTTTGCGGTCTGTTCCTTCGCTGGTTGTTTCCCCACCGGTTGTTCTTTGGCGGACTGTTCCCGGGCTGCTTGCTCCTTACCTGGTGCGGTTTGAGCGCGGGCCAGTTCACTTCCCGCCAGAAGCGCGCAGATGAAGGTTGCGAGTACGAACGACGACAAACGTTTCATGGCAATGAATTCTTTCTGAATATTAATTAACACCCGCAAACCGAAAACGATCGGGAGTAAACGGTTCAATTAATGGAGGCGCGCCGCTGACAACTGCGTCGGCAATCAATTCGCCGGTGATTGGGGCCAGCAGAATCCCGTTGCGGTAATGTCCGGTCGCGTAGAACAACCCCTCGACATCGCCGCCGCCCAGCACGGGCAAATCGTCCTCAGCCCGAGGCCGCAGCCCTGCCCATGAATCTACCAGGGGCAGATTGCTCAAGCCAGGCGCGATCTCCAGGGCGTGCTCGGTGATCGTGTGCACTCCTGCCGTAGTCACGCGCTTATCAAAGCCGGCATGTTCAGTGGTCGAACCGGCCAGCAATCGGCCATCACTGCGCGGCACGAGGTAACCGCGCGGACTGTAAAGAATGTGCCGCGCCAGGCGCGGATTGGTTTCAAAACAGAGCATCTGGCCACGCACGGGTTCGATGCGGAGTTGCGATGACGATATGCCCGCGACTGAAAGGAAAGAACTCCAGGCGCCCGCGGCGACGATTACCACCCGCGTGCTCACCGGGCGCAGGGACGTTTCGACCCCGCTAACTCGACCGTGCTCCGCCTTGATCGAACGTACGTCGCAGCCGGTAACTAACTCCACCCCGAGTTGTTCATTCGCTGACGCCAATGCCGCCACCAACCGCCGGTTCTCTACCTGCATGTCGCGGCGGAATCTAAGCGCGCTGCGAACCCCAGACGAGATGCCGGGCTCAAACATACGCGCTTCGTCCGCGGTCAGCCGTTCTACTTCGTATCCAGCGCGCGTCTGCCATTGATAGCGATGCCCGGCTTCTGCTTCATCATTTTCGGTGAACGCAAGATAAAGGGTGCCGGTTGGGTCGAGTTCGATGTCGATGCCGCTCTCTTCGCGCAGGGTATCGGCAAAGGCGAAATACATGTCGCGGCTCTTGCACGCCAGCTTAAAGAACTTATCCGCCTGGTTCGCTTCTGCCTGCGGCGCGAGTATTCCTGCCGCCGCGGAAGACGCTTCCGCACCGAGCCGAGCGCGCTCAATCAGGATGACACGTTGCACGCCTCGCCGGGCCAACGCGCGTGCAATCGCCAGGCCGATCACGCCGCCCCCGACAACGATGGCATCCGCAGTCCGCATTGAGTTAAATGATTGGCTCGACATAGAGGTTTTCGTGTACTTTGTGCGTCGTACTTTGTCCTTTTGACTTTTGAATCAAGGAATTCCAAAGTACTAAGCACAAAGTACCGAGCGCCTTGACTACTAACGACTGACAACTAACAACTGACTTCTGCTCATATGAAACATACTATCACACTGATTCCGGGCGATGGCATTGGCCCGGAAGTGGCCTCCAGCGTAGTGCGAATCATCGAAGCCTCGGGCGTCGATATCGAATGGGAAACACATTACGCCGGCGCCCAGGCGCTGGAAAAATTCGGCGAGACTCTGCCGAAAGATTTGCTCGAATCCATCAGGCGAAACAGAGTTGGGCTCAAGGGGCCGGTCACAACGCCGATTGGCAAGGGCTTTACCTCGGTAAACGTCGGCTTGCGTAAAGCGCTCGATCTCTACGCCAATTTGCGGCCGGTGCGCGCGTTGCCGAATGTGCCCTGCCGTTACCCGGAGCTTGACCTGGTAGTGGTGCGCGAGAACACAGAAGATCTTTATTCCGGAATCGAGCACGTGGTTGTTCCGGGTGTGGTTGAAAGCATCAAGGTCATTACAGAGAAGGCTTCGACTCGCATTGCCCGTTTTGCATTCGAGTTTGCGCGCAGCGAAAAGCGCAAGAAGATCACCGCCGTGCACAAAGCGAACATCATGAAGCTCTCCGATGGTTTGTTCCTCGAATGCTTCTACAACGTCGCGAAAGGGTATCCGGAGATTGAGGCCGACGATAAGATCGTGGACAACGCCTGCATGCAACTGGTGATGCGGCCGGGGCAGTTCGACATCATGCTTTTGGAGAATCTGTACGGTGACATCGTTTCCGACTTGTGCGCGGGATTGATTGGCGGATTGGGACTGGTGCCCGCCGCGAACATTGGCGAATTGGGAGCGTTGTTTGAAGCTGTGCACGGTTCGGCTCCCGACATCGCCGGCCAGGGGATTGCGAATCCGACGGCCCTGCTGCAATCGAGCATCCTGATGCTGCGCCATATCGGCGAGCGCGACGCGGCTAACAAAATCGAGCGAGCATTGATGACAGTGTTTGAGGAAGGCAAAGTCCGCACGCGTGACATCGGCGGCACCGCGAAGACAGCGGAGTTCGCGGACGCGATTATTTCCAGGATGGCAGCCTGAGTCGCGGGCAGCATTGCTCAGTGTTAGAATGTGAGTGAGGTTAGCTAATGCGTTCTCCTCTGAAATCACATCCTGAAACCGCAGGCGATGATCTGGTCCAACGGGGACAGACTACGTATCGGCAAACGCTGGTGTCTGTCCTTGAACCTTCGCATGACGGCGAATTTGTGGCCGTCGAGCCTGACTCAGGCCGCTACTTCCTCGGAAGAACAGCGAGTGCCGCGCTTGTCGCTGCCCACGCTGCGATGCCGAACCACCTCTTCTACCTCACGCGCGTTGGTCGAGAAACCGCGCACACCGTCGGCGGACATGCCACAAGAATCCGGTAGCGTCAACGCTCTTCGCGAAGCGCTAATTGAAATAATATTTGTGCGAGGCGATGTGTTTGAGTGCGTTATCGACACGGGGTTCGATTGGTTAGTGTCGTGGATAGGGTTTTCTTCCCGAAGTCACCTTTTAGATTAGGAAGGCTTGCTCACGAGCTAAGCTGGTAGGCGCTCTCGAGCCAACCGATCAATTCATCGTCCACATCTGCCGGCGAAGTTAGTTTAACTTCATGGTGAAATCGCCTGGCCGATGCTTGCTCGGACCGGTGAATGCGCGGGCTCATTAGCTGGCGGTCGCTCTTGATGGTCAACACCAGAGACTCTTTGCGCGTCGCTATACCGGCAAGCGCCGTAGTATTTACGAGATGAATCGAAGTCTTCTTTGGATCTTCCTTGATCGGCCCAAACTTTTTCAGACCCTTCAGGATCTGATCGTAAATCTTGCGAACGTTCGGGGCTTTTCCTTCGAAATGACTTTTGACGGTGAACCCGTTCCCTGTCTGACTCATGACGGCTCCTTGTTTCATGGCCGTGCTCCTTTCTCGCTGGCGGAGTTTAGTGTACCGCACGATGGGTAACCGATCGTGCGCATTCATGTGTGTATCTAGTTGCTCACCGAGTTGATCCGCCGCAGGCTACCTTCGCCGCTGATGTTTTTGCTTGAGTTGCGGGCGACTCGTTCCGCTTCAGCAAAAACTCTCAGGAAGTTCTCGCCCAGGATCTTGCGAATGTCCTTTTCGCTGTAACCACGCTTCAACAATTCGTAAGTAATATTCGGC
>DASXRU010000132.1:0-6271 GCA_036506395.1 Pyrinomonadaceae bacterium | reverse complement strand
AAACGCTCTGTTGCTGGCCGAAGTATGCCCTACCGTTACAATGGTCCATCGCGGCCGGAAGCTTGGGGCGCGTCGTGAATTCGCCGAAAGATTGGGCACGAACCATTGCATCACAGTGTTTCGGGAATCCAGCGTGCAGCGGATCATTGGCAACGCAGAAGTTGAAGCCGTTGAAATACTGCGCGACGGCGCGATAAAGCCCTTCCAGATGGCGGTAAAAGGTGTGCTGGTGCGTATTGGCTTTGCGCCGAACACGGAATTGTTTCGGGAGCAACTGAGCACTGATGAGCGCGGTTATGTCGTGGCGAATGGAGAGCAAGAGACGAGCGTGGTAAATGTCTTCGCCATTGGCGACGTAGCAAACCCATTGGCGCCGACAATTGCCGGCGCGGTGGGCGCCGGCGCAACCGCGGCGAAGGTGATCGCCTCGCGACTGAAGCAATAATTATGGAGTGCGGCGGCAGAGCGAAGCGCCGACGCCGCTTTGGATTAGCGAGTCTTGGAATCGAAAGCGCCGTCGCCGCTTCGCTCTGCCGGCGCACTCCAAAAAAGTTATGGAAGAGCGGCCGCACTATACTGACGCGCACATTGCGGCGTATCCCATCGAGTACATCGCCGGCATCGATCTTTACAATGCGCGCGAATTTCATGCGGCGCACGATGCCTGGGAAGATCGCTGGATGGGGCCGGTGGGCCAGCAGGAAAAACTCTTTCTGCAGGCGATGATTCAATCCGCCGTAGCGTTTCATCACCTGGAGATTGGCAGGCCCGGCGCCGCGCGCCGCATGTACCAGGCAGCCAAGGAAAAGTTCGCGCGCCTGAAAACGAATTCGTTTATGTCGCTGGACCTGGAAGAGTACCAGGCGCAGCTCGACCGCTCCCTTTCATGGTTGATGACGGCCCCCGACCCGCGCGAGCTGACGCCGCCTGAGGTTGATCCGCCGGTAATCCGGTTGCTGCCGGAGGTGATGGACTTCGATTGAAGTGGCAGGTGAAGTGGCACTCCTTTGCAGTGCGGCGACTTGGCGCCGCTTTAGCCTGCGGCGGTTGGACGCAGAATTCTTTAAAAGAGACGCAACCAGGAAGTACCAAAGCGCTGACATGTCGGCGCACTCCAAAATGATGAAGAACCTTCGATTATTTCTGATCGCCCTGTGGCTGGGCGCGGCGCTCTTTTTTAGTGCGACCGTAGCGCCGGCAGTTTTCAGTGTGTTGCGCAGCTTTCAACTCGCCAATGCGAGCGAGATCGCCGGCACCATAGTCACGCGTGCGCTGGCAGTAGTTAACCTGAGCGGCTTCGCCATTGGCCTCTTCCTGCTGGTAACTGCCTTTCTCTTCAAACGCCGTGGTGCATCGGGCGGCGCCTTTTACGCTGAAACGATGCTGCTGGCGCTGGTCGCCATTTTTACCGCTGCCAGCCAATGGTGGATCTCGCCCAAAATGCTGGCGCTGCGCGCAGCCATGCCGGCGCCTATCGATCAGGTTGCGCGCACTGATTCGCGGCGCATTGCCTTCGACAGCTTGCACCATTACTCAGTGGCGTTGCTCGCCCTTGCCATGTTAGCGTCTCTCATCGCGTTTATTCTTATTGCCCGCCGGCGGCCAAACGTTTGAACTCCCAATCGCACCATCGCCCGGTAATCCAGACAGCAAGGTGGCTTGGCCCCAGTGTCCTCCTCTTTAGCGTCCTGCTGCTTGGTCTCAGCGCCGGCCAGATCCGGGCACAGGAAACACCCGTAGTTTCAGGCACACCGGCGCTGGTAATAGCTCCGACCGATGCGCAGAAACGACAACAGTCTTTCACGATAGTTTGGACCACCGTCAAACAATTCTTCTATGATCCAACTTTTAACGGGCTGGATTGGGATGCGGTGCGCCGGCGTTACGAGCCGCTGGTGGCAAAGGCGAGCAGCGACGCGCAGGTGCATCAACTCCTGCAACAGATGCTCAACGAGTTGCACCAGTCCCACTTCCTGATTATTCCACCGGAAGCAATTCCTCGAGTCCCGGACGAAAGCGCCGACGAAGACGCAAAAGATGATGCGACGGATAAAACTGAGAAACGTGATCCGGCGAAACTCCTGCTGAAGGGCAACTACGAGTTAGCGCAAAAGCTGACCACCGGGATCGGCATAGACTTGCGAATAATCAATGGCCTGGTGGTGGTGACGCGGGTGCAACCGGGTTCCACCGCCGCGCGTGCCGGTGTACGTCCCGGCTTTGTGATCAAGAAGGCGAATGGCAAATCGCTGGAAAACATCATTTCGGAAACGCTGCAATCGCCTCTTTACCACGCGATCATTCGGTCGGAGCTGCCGCTGATTCTGGTAGCCGGGTATATCAATGGGCCGCCGGAAACCTCCGTACGGCTCTTATTTCTCGACGGGCAGAACCGTCCGCACACAATCGCGATCAAACGAGAGCGCTTGAAAGGTGAAATGTCTGCGCCGGTGGGAAACTTGCCCGCAATGTATGGCGAGATCGAGTCCCGGCGGCTGGCAAATGGTATTGGCTACATCCGATTCAACGCCTTCGTGCCGGCACTCATGGAGAAGCTTTGCCATGCCATTCGTTCACTGAGTGATGCGCCGGGAATTATCCTGGATCTTCGCGGCAACCAGGGCGGACTGCTGGGCATGCTTGGCGGACTTTCTGGCTTGCTGCAACAGGACTCGTTGGCGCTCGGCTTTATGGAGACTCGCGGAGGGCGGAATCCAATCTATGCGTTTCCGCAGAAACTCCCATACAGTGGGTCGCTGGCCATAGTAATCGACGGCTCAACTGAGTCCGCCGCCGAAATGTTTGCCGGCGGCATGCAGGAGACAAAGCGCGCCGTAGTCGTCGGCGAGACCAGCGCCGGAAACACGCTGCCTTCCACCATTAGAGAGTTGCCGACCGGCGCGCTCTTCCAATATGCCTTCGCCAACTACCGGACGCCGGGCGGGACATTGCTGGAAGGCCACGGAGTCTTACCTGATCTGCAAGTTAAGCTGAGCCGGCGGGCTTTACTGACAGGTCACGATCCGCAGCTCGAAGCAGCGATCGGGAAACTGCGGCGGGATCGATCCGTGGCGGGGAAATTCAGACCGGGACGGACGGAGCTGATAGCGGACGTCACTGTTACCAGTATTACCAAACCGCCACCAACCGTTGCGCCTCAGGAGAAGGTTTCGATTGCCGGACCGGTTGAGCCGCCTCCTCCACCAAAACCACTGCCGGAAAACAAACCGGCGGCAACTGACGAGCACAAGGACACTGGTCTGCTCAATGACTTGCCCAGGGGCCTGCCCACGTCCAGTCAGATTATTGCGAAGTACATCGAGGCCGTTGGCGGCAGAGTGGCGCTGGAAAAAGTTCACAGCCGCGTCTCGCGGGCGCAGACGGAAATTACCGGCGCCGGCACGAAAGGATCGGCGGAGCTTTATGAAAAGGGGCCGACCCGGTTTGCGCTGCTGATCAATGTTCCCGGGTTAGGCGTAATGATGCGCGGCAGCGACGGCCAGACAGCATGGTGGCAGGACCCGCTGCAAGGCTACATAGAATTCCCCCAGGGAACATCGCTGGACGCAATTCGCGGCGCGTTTGTTGACCAGCCAACCAGTCTGAAGGAGATGTCACCGGTGCTGCGGCTCACCGGCGTGGAAAGGCTGGGCCCGCGCGAGGTTTACGTACTACAGGGGCCTGCTCCGAGTCTGAAATTGTACTTCGACGCGCAAACCGGATTGCTGCTGCGCAAGGGCAACATCTATTACGAAGATTACCGTGAAGTGGATGGCGTAAAGCTGCCCTTCTCAATTCGCGAAGACTCATTGCTGGGCTTCACCTTTGTCTATAAGATTACTGACGTTAAGCACAACGTTCCCATTGACGAGGCGAAGTTCGCGCCGTATCCGAGTTGCTTTACTAACCCGGAGCGTTAGTTCGACAAGCGTCAGCTTGTCGAGTTTACCAGAGCGAATGGTGATCATTCTCGACGACAAGCTGAAGCATGTCGTACCTCCCGATCAGGAGAAAAGTTTCAGTGGAAATAATCGAGCGTCGTAGTGAATGGCTGAAGCGGTACGAGTCGTGGAAAAGCGATCATCGCGTCTCCGGCGCCGACGTTGACGGCCACTATCCTTTTGTAGAAAACAAACGCGCGCCTTTCGTTCCGGCGCGCAGCGCGCTGCCCATGCTTAATCTGGCGCTGATCTCTTCGGCCGGCGCCTATCTGGATGGAACAGAGCCCTTCGACCTCAACGCGCCGGATGGCGACCTGACTTTTCGCGAGATACCCACAGAGATCGAAGCAGCTGACCTGCGTTTTGCTGCGCGAGGGTACGATAGCGCGGCAGTCAACCACGACATGAATGCGCAGGTGCCGCTGGCCCGGCTGGCTGAATTCACCAGCAACGGAATCATCGGCCAGCTAAATCCAGCCTTCTGGAGTTTCTCCGGATTCATTCCCAACGCGGCGCGCCTGGCGGAAGAAATGCTTCCCAAACTGGTGGAGCGGGTGCGGCGTTATGAAGTGCAGGCGGCGCTCTTGATTCCCGCGTCGCGGCTATGTCATCAGTCGGTGGCCCTGGCCGCGCGCGCAATCGAAGCCGTTGGTATTCCCACCATGACGCTCTGCGTCGATAAGGAAGTGATGGAAAGAGTGCGGGCCCCGCGCGCGGCGTTCTACAAGGGAAAATTCGGAAGTGTTGCCGGGCGCCCTGGTTGGCCCGAACATCAGCGCCGCGTGCTGGACGAAGCGCTGCGCTGGCTGGAACCAATCGATCAGCCTGGCGTTTTCAATCTAGCAGTCGAACTCGAGAGTAGCGTCGAGGAGGAACGCGGGGAGCGGTAGCCGCACTCGCTCAAGAACATGCAGTCGATCCACGAAGAGACACGAAACAACGCGAAATCACACGAAGTATCACGTTCTTTTTTCGCGTGGCTCCGTGCTGCTTCGTGTGATTTCGTGGACCGTATCCCTTTTCAGCAGCTAGCCACGTCAACTTGGATATGCCACTAAAGTCCAAAAAAGAAGTCACGATTTTTTGCGATGGCTCGAGCCTTGGCAACGGTCAATCGGCAACCCGCGCGGCGGCCGTAGCGCTGCTCGGCTATCAGGGAATCTGGCGCGCAGTGGGATGTTACCTTGGCAGTGCAACCAACCAGCAGGCTGAAGTTGCGGCCGCTGCACTGGGGCTTGAATCTTTGCTCGAGCCCTGCAAAGTTCACCTGTTTACCGATTCGCGTTATGTCGTGGAAACTATGATGGGGCGCTTTCGCCGCAAGACCAATCACAAGTGGTGGGAGCGTCTGGATAAAGCCGCCAGCCGGCATGCAGTCAGTTGGGAATGGACCAGAGGACACGTGGGCCACGTGATCCAGGAGGCCACCGATCGCGCCGCTCGCCGCATCGCAGCACTGGGTCGCGTGGATATCAAGATACTGGAGGAGGCCGTAGAAAAGATCGGCGTCACCGAAGTCTCCTGACGCTTCTTGGAATAGTTGCAGTCAGGAAGGGGGCATGCCCCCGCTGCCTTTTATTCTCTTTGGCTGCTGAAAACAACACTAAGAGCGGGGGCATGCCCCCTTCCTGACTGCAGTGTTCAGAGATGCAGATGCCAGTGATGAATAATATCGCCTTACAAGAATTAAGCTCTGTACAGCTCAAGGCAACTTCCGAAGTTGCCCGCCAGGCTTTGATCGGCATCCTGCAGAATGCATTCTCCGGAGAGTTGGCAGCCGCCTACGCGTACCGTGGCCATTGGAAATCTCTCCGCGACCCAGCTGAACGCGAGAAAGTCCGGCAGATTGAGAATGATGAGTGGGTTCACCGGGCAAATGTGTTGCGGATGCTGACTGAGACGGGCTCAGCACCACGACGCCTTCGCGAAGCAAGAGCGTGGCTCATTGGCCGCACGATCGGCTTCGGCTGCCACCTGGTGGGCTGGTTTCTGCCAATGTATTTTGCCGGGCGACTTGAAAGTCAGAACATCGAAGAGTACGAAGTTGCCGCCGAGCACTCTCGCGTCCTTGGTCTCGAGCGGTTCGTTGCCGAGCTGCGGACCATGGCTGATGTCGAGCGCGACCACGAAGCTTTCTTCCGCGGCAAGGTCGCGAATCATCGCCTGTTGCCGGCACTCCGATCGCTTTTTAGGTGGGGCTAGGCTTATGGAGCGGCGGCAATCCCCATACATCGGGAGACGCCGCTTTGGGTAAGTCAATCCAAAGCGCCGTCGCCGCTTCGCTCTGCCGGCGCACTCCAAATATTTCCGGAGTGATTCGCTTTCGCTTC
>DASXRU010000131.1:0-28360 GCA_036506395.1 Pyrinomonadaceae bacterium | reverse complement strand
CATGCCAGCCAACTGTATTCACGCAATGTTACGGCTTTTCTGACTCTGCTAATCAAAGACAGCGAGTTGCATATCGATATGAACGACGACGTGGTTGGCCCCTCGTGCGTGACGCATGGCGGCGAGTGGGCAAATCCGCGTGTAGCTGCTGCTTTGGAGGGTTCGTAGTTAGCTGACCACAGTATCCGAGAAGAGCGAGCGATCTCATGAACGCTAGTGAAACTATTGCCACAGCGATTGCAGTACTCTCTTTGGTCATTTCAGCTTCAACCGCTTGGCTGACCCTTTTCAAGCGCGGACGGTTAAGAATGACCCGACCAAACATTATTGGCTTTGCGAAGGATGGCTTCACACCAAAACTTTTTCTCCGGTTCTTGCTCCACAGTACAGCCCGAAGAGGAAATCTAGTTGAAGATATGTACGTAATACTCGTTAAAGGTTCCGACAAAGTGACTTTAAGTATTTGGGGGTATGGTGACAGCCAGCAGAGTCTGGTTCGGGGAAGTGGCTTGTTTGTTGGACCGGCGGGAGTGGCCGTCAATCATCACTTCATTGCCAGGTCAGAATCTGATTCTATTGTAGAGGCTGGGCCTTGTGTGATCCAGGTTTACGCCTCGATAGCGGGTAAGCGTAGAAACCAATTACTGTACAGTGTAGAGCTCAATATTGAAGATAACCATGCCCGGGAAATAAACAGTGGGAATCAGGGAATGCTTTACGATTGGGACGCGGAATCCCGACAGTATTATCCGCAAATGTTTATGCGCGAACCAACTTTTGAAGATTTGAGTACGTTCGAGCGGCGCAAGTATTAGCCTGCAAGGGTAGGGAAGGTATGTCAGCACAAACATTGATCACGGCTCTCTACGTTTTCGCGCTGGCGGCGTTTCTGGGATATCAGGTGATATCGCGCGTGCCGCCGCTTTTGCATACGCCGTTGATGTCGGCGACGAATGCTATCTCCGGCATCTCGCTGGTGGGCTCGATTGTCACCGCCGGCGCCCACTACAACACGATCAGCACGATACTTGGCTTCACGGCCGTAGTTTGCTCGACGACAAATGTGGTGGGCGGGTTTGTGATCACTGATCGAATGCTGGGAATGTTTAAGCGGAAGCCGGGCGCGGCGGATAAGAGCAAGGATAAGAGCCGGGTTTAGAGTACAGCTTACGGTTGCGTGTTTTGTTGAGAAAAGCCCGACTGAAGTCGGTACTCTGAACGCCGGCTTGTTGAGAAGAATCCCATTGCAAGGCGGTACGCTGATCCCGCGAGAGGGATGGGGATCTGAGATTGATGTCTCAGACTATTTGAAATTTGAGATCTCAGAATGCACTGGCAAACCTACTTCATCGAATTCAGCTATCTGCTCGCTTCGATCCTCTTCATCCTCGGATTGAAGGGCCTGAGCCACCCGGAAACTGCCAAGCGCGGGATGCACCTGGCCGAGTTCGGCATGCTGATGGCCATCATTGGCACGCTGATGCACTTCGAGATCGTCACCTATACCTGGATCATCACCGGTCTAGTAGTGGGCTCGCTGGTCGGTTTAGCCATGGGCCTCTGGGTCCCAATGACGGCTATGCCGCAACGGACCGCGCTGTCGCACGCGTTTGGCGCCTTCGCGGCGGCGCTGGTGGGCATCTCGGAATACTACCGGCACTACGGATTTGGTGGGCACCTCGACAAAATCACAATGGGCGCACTCGGCTTTGAAGTGATGCTGGGCGCGCTTACCACGACGGGCAGTCTGCTGGCTTTTGCGAAGTTGCAGGGCCTGGTTCGCGGCACGCCGGTAACTTACAAGGGGCAGAACATCTTCAACATGGCGTTGCTGGCGACGACCATCGGCATTTTTATTTATCTCATCGTCTTTCCCGGATCGGTTCCCCTCTTCTTCGTGATGGTCGGTTTGGCGTTTGTGTTCGGCCTGCTGCTGGTGATGCCAATCGGCGCCGCGGACATGCCGGTGGTGATGTCGCTTTTGAACTCATACGCCGGACTTGCTTCAGCAGCGACCGGCTTCGTGCTTTCCAATAACGTCCTGATCATCGCCGGCACTTTAGATGGGTTCTCCGGCTTCATACTTTCGATTCTGATGTGTCGCGCGATGAATCGGTCGATCACAAACGTGCTGTTCGGCGCGTTTGGCAGCGCGGCGACTGCTTCGGTAGGTGACGGGCACCAGGGAACGATGCGCGAGATAAACCTGGAGGACGTCGCGGTGCAACTGGCTTATGCCAAGCAAGTCGTGTTCGTTCCCGGATACGGCATGGCCACCGCCCAGGCGCAACACATCGTGCGCGAGCTGGCCGACACGTTGGAAAAACGCGGCGTCACGGTCAAGTACGGCATCCATCCGGTTGCCGGACGCATGCCCGGCCACATGAATGTGCTGCTGGCCGAAGCGAACGTTCCTTATTCATCCTTGTACGAGTTGGAGCAAATCAATCCGGAGTTTCCCGCGACGGATGTGGCGGTTGTTATCGGCGCCAATGACGTAGTGAACCCTGATGCGCGCGATAATCCTGGCAGTCCGATTGCCGGCATGCCAATCCTGGAAGTGGATCGCGCGAAGTCGGTAGTGGTATTGAAGCGCGGACAGGGAAAAGGTTTCTCGGGACTGGAAAACCCGCTCTTCTTCAAAGATGTGACGGGTATGCTGTACGGCGACGCGAAAGAAAGTTTGACCCGCTTGGTGCAAGCCGTGCAGCATGCTTGATGTTCCTAAGGCTCGAACATGGTTGAGTGAGATTGCTTGCGCTGTTAAATGAATGCATTAGGAGCATTGACTGTTTTTCACGGCTCTGCCGCCTGATGTGCGGTGGCGGCTCTGCCCCACCGAACCAAGTTTCGATAGGAATGGGGCTACGCCCCAAACCGGGGCGCAGCCCCAAAAATAGGCGCCACTTTCGGAAAGGCAGAGCTTTTCCGCACATCAGGCGGCAGAGCCGCAACGGCACTTTCTCCGGGAACACGTCCGTCCTTCTGAATAACGGCATCATATGCGCAAACTAAAACTGTATTCACTTGCCCTAGTACTCGCGGTGTCTTTCGCGCTCCCGGCGACGTTCGCACAGCGCAAGGTCTCTAAGCCGAAGGCTACAAACACCGCCGCGACCGCAGCCGCACGTGGCGCTGATCTGATCACCGCGGCCCAATTGAAGGATTATCTTTCGTTCATTGCGTCGGACGAGATGGAAGGGCGCGACACGCCTTCGCGCGGTCTGGACACAACCGCAAAGTTCATTGCCATGAACCTTTCCCGCTGGGGATTCAAGCCGGCGGGCGATGATGGCTCGTACTTTCAACGCATCGCGCTGCAACGCAACCAGCTTGATGCTGCCGGTTCGCATGCGGAAATCAACGGGCAGCGATTCAATTTCGGCGATGATTTTCTGCCCAATGCGGTCAGCGCCACGATCAGCGGGCCGCTGGTGTACGCCGGCCACGGCTGGATGATCAAATCGAAGAACATCGACGCCTATCAGGGCCTTGACGTTAAGGACAAGATTGTCGTCGTGTTTGGCGAAGGCCTGCCCAAAGGTGTCAGCCAGAGCGATCTAACCGGCACGCGCGGCGAGGATTGGGCCAACCCGCTGGTCTATGCCAAGCGGCACGGCGCCAAAGGCGTCCTGGCTATTCCCGATTTTTCAATGCTGCTCAATTGGGATCGTTCTCGCCAGCGCGCTACCAGCCGCGGCAATACCGTGGTCGAGAAGTTCCAGACACCAGCCAATACGTCGATACCCGCGATCTGGCTATCAGCGAGAATGGCGACCACTTTATTCCAGGGCGAGAAGTATGAAGCAACTGCATTGATGAACCGAGGCATCGCGGGTGACGCCATCGAGCCATTTGAACTCAGTCCGGGGAAGAATGTCAGCTTCACCGTCGCGACAAAATCGGACAAGCTCCAAACGCAAAATGTCGTCGCCATATGGGAAGGCAGCGACCCGGCCCTTAAGAACGAGTACGTAGCGCTGGGCGCTCATTACGATCACATAGGCATCGCCACCACCCCGGTTAATGGCGACTCGATCAATAACGGCGCGGATGATGACGGCTCCGGCACGACCGCCCTGCTGGCAATGGCGGAAGCGCTGGCCCATGCAAAGGCACGCCCCAAGCGTTCAGTACTTTTCGTATGGCATGCCGGTGAAGAGAAAGGGTTGTGGGGTTCGCGATACTTTACGGAGTACCCGACGATTCCGCTGGACCATATCGTCACCCAGATAAACATCGACATGATTGGCCGCAGCAAGAAAGAGGGCGATACCAACCCGCGCAACAAGGAACTGTCCGGGCCGAACGAGATCTACGTCATCGGATCGAAGATGATGAGCACGGAGCTGGGTGAACTAACCGATGCGGTGAACAAATCGTATTTGAATGTCGCTTACGATTATCGCTACGACGATCCCAGCGATCCCAACCGCTTTTTCTTTCGCAGCGATCATTACAACTACGCCCGCAAGGGAATTCCCATAGTCTTCTTCTTCGACGGAGTGCATGAGGACTACCACCGGCCGGGCGATTCCGCGGACAAGATTGACTACCAGAAGATGGAAAAGGTGGCGCGCACTGTTTACATGACGCTGTGGGAAGTTGCGAACCGGCCGGCGCCACCCAAAGTTGATAAGCAACTGCCGCCGCAGTTGATGCAGCGAAACTAATTCGTGACTGCGAAACGGCCTTGAGTTTTGTCAGTTCCGCGCCGCGTGCTAGCGCAGCCCTAATATCGATTGCACTTTCTCTTTAAGCATTTTCGCGGTTTCCGGATTGCGGAAGGTAGCGTGTTCCGCTCCTCCCGGCACGCTCATGATGGAGATTCTCCCCTTGAGTTGCGGGAAGCGCTTTTCCAAATCTGAGGCCCAGGCGGTCTGGTCGTCGGACCTGCGAGTGTAAACCAGGAACTTCGTCGCCGGATTTCCAAGGCTGATGTAACCGAGGAAGCCACCGATCTTGCTGTCGGCGGTCTGCATGGCGTTCGACTGTGGATCAAAACCAACATCTGCATCCGCAAAGCAGGAGCGATGAATAACAATCAGCGTGGGATTCCCTTGCCGCACCTGATCTTCGCGGTGCCAGAGGGGGCTGGTATTTTCTTTCTCGATGACAACGGGTAGGTCTCTCAATATGTCTGTGATGTCATCGGCATTGGTGCCACCTTTCTTCCGCGTTTCCGGATCATAAACCCTGTCCGGCAAAGTAGAATCCATCAGCACGACTACCGGTGGGCCTGCCGGTGCGGCGCGTTTGAACCACGAGGTGCCGCCCTTCCATATGATCAAACCGGCGGCGAGGGCTATGACTACGGCAAACGGCAGCATCCTGGCCAGCCGCGTGCCGCTCTTAGATCGTCCATCCGCGGCCAGGGAAGTCGCATCCGCGTTAGTCCCGCTGTCGTGCGTGCCTGCGCGATTTTTGGAAGCCTTGGGAGGAATGCTGCGTTCGGCTTCACTGGCGAACTCAAGTCGCTGTTTCAAACGCTTGATATCAGTCAACAGCTCGCGAGCCGTTTGATAGCGATCTTCACGGTCCTTCGTCAGCGCTTTGGTCACAATCCATTCCAGAGACTCAGGAGTCTGGGCCGGGAAACTCATCAGGGATTTCGGCTCGCGCTCGAGAATAGCCACCAGCACGTCGCTGCTTGTTTCGCCTTCGAACGGAGCGCGGCCGGCGAGCATCTCGTAGATCACCACGCCGAGGCTCCAGATGTCCGTACGCGCATCGACCGCCAGGCCCCGGGCTTGCTCCGGCGACATATATGCGACCGTGCCGATCATCGCCCCGACTTCGCTCTTAACGAGCTCGCGCGTGGCATCTTCCGATCCGGTTTCTCTTTGCTCCAGGAGTTTTGCCAGACCAAAATCGAGCACCTTAACAATGCCGTCACGCCGCTGCATGATGTTTTCCAGCTTGATGTCGCGATGGATTATTCCTTCCGCGTGGGCTGCGGCGAGGGCGGAGGCGACCTGCTCGGCGATGTTGAGCGCTTCGCCAGGCTTTAGTCGTCCACCGGCAATTCGCTGCCGCAGTGTTTCGCCAGCGATGAATTCAGTGGCCATAAACCGGCGGCCGTCAGCTTCACCAATCTCGTGAATCGTAAGAATGTTCGGATGATTCAAACCGGAGGCGGCGCGGGCTTCCTGCGCGAAGCGTCGCAGGCGCTCTTCGTCTTTGGTGAAATAGGACGGCAGGAATTTGAGCGCCACTTTGCGGCCCAGCTTTGTATCTTCGGCCAGATAGACTTCGCCCATGCCGCCTTCGCCGAGCAGCTTAACGATCTGGTAGTGGCCGATACGCTGGCCGGGGGAAAGTTTCGGATTGTCGTTTACGAGCATTCGGGCAGCGTTTTCTAACGCTGGGGTTTCCAGGAAGCTGTCCAGCTGTTCATGCGATTGGATGAGCAACTCAACTTCACGGCGAAGTGAATCTTGGCCGGCGCAGGCCCCATCGAGAAACATGGACCGCCGCGCCGGCTCAACTTCCAGAGCGCGGTGAAAGATAGCTTTTACTTCCTGCCAGCTTTCGGGTGTCATAGTGTAGCGCGAACTGTTAGTTTGCGATTGTCCGATAAGGTTTAGCTTGTCGTGGCAACGTCAATTTCATCATGGAGGCAGTTACGCATCGCAATGACAAACTGAAGTTTGTCGGACAGTGTCTACTTCAACTCCATCAACCAGATGTTGCCAGTCGTCTCTGCATATTCATAAACAATCCGATTGCCCAACGGCGACCAGGCGGGGTAGCGAACAAAGGCTTTCAGTGTTGAGTAATTTGTCAATTGCTTCAGTTTCTTCGTGCTGCGCGAAACCCAGTAGATATTCCAGATGCCGTTGCGCCGGCCGGCAAAAGCAATCTTGTCCCCGTCGGGCGACCAATCGTGTGGCCAGCTCAGGCCGTGATCAGAAACCAACTGCTCGGGAGTTCCGCCTTCACTGGGCATCACTTCCAGGTAGTTGTCATCGCCGCGCTTTAACTCGAAGGCGAGGAACTTTCCATCCGGAGACCAGCAGGGGAAGCCCGCTAATTCATTATCAAACGTCAACTGCTTCGCCTCGCCACCGCCGATACGGGCGGTCCAGACATTGATCGTTCCGCTTTTCTTAGAGTTGAATGCGACCTGTTCGCCGTTCGGTGAGAGCACCGCAAACTCCACTCCTTCGCCGAGGTCCAAGAGCGACTCTTCTTTTCCGCTCGCCAATGAGATGGACCAGAGGGTCAAATGATTATTATTGCGGTCGGAGAGGAAGGCGATTCTCTGACTGTCGGGGAACCAACTCGGCTGATTATCGGTGGTTGGATTGGTTGTTAGCTGCGTCAGATTCTTACCATCCGCGTCCGCCACCCAGATGTCGCCACTCGTCCCTATCCGCCACCTCGTGAGGGCAAGTTTTCGTCCGTCGGGTGAAAAACGCGCCAGATTGTTTCGCAGGCTGGTATCGTGCGTGAAAAGCTCCGGCAAGCCAGCGGCGGCGCCGGATCCCGGCGACAACGAAACTGACCACAGATTACTTGAAATCGTGATAGCGCTGTAAGCGATTCGCTTTCCGTCGGCGGAGATGGTCCAGCCGGCTATAGAATTTCTTGGCCCGACTTCCACAGGTTCGCCGGTCGGCTCGCCCATCGGCGAAAGAGGAATCTTCGTTAGTCCAGGGCTGCTGCCTCCCCACCAGAACACATAAACATATTGGCCATCGGGTGCATAGATGGGTCTAGCGCCATTCGTAGTGATTTTCTTTAACTCACCTCCTCCCACAGATACAGACCAGACAGAAGAACCAACAAAATCCCTGGCATCAAATACAATGCGTTTTCCATCCGGCGACCAGGAGGAATTGCCGTGTCCGCCCTGCGGCGTCCCCTGCTTCGTAATCTGCCTCGGCGTTCCGCCTTGAGAGGGAATGACCCAGATAGTTGAAGGCGGCAAACTGTTTGATGCCGCTATGTCGGCGGGTGCACCTGATTGAAATGCGATCATCGAACCGTCGCGCGACCATGCTGGGCACGATCCAAATTCCGTCAGTTGCTTTGCGGAACCACCCAGAGCAGGCATCACCCAAATGCCTTTCCGGCCTTTTGAATAAAAAGCAATGCGCTGTCCGTCCGGAGACCAGGCGGGCTCGCTATTTTCCTGCTTATCGGAAGTCAACTGTATCTCGCCAGCTCCGGGAGTCAGCTGTTTCATGTAAATTTCAAAACTCCCATTTTGATCGGAGCTGTAGGCAATTGAGTTCCCGTCAGGCGAAAGTGAGGGAAACTGATCAAGGCCGGGCGAGAAAGTGATCTTTGTGGTTCTTAGTACCTGCAACGCCTCGGTACTCGCCGGTGCGGCAGGACGGCTTCGATTCAGAAACTTGTAAACCACGAAAATGCCGATACTCGTCGCCAGGGCGAGCGCCGTCACAGCAAGAACAGCACCAGCCTTGTGACGTTTGATTTCCGCGCTCAGCGAATGGGTGATGGTTGATACGGCTGTTTTGATTTCGTCTTTACTCGTGGGTATCTTTTCCGTCGTCAGACGTTGAGGCTGACTGCCTGCCGCAGGCGCTTCATTGCTCTTGCCCGGCGCGACGGAACGATCCAGCTTGGCCTGAAACTCCAGCTCTTCTTTCAGGCTCTTCAGATCCAGCAGCATGTCTTTGATAACCTGATAGCGCTGCTCGCGATCTTTGCGTAGAGCTTTGGTGACAATGCGGACCAACTCGGGCGGAGCTTCCGGCGTGAAGTGTGAAAGCAGCGGCGGCTCGCTCTTCAAGATCGCCGCTAGAACATCGCTGGGTGTTTCGCCATGGAAGGGTTTCTGGCCCGCAGCCATCTCGTAGATCACTGCACCCAGATTGAATATGTCTGAGCGAGCATCGACCGTTTGCCCGCGCGCCTGTTCGGGCGACATGTAGCCGACGGTGCCTATGATCATGCCGGAGCCGGTTTTCACTTCCCTGGTCGGCGCTTCGGCAGCCGCCATTGGCGATGCCGGCTCGGTCAGCTTAGCTAAGCCGAAGTCGAGCACCTTCACGTAGCCATCGGGCCGAATCATTATGTTTTCAGGCTTGATGTCGCGATGGATGATTCCGGCCTGATGAGCTGCCGCCAGCGCGTCGGCAATTTGAATCGCGATGTGCAGGGCCTGGTGGAGGTCGAGGGTGCCGTGGCCCAGGCGTTGGCGCAAGGTTTCGCCTTCGACAAACTCCGTGGCGATCATCAGCGTGGCGGCGGCCTCGCGGATCTCGTAGATGGTGATGATGTTCGGATGATTAAGCGCCGATGCCGCACGCGCCTCCTGCTCGAAGCGGTGCAAACGGTTGGCATCTTTCGTTACTGAGGACGGCAGAAGCTTGAGCGCCACTTTACGACCCAGCCGTTTGTCCTGGGCGAGATAAACTTCACCCATCCCGCCGCGGCTGATGAATGAGATGATCTCGTAAGAGCCGATCACCTGGCCCGGTTTCAATTCGGCCTTGTCGTCCATGATGGAATCGGCCGCCGCTTCATAGGCAGGCGAATCGATGAAACTTCCTTCCTTTGCATGCGACGCGATGAGCGATTCGACTTCCTGGCGCAAAGATTCATCGCCGCCGCACGCGTTTGCCAGAAAGGCAGATCGTTCGCCGGGGGCGCGATCGAGGGCCGACTGAAATATCTCCTTAATTTGTTGCCAGCGTTCGGGTGTCATGATCTATTTGCCGTTACCGCTTGAGTACCGAGTCCGAAGGAAGTTCTTCTGCTAACTCGCGAGAAACTGAAAGAAGCTCTGATCAAGTTAATCGGGCTTACCTTTCCAAAACCCGCGTAGCGGGTGAAAGCATAGAGACTGGGTGGAGCGAAGCGGAACCCCAGGTTAACGTCAGGTAAGAAGACCGAGCGCGCGAAGCGTGCGATAGCGCAAAGGCTACGATTTATTCATCATGCGTCGCTGTCGCCCGCTTCGCGGGCTCTTGCATCATATGTCAACGATCCTGGGGTTCCGCTTCGCTGCTTCGCTCCACCCCAGGCTTTATGCTGTCGCCGCGCTTCGCGGGCTCTATACAAACTGTTCATGGCCTTAATCAGCGGTTCCTGAAGTTTGTCGGAGCTCTATCTATCAACGCGAAGGCAGCACCTCGCGTCCCTCAATAAAAGAGTCTTTACTCCAACTTCCTCCGCAGCCAGGCGCGCGCCATTTTCCAATCCCGCTCCACGGTGGCGTGTCCCAGTCGCATCACTTCGGCAGTCTCTTCGATCGAGAGTCCGCCAAAGAACTTCAACTCGACGATGCGGCTCTGTTGCGGGTCGATGGTGGCAAGTTCCTCGAGCGCCTCATGGAGTGCCAGCACGTCGAGGTCTGGTTTGGTGGCCAGGTCACCGGCGCTGGTTATGGAAAGCCTTTGTTGCTCCGCGCCACCGCGTTTCTCGGCATGCCTCAGACGCGCATGGTCAACCAAAATTCTTCGCATCAACTGGGCGGCGATGCCGTAGAACTGGGCCCTGTTCTGCCACCGCGTGTTCTTTTGATCGACAAGTTTGAGATAAGCCTCGTTAACCAGCGCCGTCGGCTGGAGCGTATGTCCCGGCCGTTCTCTGCGCAGGTAGTTGTTAGCCAGCCTTCTTAGCTCGTTGTAAACCAGCGGCATCAGGTCTTCAAGCGCGGCTTCATCGCCGTCACTCCATTTGACCAACAGCTGGCTTATGCCTTCAGGGGGTTGCATTGGAGTCCGTCCCCAATTCGTTCTTTTAGAGCCGGGCTACTGGCCGCCAAACAATTCGTGCTCGATTCTGATTCGAATGGCGGGCGGTAGCCCGCCCTAAACGCGGATGGTTATTTGTTTTCCGGAGCTGCGCGGCCAACGACCGGAGATTCTACCCCAGGAACTTTTGCCGCCGTGAGGGAATTTGGGCGAAACCTGCGCGTTAGTAAATGAAGGCAGTTTGGGGACGAAGCGAAGGCCCGCAGATTTGGCCTCCCCAGTAATAACCGCAGGGACTCGGCTTCAGCCCCAGCGTATCGAAATGAACTGAAGGAGAACACCATGAAAAAACAACTTTACACAATGACCGCTATGATGATCCTGGCAGGGTTCGTGGCAATGTCGTCAGCCAAAGCGCAGACCAACGACAGCCGCCAGTTGACCGCCAACATTCCATTCGAGTTTAGCGTTGGTGACAAGGCGATGCCTGCGGGCGACTACACAGTGCGACAGATAAATCCTGCTTCCGATCGCGCAGTTCTGCAGCTCAGAAGCAAAGATGGCAGCGCCAGTGCCATGGTGCAGATGGCATCCGTAGCAGGTAAGGCGCAGGAAAGCGCGAAGCTCGTGTTCCATCGCTACGGCAATCAATACTTCTTTGCGCAGGCCTGGACCACTGGTGACAGTGAAGGACTCGAAGTTCGCAGGTCGCGTGCCGAGCGCGGTATGGTTGAGAGGCTCGCGGGTATCGCCCCGGCGAACGAGTCGATCGCCCTGGCGTCGCGAAAGTAGTTCCTCTGTTTCCTACAAACGCGCTGGTAACAGCAGCAGTTTTCAGCGAGCAGAGATTAGGGAACTCCCTGTGAGCTGAACCAGGCAACAGCCCGAAGTATTCAAGCTTCGGGTTGTTGCCTTTTTGTTTAGAGTTCAGCTAGTAGATGCTTGTCCTAAGCACAACAAGCGGCCCGCAGCTATCGCACTTCAGACGGGCAAACTGCATCGCACTAAGTTTGCTTATCTCGTTGTCGCGCGCGGCGGGAATGTGATACACAACCGCTGACGTCACAAACCCAGTCGACAGGGGAATCATTACGGGAATGGCAACCACGAATATTGAATCAGTGATGCACGAGGAGCGCGTTTTCCCGCCGTCGAAGGAGTTTGCGGCAAAGGCCCATATCGGCTCAATGGAAGAGCTGGAGCGACTGCGCAGCGAAGCGGCCGCCGACCCGGATGGTTTCTGGGCCCGCATGGCGGAAGAACTGCACTGGTTCAAACGTTGGGAAACTGTTTTGACCTGGAACCCTCCGCATGCCGAATGGTTCGCCGGCGGCAAGATCAATATCTCTCATAACTGTCTCGATCGTCATTTGCAGACGTGGCGACGAAACAAAGCGGCAATCATCTGGGAGGGCGAGCCGGGCGATCAGCGCACGCTTACCTACCAGCAACTGCACACCGAAGTCTGCCGCTTCGCGAATGTGCTGAAGCGGCTGGACGTCAAGACCGGCGACCGCGTGGCGCTTTACATGCCGCTGATTCCTGAGCTGGCCATTGCCATGCTCGCCTGCGCGCGCATCGGCGCCACCCACTCGGTGATCTTTGGCGGCTTTTCCAGCAGCGCCCTTATCGATCGCATCAACGATGCGAGCTGCAAAGTAGTGGTTACGGCAGACGGCGGCTGGCGCCGCGGCAATGAAGTGAAACTTAAGCCCGCCGTTGACGAAGCGTTGAAGGAAACGACTTCAGTCACAGCCTGCGTCGTGGTGCAGCGCACCGGCTCAAAAATCAAAATGGAAACCGGGCGCGATCACTGGTGGCACGAGTTGATGAAGACTGTGGACATTCCCTGCGCTGCCGCAGAACTCGATAGCGAGCATCCGTTGTTCATTCTGTACACCTCCGGAACGACGGGAAAGCCTAAAGGAATTCTGCACACGACGGCCGGCTATTTGTTGCAGGCGCATCTGACCACGAAATGGATCTTCGATCTCAAAGACGAGGATACGTACTGGTGCACCGCGGACATTGGGTGGGTGACCGGCCATAGCTATGTCGTTTATGGACCACTTTCAAATGGCGCCACCTCCTTCATGTATGAAGGCGCGCCGAATCATCCAGAGCCCGATCGCTTCTGGCAAATCATCGAACGCCATCGCATCAATATTCTTTACACCGCCCCCACCGCTATTCGCGCCTTCATTAAGTGGGGCGAGCAGTGGCCGCTGAAGCACGATCTTTCCAGCCTGCGTTTGCTCGGCACCGTGGGCGAACCAATCAATCCCGAAGCGTGGATGTGGTACCACAAAATCATCGGGCGCGGAGCTTGCCCAATCGTTGACACGTGGTGGCAAACGGAGACAGGCGCGATCATGATTACACCTCTGCCGGGCGCCACCCCCACCAAGCCCGGCTCCGCCACCAAACCTTTTCCCGGCATCGAAGCTGACGTGATGACGCGCGAGGGAAAGCCCGTCGGCGCCAACGAAGGCGGCTACCTGGTAATCAAGCGGCCCTGGCCTTCTATGCTGCGAACTATCTGGGGAGACGACGAGCGTTATCGCGAACAGTACTGGTCGCAGATCGAGGGGATCTATTTTGCGGGCGACGGCGCGCGTCGCGACGCGGACGGTTATTACTGGATCATGGGGCGCATTGACGACGTGATCAATGTCAGCGGCCATCGCCTGGGCACAGCGGAGATCGAGAGCGCCCTGGTTTCGCACCCAGCCGTTGCCGAAGCTGCGGTGGTCGCCCGTCCAGACGACTTGAAGGGCTCCGCGATCGTTGCCTTCGTGACGCTCGAGGGCGGACGAGCTACCTCTGACGAACTTAAAGAGGAATTGCGTGGCCACGTGGCGAAAGAGATTGGCGCCCTGGCTCGTCCTGACGAAATCCGTTTCAGTGACATGCTGCCAAAGACCCGATCCGGCAAAATCATGCGCCGCCTGTTGCGCGAGCTGGCCACCAGCGGCAGCGTTGCCGGCGACACCACCACCCTGGAAGATTTTTCTGTCCTGGAAAAGTTACGAGCGGAAGAGGAATAGAAATTCTATTTGGAGTGCGGTGGCAAGCGTAGCGCGACACCGCTTTGGCTGTTCTCTTTACTTGATTGACTACGCCAGCCCAAACCCTGGCGCGCTAATCAACGAAGAATCATGAAGGAACCCGATCTTCGACGCGTAGCGTTGCCATGAATTTAGCCCGGCGTTTCAACGTCCGGATCAGGTTATCGGCTGTTCTCGTCGCGTAGCGACGATTGAAACCACCTCTAGGTTCCGGCGTCGCTACGCGACGCGACCACCTCGTCGACCTTTCCCGGCCTTGAAAGGCCGGGCTAAATTCATCCCGAAGCTACGCGTCGACCCTTTATTCAAAACTCTCTCCGGGATCTCTACCAATGACACAATACTGCATCCAAAGCGCCGTCGCCGCTTCGCTCTGCCGGCGCACTCCAAAGTATTCCCAAAAGTTCTCTGCGAATTGGTCTTTTCCGTATATCATACGCCGTTGACTCTTAATGGCTGTCCAAAAACAGGAGAACTAAGCTATGCCCCGCAATACAACTACGGACTCTCGCTCCGGGCCGCGCTATATGGCCGCGGTAGAAATCAGGGCTGAGTGGGACACAAAAGACGGCGCGCACATCATCGCCGAAGGCGAGACGGAGAATATCGGTCCCGAAGGAGCTCTGGTCCACTTGCCGCGCGGGCTTCCGGAAGTGGGTGATCGCGTGCGCTTGCTCGTGCTGGGTGAAGGCGCTGAGAAGCTGCAAGTCGTGGCCGAGGTTTTGCGCATCGAGCGCAATCCGGGACACCCGCTGGCTGCGTTGCAATTGCTTGATGCTACCGACGAATGGCGTGGGCTGGTCTGGGAACCCGCAGCCCCGCAACTTCTTGCTCGACCTGCCGAAGCAGAAGAGGACGACGAAGACGAGGAAGACGATCTAGCTCATTAACCACCTTGAAAAAGGAGATTCGACGCATGCTCGATACATCCCCAACTCCTTCATCCTTTCACGAGCGGCGCAGGTATCCGCGGTTTTCCGTGACCGAGCGATTGACTCTGGCGGTCGAAGACGAAAGCCAGGGAGAATCCATAGGTCTGGGCGAGCCCGGCGATATCAGCATCGGCGGCATACGCGTGCGCAATCTTCCCGCGTGCCCGAATGTACACGTCGGCGATCGGCTCGGCCTCCTGCTGATCGACGACGAAGATGCCTTGTCACTGCATGGCGAAGTGGTTCATCACGGAACGGAGGATACGTTTGGCGTCGAGTTTCAGAAGTTGTCCACAATAGAGCAGCAGGATGTCACGGACTTGATCAGGCGATTGCATAGAAAGGCTCTGCATTGAGCTCCAGGCGGGAAGCAAAAGAAGTCGCGGAAGCGGCCGCGCTGGCTGCTCTTCCGGCATGGACGCAAACCCGTGTCGTGCTTCGAGTGATGCTGATCGTCCTGGCGCTGGGGGCCACGCTCTGGATCGTCTATAAACTCACCGCCGTAATACTGCTGATTGTTCTCTCCATTTTCTTTGCCTACCTGGTTGCCCCACTGGTCGAATTTGTGCACCGGCCAATTCGCATTGGCGGGCGCGAGCGTTTGATGCCCCGGGGCATAGCCATTGGCATTGTTTACTTGTTCCTCTTTTTCTCGGTCGGGCTGGTCATCTATTTACTGGTGCCGCGCCTGGGCTCCCAGTTTCCCGAGTTTGCCGAACAGGCCAAGGCCTATTCGAAAACGGTTGGGGGCAGCATTGAGCATTTGAACGAATATCTCCGGCAGCACAATGTGCCGCAAAATTTCGTCGATGCCATCAACAGCAACGTTCCGAGGATTGCCGAAAAAGTCGGTGAGTTTGTCAGCGTCGTCGCCACCAGCGTGGTGGGATGGATGCTGGCTTTCATACCCTGGCTAGTTCTGATCCCAATTTTTAGCTTCTTTCTTTTGAAAGATGCTGAGAGTTTTCGCCGTTCGGCATTGCAGATGTTGCCGCGGGGACGCTGGCGCTGGCGTGGAGATGAGTTTTTCCAGGATATAAATAGCACCCTTGCTGCTTATGTGCGCGCACAACTGACGGCTTCGGTGCTGGTAGGTCTGATCTGCGGAATTGGGTTCGCGGTGCTGGGATTGCCCAACGCGCTGGTGCTGGGAGTGCTGGCCGGGGTGTTCGAGTTTGTGCCACTGGTGGGCCCTTTGTTGATAGCGCTGATCGCAGTGACGTTAGCGATGCTGCATTCCGGTTTAGGCACCGCGCTGGTGGTAATGCTTTTTCTCGGCGTGCTGCGCATCCTGCAGGACTACGTGATTTATCCCCGCCTGATCGGCCAGGGTATACATCTTCATCCGATGGCGGTGATCTTGTCGATCCTTTGCGGCGCCGAGCTTGCGGGCGTGGCCGGAATCTTTCTGGCTATTCCGGTGATCGCATTACTGACCGTAGCTTACCGCCACTGGCTGGAGCACCGCGGCAGCGAAGGCCTGGTCGCAGATCTTTTGCAACCGGCAGAACAACTTCTTACTGAGCCGACCAGCGGCGCTGCTAAGCCGCTTCCTACCACGCCTGATCTGTCACCTACAACTACGCCGGAAGAGATGGCCCGCGCCCGTCCGGATCTGACTACCGGCGAGCTGCGAATGCCGGTGGAAGACTAGGGTTGAGGATATTTGCGCGTTGGGTTCCAATCCTTCTGACAAAGCCCGATTCATCGGGCTTGCCCGCAGGTTGATAGACCAGCGCTTTTTAGCGCTGGTTAAGCGCGGTAGCAACCAGGTTAGCGTGCTTCAGCGCGCTTACCCGAAGAGGTTTTAGCCACTGCGTTAGAATGGAAGCCCGCTGAAGCAGGCTGTTATTTTCTTCGCATCGCGAAGCCAGCCGTAAAACGGCTGGCCTAATAACCCTGCGGGGAAAGCCGCGTGAACGCGGCTGGCGCAAGAAATCGGTCTTTCTCAGAATCGTGCTGCCGCAAGGCGACTCTTGCGTTCCATCAATTCAATGAACCGTTGAAAGTGATGTTCGGCATCGTGCGGTCCGGGTGCGGCTTCAGGATGGTACTGCACTGAGATTATAGGTAGCTCTTTGTGGCGCATGCCTTCGACACATTGGTCGTTGAGATTAATGTGCGTTACTTCCACCTCGGCAGGAAGGCTACCGGCCAACACCGCGAAGCCGTGATTGTGCGAAGTGATCTCGACGCCGCCTTTCTTCAAATCTTTCACTGGCTGGTTACCGCCTCGATGTCCAAAAACTAATTTGAAAGTCTTGCCGCCCAGGGCGCGACCCAGCAGTTGGTGTCCGAAACAGATCCCAAACGTGGGCGTGCCTGACTGCGCGATGCGCCGCACTTCTTCAACTTCTTTTGTCATCGAAGCCGGGTCGCCCGGGCCATTTGAAAGAAAGATGCCATCAGGCTTCAACGCCAGGACCTCCGCCGCCGGCGTGGCAGAGGGAACTACAGTGATGCGGCAGCCGCCGCGCGCCAGCTCGCGCAGCGAATTCGTCTTCACACCATAGTCGTAACAGACTACGTGGAAGCGTTCCTCGCCCTGGGCGAGGACCTGGTAAGTCTCCTTCGTGGTAACGATGCTGGCCAGCTCGCGATTCTCCATCGCGGGTGAGTTGCGCGCTTTCGCAATCACACTTGCTTCGTTCGTATCGAGCGTGGAAAGGCAGGCGCGCATCGCTCCTTTGTCGCGAATGTGCCGCACCAAAGCGCGCGTATCGATGCCTTCAATAGCCACGATGTTCCAGCGTTTCAGATAAGCTTCGAGTGTCTCTTCGGCGCGCCAATTGGAAGCCATGCGGCTGGCTTCGCGCACCACGAACCCTTCCACCCAGGGCCGGGCTGACTCGGCATCGGCGGCATTAACTCCGTAGTTGCCAATCAGCGGGTAGGTCATGCAAACGATCTGTCCGGCGTAGGAGGGATCGGTCAGGACTTCCTGATAGCCGGTCATCGAGGTGTTGAAGACCATCTCGCCACAGGCTTCGCCCTGGGCCGCCCACGAGCGGCCACGAAACACGCGGCCGTCTTCAAGCGCCAGGATTGCGGGTTTCGTTCGATCAGTCATTGCCTGGTGCCTACTGCTTCCTGTCTGCTGTTCTTAATGAACTGTTGCGCTTCGTTCAGCCAGCGCTTCTCGGTGCGATACTTATATGCCGGCGCTGTCTTCACGGCTTCAATGCAAGCTTGCATTGAGGTCGCAGCCTCTCGATTATCACCCAACCCGGCGTGCGCCCGGCCCATCAGGTAAAGCGCTTCCGGATCCATTTGCCGTCGATCGAGAAAGCGCTCCAGCGCATCACGCGCATCACTGAACTGGCCGGCAGCGATGTAGGTGGCGCCAATCTCGCGCCAGATTTCATGTTGCGCGTGGGTGCTATCACGGGCCACGACCTGCTCAAAGTTTCCGATCGCATCCGCCCACCGGTTCTGCGCGCGCGCGATTCGACCGAGTTGGTAATGCGCATCAATCTCGTCGGGATCGATATGTACCGCACGCTCGAAGCGCTCGCGCGCCTGGTCCAATTCACCGCGCTGCTGGTGGATAAGTCCCAGGTTGTAGTGCGCCGATGCGTCGGCCGGGTTAAGCGTGGCTGCTTCCAGGTTCTGCTTAAAAGCGGCGCGCGCCTTGTGTGTTTTGGTCACTTCTCCCAGGTAGCCGCGCAGTAATAAGAACAGCATCAGCAGGAGGAATGGTGAGACCAGAATTCTGTTGAACAGCAGGGCCCAGATGGGCGACGTCAACAACGCCGCGATGAAACTGCCCAGGACGATAGCGATTGATCGCAACACGCCCATGCGGAACGCTTCGCGCACGCCCGCTACGGCTCCAACGGCAAAGAGTGCCAGCTTCACCGTTCGGAACATGCTGCCGGCCACTGCCTGCGGGTTAGTGAGCTGCGCGAGCAGCTGCGTTTGAAGCTCGGGCGGCAATTTGACCAGCGAAGCTATCTGGGGTGCTGATTGAATCGAGCTGGCCACGTATGAAGCCTGAATCCCGCTGAAATGAAAGAACGCTGCAACTAAAATCGCAAAGACGTCAGCCGCTATTACTACGTAGAGAATCACTGACGCGAGCGGCGCGTACTCTTGCTGCATGACAACGCTGAAACTGCCGCGGCGTTCAAAGAGGTTCGCCACCAGCGTGATGATGGGCACCAGCACAATGCTCACTTGCAAGAGTGATACGGCCGATTGAAACAAAGCGGCAAAAAGAGCGCTGGGAGGGCTTCGCATTAGTGAGTGATTGCCCGCCAGCCACTGGGTTAAAAGAACATAGGATACCTGCGTGGTAAATGCTGCAAGCATCATGGGGGCCAACGATCCATGGTCGCGCACTTCGCGCATTCCGCGCAGCGGCGCGTAGAAGATCATCGAAAGTAGCCGCAGCCAACTAGCCATAATCATCCAGGATTCATGGAGTCCCCAGCAGCGACTGAAGTTTCTGTGCCACTTGGATCCTCGCCTTACCTCATCTTACTGGGGCACATCTATCAAGTCTGAAGGCGTGGACTCCGGCCGGGAACTGGACGCCGGCGGCACGGCGGCGTAATGCGCATCGTGGGAAATGATGCTCAACGCGTTCAAGGGCCAGTAACGAAACAGCGCTTTACCATAAATATACTTCTTGGGAACCAGGCCCCAGCTGCGCGAATCGCTAGAATTGTCGCGGTTGTCGCCGAGCACAAAGTAATAATTAGGCCTGATGTAAACCGGCGGCCGGCTGCCGTGCGAAACGTTTAACTGCGGATCGAGATAAGTCTCGTCCAGCTCTATTCCGTTTACCCGCACGCGTCCCTCGTACATTTCCACGGTATCGCCCGGCAAGCCAATCACTCGTTTGATATAACTCTTCGAGGGGTCGTCCGGATACCAAAAGACGACGACGTCCCCGCGATAGACCCTGGGCATCCAGCGATATTCGTCGTAATAGATTAGCTTGTTAACAAATATTCTTTCGCCGTCGTGCAGGTGCGGCAGCATCGAAGTGCCTTCGACTTTTACCGGCTGAACAATAAAGACCACGGCCAGCGCGGCTACCATTAGCGCGAAAATCAGATCACGGATTAGCAATCTGCCTTCAGTCCAGAGGTGACGACGCGCCGCTTCGCGGGGACGATGGACGTCGATGTCCGTATCGTCATCTACGTGGATGCCGCCAAAGGGTGGTACCTGTTTGCTTCTATTTCCAAACATAGGTCTAAGAACTAATCTACTAAATCACCACGATGACACATGACTATGGACGACCCCACGTCAACTGATCAATTGCGCCTGTCCGGGTGCATGGTCGTCCTGCTTCTGACGTCCATCGTCTCTCGCGCCGTTACGCTTTGTCAAACGCGAGGATTTGCGGCCCTTCAACGGGATGTGCTTGACAGTCTCAGGTCTGCTTTCTATCATCGCATCCACTGAAAAACACCGCCAAAGAAGCAAGCCTATTTCACAAAGATAAGCGGATGGAGGCCCGAAGCCGTGATCAAACTTGATATTATTAACCGTGTAGCCGATCGAACCGGCGTGCCCAAGATGAAAGCTGAACAAGCCGTCGATGCCCTTTTCCATTCAATGAAAGAGGCGCTGACACGAGGCGAACGGATTGAGCTGCGCGGCTTCGGGGTGTTTGTCGTCAAGCCGCGGAAACGCGGGGTGGGTCGCAATCCGCGGACCGGCGAAGAGGTGGCGATCCCTTCGGGCAAAACGATCCGCTTCAAGCCAGGCAAAGAACTGCAGGCGCATGAAGACCATGGATCACCCGAAAGCGATACAAACCCTCGTCCTCCCGAGTCCAGTTACTGACTTGCCATCGCTTTGAAGTAACATCCAGCCTGAGAGTTTCTTCGCATCCTTTGTTTTGAGCTCTTCTCTGCTTTATGTCACAAGTTACCGAGATAGTTCCGCCATTCATTGACATTGTGAAGCCCTTGCGGGTACGGCAGGTAGCCCGCCCTACTACCGGCGAGTGGATCAGGCACCTGGCGCTTTTTGGGCTGACGGCAATCACTACCACTATCGCCGGCGTAATGCTCCTTGGTCCCGACGTGGATCCCGGTGTACAGCCGCCTTCCGGCTTCATTGGCTCGCTGCTGTTTCTACCACAGTATTATTTCCGCGCGGTCGGTGCATTAATCTTCCATGCGTTCGCAAATCCGGCCATCCTGATGCAGGGCATTACTTTTTCCGCCGCGTTACTTTCCATACTGGCGGCGCATGAGGCCGGCCACTATATTGCTTGCCGGCGGTACGGCGTGGATGCAACGCTGCCATTCTTTATTCCCGCCCCACCACTTTTTCTAGCCGGAACGTTTGGGGCGTTTATAAAGATTAAGTCACCGATTCCTTCACGCCGCGCTTTGTTCGACATCGGGCTGGCGGGACCGCTGGCTGGATTTGTGGTGGCGCTGCCAATTGCGGTAGCAGGCATCGTGAACTTGCATTCCATACCGCTGCCTGCAGGCGACGGAATTATCTTTAACGATCCCTTGCTCTTTCGTTTGATCGGCCGGGCGTTCCGCGTGAACCTCGACAACACGGCGCTGAACCCTTTTTACATGGCGGCGTGGATCGGTTTGCTGGTTACAAGTTTGAATTTGATGCCGGTAAGTCAGCTCGATGGCGGCCATGGCATCTTCGCCTTGTTCGGGCCACGCGCGCACCGGACAATAGGCCGCACAGCCTTCGTCATGATGGCCGTGATTGCGATGCTCGGCTGGTTATGGCATGGAAGTCCGAGCGGATTTCTTTACGCCCTGCTTCTGGGGATCATGCTGCGCGTGCGCCATCCTCAGCCGCAAGAGATGGAGCCACTCGGGCGAGCGCGCGTGGGCGTAGCCGTGATCACGCTGCTCGTCTTCATACTTTCGTTCTGGCCTTTTCCAATTACGATTACCTGAGAAGGGATGGCCATGAGATTACTTCACATTGGGCGAAGGCTGGCCCTGCCCGCACTGATAGTCTTTGCGATCACCAGTTGCCAACTCTTCGAACCGACGGTGGTTAAGAGTGGGGATGGCAGATTCCAGGTAACAGTTCCCGCAGGTTGGCGTGAGGATCCCTCCCTGCACGAAAGGGCGGGCATAAGAGCATCAAACGGGCGCCAGGAGTTGTATGTCATCGTCATCAGTGAGGGCAAGGAAAGATTTCCACAGGACATGACGCTTGAAGGATTCACCACGATAACCAGGGACAACATGATGAAGAAAGTTGGCTCGCCGCAAGCGTCTCCGCCCCACGCGGTCACGGTCTCCGACGCATATCCGGGCATGCAATACGGTATGCAAGGCGTAGTCGATAATGTCCCAGTGGCATATCTCGTAACCGACGTGGAAACCCCGAAAGATTTTCATCAGATCATAACCTGGACGCTACGCTCTCGCATCGACCAGAACGAGGCTACACTTCAGAAGGTAACCAATACCTTCCAGGCAAACTACTGAACGCTTATCCCTTTCGACGCCACCCCTTGCTCTTCCGGCATTAAGTTATGGAGTGCGGCGGCAAAGCGCAGCGGCGACGGCGCTTTGGATTCGGAAGCGGAGCTTGCTCCCTGGCGATCAAATGAAAAAGATTCTTATCACTGGCGGGGCAGGATTCATCGGTTCGCACCTGGTAGATCGGCTGCTGGCGGAAGGCGAATGGCAGGTTACCGTCGTTGATGACTTCAATGATTTCTACGAGCCGGCGATAAAGCGCGCCAACATTCGCGCTCATCTTTCGAATCCTGCTTTCTCTTTGGTTGAAGCCGACATACGCGATCGTGCGAGCCTGGAGCAGACATTCAACAGCGCTGCCTTTGATTGCATTGTTCATCTGGCAGCCCGCGCGGGAGTGCGACCGTCTTTGCAGCAGCCTGGACTCTACGCCGAAACGAATATCAATGGCACGCTGAATCTCCTTCAGCTGGCCCGGGCACATAACATCAAACAGTTCATCTTCGGTTCGTCATCATCCGTTTACGGCATCAACGCAAAAGTTCCTTTCAGCGAAGACGATCCTGTTCGCCGGCCAATCTCTCCCTACGCGGTCACCAAAGCCGCCGGCGAACTTCTGGGCCACACCTATTCACATCTTTATGGCATGCGCTGCGTTTGTCTGCGCTTCTTTACTGTCTATGGTGCGCGCCAACGCCCTGATCTCGCCATACACAAGTTTTCAAAGCTGATCAGTGAAGGCCGGCCCATTCCCATCTTCGGCGACGGCACAACTCGCCGCGATTACACCTATATTGACGACATCATCGCCGGAGTGCGCGCGGCCATCGATTACGAAACGAGCGATTACGAAGTAATCAATCTCGGCGAATCACGCACGGTGGAACTGCGGGAGCTGATTGCCCTTCTGGAAAAGGAGCTGGGCAAGAAAGCCATCATCGATCGCCAACCGCTCCAGCCTGGAGACGTACCCCAGACCTTTGCTGATGTAACTAAGGCCAGGGCGTTGCTGGGCTATAATCCCCGGACACCGATCGAGGACGGCATCAAGCGATTTGTGGCGTGGTTTCAGCAAATCGAGCTCAAATAACTTAAGCTCGGAGTGTGGTCTGCAACCTTTGCCCAATTGTTCTACAATGCGTAATACAAAGCGGCTTTGCCGTTCGATGTGCGGAAAGGCTCTGCCTTTCCGGCAAGCCCATTTTCTAAGGAGGCTACGCCTCCGACAACCATTGAAGATTGATGATGAAAGTTCTGGAAGAACAAATTACCGCCACTGACATCAACAGAACCGCCCAGCGTGGCGGCGAGGCGCCGGAAGTCTCGGTTTTTCTTCCAGTCTTTAATGAAGAGCCAAACCTGCGCCCGCTGCATGCAAAACTGATGGCCGCGCTCGCATCGCTGCATCGCACCACAGAAATCATTTACGTGGACGATGGCTCGACTGACGGCAGCCTCGAAGTGCTACGCGAGATTGCACACGCTGACCCACGCGTTCATGTGGTTGCCCTGCGACGGAATTACGGACAAACGGCGGCGATGGCCGCGGGCATCGACGCGGCGCGTGGCCAGGTGCTGATTCCCATGGATGCGGATCTGCAAAACGATCCGGCAGACATCGTTCGCTTGCTCGAAAAGATTGACGAAGGTTACGACGTGGTTTCCGGCTGGCGAAAAAATCGCCAGGATAAGCTGGTCACGCGCAAAATCCCTTCAATGCTGGCGAACCGTTTGATCTCCTGGATCGGGGGCGTGCCCCTGCATGACTATGGATGCTCTTTGAAAGCATATCGCCGGGAATCGCTCCAGGACGTGCAACTCTACGGCGAAATGCATCGCTTCATTCCGATTTACGCGTCATGGTCGGGGGCTCGCGTGACGGAGATTCCGGTGGAGCATCATGCGCGTACGATGGGTAAATCCAAGTACGGCCTGTCGCGCACCATGAAAGTCATCTTCGACCTGATGACGATCAAGTTTATGGCTTCGTACCAGACGAAGCCGATCTACATCTTTGGATCCTTTGGCATGGTGGCCATTGCCCTATCGGTGATTGCCGGATTGTGGGCGACGATTCTGAAGTTCTGGAAAGGAACTTCCTTCATCCTGACTCCGTTGCCGGTGATCACGGTGGTGATGCTCGCCATCGGGTTCCAATTCCTTTTGATGGGACTGCTGGCTGAAATGCTGGTGCGTACTTATCATGAGTCGCAGGCAAAACCGATCTATACGGTGCGCGAAAAAATTGGGTTTGAAAAGTAGTAAGCAGTAAGCAGTGAGCGGTAAGCAGTCAAACGAGGCTGCTTCTTAAACTGCTGACTGCTTACTGCCTGCTGCTTACTGATTTTATGTGTGGAATAACCGGTTGGGCGAATCTTGATCCACGGACGCCGCCTGCTGAGGGCGCGACGGACCTTCTGCATTCGATGTGCGAGCGCATGGTGCACCGCGGCCCCGATGCGGAAGGCTTGATGGTGCGCGAAGGCGTGGCGCTCGGCATGCGCCGCCTGGCGATCATAGATCTTGTCACCGGCGAACAGCCTGTCTTCAACGAGGACAAAACAGTTGCTGTAATCCTCAACGGAGAAATCTACAACTATCGCGAGCTGCGCACGCGCCTGGAAAAACTTGGCCACAAGTTCCGCAGCACTTCGGATACTGAAGTGCTGCCTCATCTCTACGAAGAATATGGAACCGAGATGGTCCAGCACCTCAACGGCATGTTTGCCTTCGCGCTCTGGGATGCTCATTATCGCCGGCTGTTCGTTGCCCGAGACCGTTTCGGCGAGAAGCCGCTCTACTGGGGTGTCTTTGAGGGGACGCTGCTGTTTGCTTCGGAACCGAAAGTGCTACTGGCGCACCCTGCGGTTCATCCTGGTCTGAATCTCGACGCGCTGCGCCAGTATCTGTCCTTTGATTACATTCCCGCCCCGCTTTCGATCTACGAAGGCATTCAGAAGCTACCGGCCGCGCACACGCTGACGCTGGAAAACGGACGGGTTGATATTCAGCGGTACTGGCGTCTGAGTTACAAAACACAGACACCGGTTCCCACTGAGCGAGAGGCGGCGGAACACCTCGAAGATTTGCTGGCCGATTCCGTAAGCATGCGACTGGTGTCTGACGTGCCGCTGGGCGTGTTGCTTTCAGGCGGCGTGGATTCTTCCACGGTGACGGCGATGGCCGTGCGTGCTTCGTCGGAAGCAGTAAAGACTTTCTCGATTTCGTTTGCTGAGTCGTCGTTTGACGAGTCGTCCTACGCGCGCGCGGTGGCGAAGTTTTTAGGGACAGACCATCACGAAGAGCGCCTGAGCGCAAACCTGGCCGCGAACCTGGTGGGTGAAATTGGTTCGTGGATGGACGAGCCGTTTAGCGATCCTTCGCTGGTGCCGACGTATTTGCTGTCACGCTTTACGCGCAAACACGTGACGGTGGCCCTTGGCGGCGACGGCGGCGACGAGCTGTTCGCCGGCTATCCGACATACTGGGGCCATCGCTGGACCGGGCTCTACAAAGGAATTCCGCGCTTCTTGCGCCGGGGGCTGATTGAGCCCATCGTCAATGCGCTGCCGGTGAAGACAAAGAACCTGTCATTCGATTATCGCGCGCGGCGCTTTGTGCTCGGCGCCGAATACGATCAGGTGGCCCGTCATCACATCTGGTTTGGTTCTTTCACTCCGGAAGAGCAAGCCGCCCTGTTGACGAATGAAGTAAAGCGAACCAGCGAAGCCGATATTTACGGCCAGGCGCGAAGCCTGATGGCGGCGTGTGATTCAAACGACGTGGTGGAGTGCATGCAAAGCCTGGATACGCAGCTCTACCTGGCGGAGGACATCCTCACGAAAGTGGATCGCGCGAGCATGGCCGTCTCGCTTGAAGTGCGGGCGCCGTTTCTGGATCCTCGTATCGCTGAGTATGCTGCCTCATTGCCCTCCAGTTACAAACTCCATGGCCGCAAAACAAAACATATTTTGAAGCGGGCGGTGGCCGGATTTCTGCCGCCATTTGTGTTGCAGCGAGGCAAGAAAGGTTTTGGCGTTCCAGTGGCCGAATGGTTAAAGGGGAAACTGCGGCCTTTGGCGCGCGATCTTTTGTCGCCGGAGCGTCTGCGACGCAGTGGTCTGTTCGACCCGATCTACGTAGCACGGCTGCAAAGCGAACATGAGCGCGGCGTAGCAAACCATCGCAAGGAGCTCTGGACCCTTCTAATGTTCGAGCTGTGGCACGAAAGCTTTGTCGAGACGCCGCGACGGATTGAGACTTCCGTGACGACAAGACAATGAACGTCTTGGAGTGCGCCGGCAGAGCGAAGCGGCGACGGCGCTTTGGTTGTTAAGCTGATCGCCTCTGATCCAAAGCGGTGTCGCGCTTCGCTTGCCACCGCACTCCAAAATGGCAATTGATCTTGAAAAGGCGCACCGGGAACTTTGGGACTGGTGCCGCGAACACAACTTCGCCGGATACGATCCCTTCGATGCGCTGAACAGCGGCCTCTTTCAAGCCACCCCCCTTAAATATTCAAGAGCAGCACGAATCGCCTGGACGCAACTCTTCAAACGATCGCCGATCAACCTGCGCTCGCCGGCTCTGGTGCCGGCCGGGAAAAACTCAAAAGGCACTGCGCTGTTTGCGCTGGCGGCGCTGGCGGATTTTCGGCGGTTGCGCACAAAAGACGCCGAAGCCAATGCGCGCGGCTTGCTCGATGAGCTTCTTCAAGAGCGTCTCGAATCAAAGAGTGGCGCGGCGTGCTGGGGTTACAACTTCGATTGGCAGGGTCGCGCCTTCTTTGCACCGCGCGGCACGCCTACTATCGTGCCGACCGCATTTGCCGCCCGCGCCCTGGTTGAAGCCGCCAGTGTGTTCGCCGAGGAAAGCTATCTGAAAATTGCGCGCAGCGTCTGTGACTTCATCTTGCGCGACCTCAATCGCAGCGATGAAGCGAACGATACCATTTGCTTCAGCTATTCGCCGCTGGATCGTACGCGAATCTTCAACGCTAGTTTGCTGGCAGCTGAAACGCTCGCGGCCACTGGCGCGCTGACAGGGGAAAAAGAGCTCGGCGATTTGGCCATGCGTGCCGCGCGTTACGCGGTGGACCATCAGAGCGCGGATGGCTCATGGACCTACGGAGAGGACGATTACCAGTCGTGGGCTGATAACTTTCATACGGCATTTATATTAACAAGTTTATCGCGCATCATTCGACTCTGGGCTTCTAACTCTGAAGAGGACGACATTCAACCGGAGTTCACCGCTGAGACAAAGAGAACACAACTGACACACAGAGAATTTCTTGCCGCAGCCGAGGGTGCATTGCGGCTGGGTTACGAGTTCTGGCGCGAGCGCTTCTTTCTTGCGCACGGCTGGCCCAAGTACTACGCTGACAGGCTCTATCCGGCGGACGCGCATGCGGCCGGCGCGGCGATCTCGACTCTGGTTGACTTGCATTGGCTCGATCCCGGCACGCGCGACCTGGCCGCTCGCGTAGCTCGCTGGACTATCGAGAACCTGCGCGATGGGTGCGGCTTCTTTTACTATCAGCGACGTCGTTTTTATACCTTGCGCACACCGTACATGCGCTGGTCAGAGGGCTGGATGATGTACGGGCTCTCGCGATTGCTCGAAGGAAAAAGGAAAAAGGAAAAAAAGGAGAATCCGATACATGATAAGAGACATAAGAGAACGTACGTTTGAGTTCGCAGTTCGAATCATAAAGTTGTGTCACGAGCTAGATAAGAAGCCTGGCGTTAGCAGGAATGTAAGTAGGCAACTATTGAACTCTGGTACGTCAGTGGGAGCAAACGCTGAAGAGGCGCAAGCTGCGCAAAGCAAGCCTGATTTCATCAGTAAGAATTCGATTGCCTTAAAAGAAGCACGCGAAACCCACTATTGGCTAAGACTTCTCATTGCAGCAGAAATAATGCCCGAAAAGAAACTTGCTGAACTGAGGGATGAAGCTGAAGAACTTAAACACATCTTTGGATCGATAGTAGTCTCCGCCAAACGTGGTCGGCAGACTTTATGAAGAGCTTTTTGCCTTTTTGCCTTTTTGCCTTTTTCCTTTTTCCTTGGAGCTATGCGCATCTGGATTGATCTCGCAAACTCGCCGCACGTTCCCTTCTTTCGCGCGCTTCTGCCCGAGTTGGTGGAACGCGGGCATCAAGTGGAAGTGACGGCGCGCGACTTCGCTCAGACCGTTGAACTGGCTATCACTGCGGGCATGATGCCGGTTGTAATCGGCGGCCACGGCGGCAAGA
>DASXRU010000130.1:0-3917 GCA_036506395.1 Pyrinomonadaceae bacterium | reverse complement strand
CCTCGCTGCTGAGACAGAGAGCGTAGCGCGGTTCCCAGGCGACGTGTGGAAAGAACTTACGAAACCTCTCGGCGTGTTCCTGTTCCTCCTCCAGGCCGACATGACCATCAATTTCAATGAAGCGACGCAGTTCATCCGCACTCATTTCGTCGTAACTCTTCTGCGCCGCGCGGTCGGTACACTCAATGCCGTGCATCGTGACACCGCCGGGTCGCAGCACGCGCCTTACTTCGGCGAGCACGGCGTCTTTTTCGTCGGCAGCAACGTGCCCAAGCACGTCAAGGCTCACCACATAATCAAAGCTTGCATCCGCAAAGGGCAATCGGGAGAGTTCGGCGGCGCTGGTCGAGTCGTAACCGTTGCGCCGGGCAGCCAACGCGCATTCGTTTGATAGGTCAACACCGGTAAGCGCAACGCCTTTTCGTTTCAACAGCGCGAGCATTCCGGCACCGCAGCCAAGCTCAAGCACGGTGGCGCCGGCGCGGACGTTGTCGTAAACCCACATTGTTCGCGCGAAGCGAATATCGAAACGATCGAGCGCCCTGAAGTAACGGGCATTGAGAACTTCATCAGAAACGAACTTGGTGCGGTAGAACTCCGCCACATCCGCGATGCCGGCGCGATGGTATAGGTTATCTTTGGTCATAAAACAAGAAACCGTTGACCGACGACCGTTGACCGACGAGCAAGTATCGTCAGAAGTGCCATGGTCGGCGGTCGCCGGTCATTTCCGTTCTCGGTCAGGCCCGCCTGGCCGAAGTCACTTTTCCAATTGCTCCAGCCGGTGCGTTAGTTCTTTCAGTAAGGCTTCGGTCTTTCGGCGCGCGCGATCTTCGAGTACTGCTGCCTCGCTGGTCTCCAACGAGAGTTGCTTTAAGGAGACGCGCTGCTCATCCCGCAGATGTTCATCGCGTTCGCGCAGTTCACGTAACAAACGTTCATCGCGTTCGCGCAGTTCACTAATCAACTCGGCGATTCGGGCCTCCGCCGCGCTTCTGGCCTGACGCTCAGTCTCAATGGCCGCGCGCAGTGCTTCTAGCTCGCTTAGCCCATTGGCCGCTTCTGTCCGTAATCGAGCCAGGTCCCGCTCGTAGGCTGCGAGCACCGCCAACATGTCGCTAAGCGCGTGATGGACCGCGGCGTTGAAATTCACCTGCTCCCAGGCATACCAGCGCGTCGCACGTTTAAGGTGACGCTTGACCCAGAGTTCAAGACGCGCCGCAACACCGCTGCGATTGCTAACCAGGGGCGGCAGGCGATCCCACGCGCGTGCCGTAGTTGTCAGATAGGAGTTGATGAGCGCCAGGTTTTCGGAGGCAACGGTTTTCGCGTCTTCTCCCTGCGCCATCTGTTGCGCAGGACCAGAGTCAGATGCGCCGTTGCCCTCACTTCCACCCGTGGTGCGGGCGGGTGCCGCAGCTTGTTGGGAAAGAACGCGTTCGCGTATCTCTCGCAAAATGGTTTCAACTTCCGTTTCAGCCATAACGCACACTCTCATGGTCTCGACTGACAGCTACGCTCTCGCGCTCAAGGGCTTCAGGACCCAATGCGCGGTGGCGTATGGTAACGCTGGCATTCAGGTTGGCGATTCCTTCCGTCAATGTCGGATTTGTGACTCTCACGAATAGCGCTGCGTCGAGCCAGTCATAGGATTTGCCGTCTCGACTATGGACCGCCAGCGAGATCGTATATTGATCGACACCGAGCCAGCAGTTGAAAGCAAAAACAACTTCGATTACCTCACCACTGCGCACCGCGCCAAACTCCATTTGCTGTTCCTTCGTGTTAGTGCCATAGGCATGGATGCCATGGGAGTTGTTGAGAAGGAAGCCAATGACTGGATCGTCCAGATCGTGATTAAAACGCACCACCACCCGCAACGTTAGCGGCTCACCGCTCTCGACGATTTCTACGCGGGCACGAGTAGCATCCTTCAGTTCAGCTCCAATGATCTCAGCGCTTCTATCGCCGTGACGGTAAGCATAGCTAACGGGCGCAAGCCTCTCTACGGGCTGAATTGATTCCGATCTTAGGGTATCTGCCTCAGCCTCGTAAGCTTGTTCCCGCTCCATAATGATCTTCTGGTAGAGGTTGAGCACATCGGCGGGTTTGCCATCGGCTATGACACTGCCGGCCTTCAGAAGAATCGCACGCGAACACAGGGCACGCACAGCGGCCGCATCGTGTGACACAAAAAGCACGGTCGCACCCCGTTCGTGGAGTTCGTTGATCCGGCGCAGGCAACGGTGCTGAAAAACTGCATCGCCAACGGCGAGCGCTTCGTCGATGATTAGGATATCGGGCTCGACGCTGGCTGCAATTGCAAAAGCGAGGCGAACATACATGCCGCTCGAATAGGTCTTAACGGGTTGATAAAGAAACGGGCCGATCTCGGCAAAACGTTCGATGGCGGGAAATAGCGCATCTGTTTCCCGCCGGGTTAGTCCCAGCAATCTCGCGTTCATGTAAGCGTTTTCGATGCCCGTAAACTCCGGATCGAAGCCGGCGCCCAGTTCGAGCAAAGCCGCAATTCGTCCTTCATGCCAAACGTCGCCATGAGTTGGCGCCAGCGTACCCGAGATAATCTGCAGGAGTGTCGACTTGCCGCAGCCGTTAGGACCAACTATTCCGACCGTAGTCCCTGCTTCGATCTCGAAGTCGACATCGCGCAGCGCCCAGAATTCTTTATGACGGCGCAGCAATCCGCGGGTGAGAGATTCCTTCAGGCGATCGCCGGGGCGCTCGTAGATGCGGTACTGCTTTGAAATTTTCTCAACGCGCAGGGCAGCCGTCATGCGCTGAATGTAGCAGAAGTGAGGAAACGGAAGCCACTTTACTGGGGCCGCTCACTGGGACCGTGGGCGTCCCGCCCGCCACCTCGCGTCGCCACCCAAGCTGGAAACGGTTGTTCGCGCTTCGCGCTCATTGCGGGCGGGACGCCCGCGGTCCCAGGAGAGTGAAAGAGAAAAGGGAGCGCCGTCGCTCCCTTTCTCGGTTGATGTCCAGTTCAGACTGGGCTGGTTGTTAGACGCCGAAGCGTTGGCGATACTCGCCTGAGCTGATGAATGCCTTCACCATCTCGGCGTTGACAAAGTTTCCACCGAACTCATTGAGTTTCTTGAGCCAGAAGTTGAAGCCCGACGTGTCTGGATCACGCCTCAGATAGCCAGCGTACTCCATAAAGACGAAGGCCCCGTTGAATTCGCGCTGATTCAGAAATGCCGACTCGGCCACTTTCCGCAGCACCGTGGCGCGGGTGTCTGTGGTGGCATTCAGGCCGTCGATAAGAGATTGGCGGAAAGCGGTCATCTCGGGGAAATTCCCCCGGATCTCGCCACCACCAAATTGCGTAGTGTGGAAATTGATATACGCGTGACCGCCCGTTAGATTCGCCAACTGCGCCGCGAATGTCGTGCCGTTGCCCTCGGGTGGATCCCATTTGCCGCTGATTGTTCCGCCTACTCCGGGACCGTCAGTCTTTACTACATCATTGGGATTATTGTCGTTCTGCGGGGCGCCAAAGAACCCCCAAACGACTGGCCCATTGGTGGTGGGCGTAACAGAAGGGCTGGCGTGGATATGGGCGGCGACCATGTTGTCGTTTATGTCTGCCGTTTGCGAACCCGTGAAGTCGATGTTGCTAATCGTAGCCGTAAATGTCAACTGTGTTGGCGCCGCCGCGGGTGTCATGTTAAAGGTCGCAGTCCCGAAAGACTGCGGCCGGCGAGCGCCGCCGGTAGTTGTTGGGAACGTCGGTGGATTTTCCTGCGCGTTCGTTAGGTTTACGATGAGGTTACTGGGCGACATCCCAGCACTCACCAATAGATTATCGACGTACTGAGCGTTGGTCAGCGTTGACGGATATTTACTGACGAACTCAGGTCGGGTCACAAAGTCATTAAAGAACGCGACCTTAT
>DASXRU010000129.1:0-9142 GCA_036506395.1 Pyrinomonadaceae bacterium | reverse complement strand
TCGCGCAATTCTGGAAACCAATGTCTTCGGGGTGTTCTACTGTTGCCACGAAGCGATTCCGCAGATGAAGCAGCGCGGCGGTGGCTACATCATCAACATCTCTTCGCTTGCCGGCGCTAATCCACACCCGCAGATGGCTGCATACAATGCTTCAAAGTTCGGCTTGAACGGCTTCAGCGAAGCGCTGATGCAGGAAGTCCGCCACGACAACATCAAAGTCAGTTACATCATGCCGGGTTCGGTGAACACCGAATTCGGTGGCGACGATCCGAGCGACGCGAAGAGTTGGCAGTTGCAGCCGTCGGACATAGCGCGCGTTGTTTTGGATCTACTGCATCAGGACGATCGCGCGCTGTCCAGTCGCGTTGAGATTCGGCCCAGCAAGCCGCCGAAGAAATAGGAAGCGTAGCGGGACCATGAAACTATTAGTGATAATTGTCGCAAGCGTTGTCCTGAGCGTTACAGCGCTCGCGCAATCGAAAGAAGGCGAGGCGCAAGAGCGAGCAGGCAATGCGCCCACCGTAGCCAGAAAGTTAACCACCCAACAATATGCTGAGCTTGCTGAAGCCCATAAAATGAGTCTGGAAGTTGTCAGGCTGTTCAACCAGGGCAAGTATGATGAAGCCCTACCACTCGCTACCACGGCGGTGGAGATAACGGAAAGAGTTCTCGGCGCGGATCACCAGCTTGTGGGCGCCGCGTTAAGAAACCTGGCTGAGGTATATGTTGCCAAGCGCAAATACCAGATGGCCGAATCACTCTTTCTGCGCGCGATTTCGATTGATGACAAATCCCCTGACCCGAGTAGTCTTCCCTCTCCCAGCAGCCTTGATCGCTACATTTGTTTTCTTTACCAAACCCGCACGGTCGATGAGGCGCAAAAGGCCGAGCGAAAACTAGGTCAGGATCGGCTAAGCAAGTTCGTACCGAAGCTTGGTTCCGGTCTAAGTGGTGGAGTGTTGAATGGCCGGGCGATCAGTCTCCCGCAGCCGGCCTACCCTGAGGAAGCCTCCCGGATGAGGGCGTACGGCGTCGTGCGTATTCACGTGCTGATCGATGAGACAGGGAAAGTAGTTGAGGCGAAAGTGCTGTGCGGCGATCCAATTTTTGCCAAGCCATCCCTGGAAGCTGCCTACAGGGCGCGTTTCTCCCCGACAAAGCTCTCGGGTATGCCAGTCAAGGTTAACGGCGTCATCGTATACAATTTTACCAGGTAGCTGACTGCGCCCCTGAAATGAGATGCGAGCCGTAGTCCAGCGCGTAACGCGCGCATCAGTGACAGTGGATGGCGAAATCGTCGGCGAGATTGGATACGGTCTCCTTATCCTGCTCGGCATTGCGCGCGACGACACGGAGAAAGACGCGAGCTACCTGGTCGAAAAGATTGCGGCGCTGCGCATCTTTGACGATGAGGACGGGCGGATGAATCGGTCGGTAAAAGATATCGACGGTGGCTTGTTGATCGTTTCGCAGTTCACGCTCTATGGTGACGTGCGACGCGGGCTGCGGCCTTCATGGATTGATGCAGCCCAGCCGGAAATGGCGGAGCCGCTATATAATTACTTTGTCGCCCAGGCTAAAGAGCTTGTGCGGCAGGTAGCAACCGGGAGTTTTCGCGCCATGATGCAGGTTGAGCTGGTTAATGATGGGCCGGTTACAATTCTGCTCGATAGCGGCAAACTTTTTTGATTTAGGACAAGTAGGGACTAAATAACTGGAGGACTAATAGTGAAAGAAATGGCGACACTCGGATTAAGGCGAAGGAATAATTTTAGAGCAAGCTTCTGGGCGGTGTTAGTTCTATGCGCCCTGCTGGCATTTGTTTTGCCGGGCTGTGGAAAAGGGGACAACACGGCGAAAGACTCGGATACGGAAGAGGACGCAAGTGTGCCCACCAACGTCAAAACAGGCGTCAAGCCGGAGCCGGACGCGCAGGCTGCCGTCATCGAAACAAATGATTATGGCCGCATCGTAATTGAGCTGTATCCAAACATTGCGCCCAGGATGGTCGAGCGGTTCAAGAAGCTAATCAACGAGCATTTCTACGATGGCACTACCTTTCATCGCATTGATCCGCAGCTCGGTATTATCCAGGGTGGCGATCCTCTCTCGAAAGACAACGAGCCTGCAAACGATGGCACCGGTGATTCGCCTTATGCAAACGTACCCGGAGAGTTCAGCGACATTCCTTACGAGCGCGGGACAGTGGGTGCGGCCAGAAAAGGCGCCTCGCCGGGATTCGGTGGGCGGCCCGGGCTGACCGAAGCGCAGGCCTTTGACACTGCGAATTGCCAGTTCTACGTTACGCTGAAGCGCCAGCCGGCCTTCGATAAGAAGTACACAGTGTTTGGCCGCGTGATTGAAGGAATTAAAACGGCGGAGATTATTATGGGCGCGCCGGTGAAGGAGGGGACTGAGCGCCCGGATCCGAGCATCGTGGTAAAGAGCGTGACCCTACAACCCCGAGCGAACTTTGCGCCGTAGGACAGGCATTCCTGCCTGTCAGAAACAGTAGCGGAGGACTCGAAGTTTGACCACCTGATGCAGCTTGCACTCGGATTGGCCGCGCGACCGAAACTACAAGCGCCAAGGGCGCGAAATGTAAAAGCCTGGGCCAACGGCCCAGGTATGGTTCGGTAAGGATCCCAAGCGCTGAAGGCGCGAAATAAGCACTTTCGTCTCTTTATTTCGCGCCTTCAGCGCTTTACAGTTTAAGAAGATCACCATCTTCCCTGGGGCGCTGCCCCGGGCTTTTTCATTTCGGGCCTTTGGCCCTCGTGGGAATGTGGGCGCAAGGTACTAGACAGGCAGGAATGCCTGTCCTACTAAATCGAATCGTCATCCGTCTTGGAACGCTCATCGAGTTCAAACCGGTCACGGTCGCGGCGCTCGATCTTGTCTATGAATTCAAGCTCTTCGTTGTCTTCAAAGCTGACGCCGACCGCGCGCGCATTCTCTTCTACCATGGATTGATCAGGAGTTGGATTATCGCCGGCAACAGTCTCCGAGCCGTCCTCGTTCACGTCTTCCCAGGTAGCATCAAGATCGCCGCCGGAATCTGATGGTGACGCTGCCGTATTGTTTCGCAGACGTTGGGCCAGCAGTTCGGGATCCTTCGGCGCACGCGAGATTTCTTCCTCCATGAACGCCTCGATTTCCGGATCGGGTACGAATGCCGGATCGTTACTCAGATACTCGAAATCGTTGGAATCTTCTTTAGCCACGTTATTCCCCTTAATCGAAAAGTCCGGACGACCGCGCACGCAAGCCAATAATGCGCATCGCAAAATATGCGCCGCTCAAAATGACGATTGTTCAGCGGCGCAACTATAACAATGCTTCACCGATTGAGCAATCCTGGGCGCGGTGATGTGACCGTTGAGCTCTCGAAATGCATAGTTCATTTGGCTTTCCGACCTTTCATTTACACCGCGGCTTCAGCCCGGTGACTACGCACTTTCTTGAAAGTCGCCGAACCGTTTCAATGGTTTGCTCTTGCGTCGCAGTCTGAAAAGCTCTTGGCAAAACCGTTGAAATGGTTCAATACATTTTTATGCAGTCTTTTCCACCGGGCTGAAGCCACGGTGTGAATGAGAACTGAAGCAAAGTGGATGCAGCATGCTCAAACTGAACCACTCCTCTACAAATCGTTCGCTTGACGATTGCCCGATGCGCCTCTACACTTGAAATTGCTAAAACAATTTAACGTACTCCATTCGCAGATGTCTGCGCGAAGGGCGCCTTTGACCTTCGTCTTGAGCGCACTCCCGATCTTCTATGCCGCCTGCCCTGTTTAATTCGCTACAGCGGTTCGAGCCCAATCGCGGCCGCTCCGGCCAGTTCTTCTCTTTGCCTCAATTGGAAAAGGAAGGAATTGGTCCGATTTCCAAACTGCCTGTCAGTATTCGCATCGTCCTGGAATCCGTTCTACGAAACTTTGACGGCAAGAAGATCACCGAAGGAAACGTGCGCGCCCTGGCAACCTGGAATCCGCGCGCCGAACGCACCGCGGAAATACCGTTCGTGGTCGCGCGCGTGTTGTTGCAGGACTTTACCGGCGTTCCGCTACTGGTAGATTTGGCGGCCATGCGTTCGGCAGTAGCGCGTTTGGGAAAGAACCCCGCCATCATCGAGCCGCTGGTTCCGGTTGATCTGGTGATTGATCACTCGGTCCAGGTGGACTTCTCCAGTACCAGCGACGCGTTCACCAAGAACATGGAAATGGAGTTCAAGCGAAACAACTCGCGGTATCAATTCCTCAAGTGGGGCACGCAGGGCTTCGACGGCTTTCGTGTCATACCGCCGGGAATAGGAATTTGCCATCAGGTCAACCTGGAATATTTGGCGAAGTCCGTCTGGGAAAAGCATGGACTTTACTACCCCGACACGCTGGTAGGGACCGATTCACATACTACGATGATAAACGGCCTGGGAATTGTGGGCTGGGGCGTCGGCGGGATTGAAGCGGAAGCCGCCATGTTGGGCCAGCCGGTATATTTCCTGACGCCGGATGTCGTTGGTGTTCACATGAGCGGCAAGTTGCGCGATGGCGTCACCGCAACCGACCTCGTGTTGCGGGTCACGGAAATGCTGCGCCAGGCCAAGGTGGTGGGCAAGTTCGTTGAGTTTCATGGAGAAGGCGCGGCCAGCTTGTCCGCTACCGATCGCGCGACGATTGCGAACATGTCGCCGGAGTACGGGGCCACTATGGGTTTTTTCCCAGTGGACGAGGAAACGTGTCTTTACCTCGAAGCCACCGGTCGCACCGAAGAACACGTTAACGCGGTACGGAACTATTTCACGGCCCAGGGCATGTTCGGCATACCGCAAAAAGGCGAGTGCGATTACAGCACAGTGCTCGAACTTGAGCTTTCTTCAATTCAACCAAGTGTTGCCGGACCGAAACGGCCGCAAGATCGAATCGACCTTCCGAATCTCAAGAACCAATTCAACCAGCTGCTGCAGAAACCGGTTTCGGAAGGTGGGTACGGCAAATCAAACGACGACATCGGCCGCCGTCATCGTGCGGCGATCGGAGATCATGTCGATTACGGCATTCACGTGGCCGGTGGTGGCGAACAGCACTCTGAGAGTGTGCCGGCGACCAGGAGTAACGATACCAGCGCCAAAAACACGAGTGTGTGGTCTGAAACGGAAATGGTCAATAACCGGCCCACGCCCGATCGCGTGGAGGAGGTCTTGCCGATAGAGTTTCCGCGAGCTCAGATTGATCTGGGGCACGGCGACGTTTTGATTGCCGCGATTACCTCGTGCACGAACACCTCGAACCCCAGCGTGATGCTGGCGGCGGGACTGCTGGCTAAGAAAGCCGTCGAACGGGGTATGAAGGTAAGTCCCTCCGTGAAAAACTCGCTGGCGCCCGGCTCGCGCGTAGTGACCGAGTATCTTGAAAGGACCGGGCTACAGCCATACCTGAACGAACTTGGCTTCAATCTGGTCGGTTATGGGTGCACCACCTGCATCGGCAATAGCGGCCCGCTCGATCCACGCATCGAAGAAGTTTTGAGCGAACACGATCTGATTGGCGCCAGTGTCCTTTCGGGCAATCGCAACTTCGAGGCGCGCGTGCACCAGAGCATCAAGGCGAACTTCCTGATGAGCCCGCCATTGGTTGTGGCTTTTGCCCTCGCCGGCCGGGTGAACATCGATATGTCGCAGGAGCCGCTCGGTAAAGGCAAGGACGGCGGCGATGTTTTTCTGCGCGACATCTGGCCTCATACCGCGGAGGTCGGTGAGCTAATGCGCTCGGCGTTCGACAGTGAAACTTATCGCAAGTTGTACAGCGACTTCGCGGAACAGAATCCTTTATGGAACGAGATTCCTACCACTGGCGGGCAGGTTTATGACTGGGATCCGCAGTCAACGTACATCCAGGAGCCGCCCTACTTCGAAGGATTTGGTCCTCAGGTGGGCCGGATGCACGACGTTAGGGCAGCGCGGGCGCTGGCGATCTTTGGCGACTCCGTAACGACGGACCACATTAGTCCGGCCGGCGCAATCAAGTCCAATTCTCCTGCCGGCCTTTACCTGCAACAGCAGGGGATAACGATCGAAGACTTCAACAGCTATGGCTCGCGGCGGGGTAATCACCAGGTGATGCTGCGGGGAACGTTTGCCAACGTTCGCATCAAGAACCTGATGGTGCCGGGCACCGAAGGCGGCGTCACAATCCACCAGCCGAGCGGAGAGCGCTTAAGCATCTATGATGCGGCGATGAAGTATCAGGCGGAAGGTGTGCCGCTGGTTGTGATTGCCGGACAGGAGTACGGCACCGGCAGCTCGCGCGACTGGGCCGCGAAGGGGACGAGGTTGCTCGGGGTGAAGGTGGTGATAGCGCAAAGCTTCGAACGCATCCATCGCAGCAATCTGGTCGGCATGGGGGTGCTGCCGTGCCAATTTGAAGAGGGCACCAACGCAGCGTCTTTGAGACTCGACGGTACCGAGACATTCGACATCACGGGCCTGGAAGGCGAAGTGAAACCGCGTCAGCGTGTGACGTTGGTGGTTCATCGCGCAAACGGAGTAACTGAGAATGTGCCGCTGATCCTGCGCATCGATACGCCCATCGAGATCGATTACTTCTTGCACGGCGGCATCCTGCAGTACGTCTTGCGGCAGTTGCTGGCAGGCACAACAGATTTCTGATGGGCCAATCATCCAACCCAGGTTAAGTGGGCGTTTAGAGTACCGACTTTAGTCGGGCCGTTCTCAAGATAGGAAAAAGCCCGACTGAAGTCGGTACTCTGAACGCCCACTGGCGGTACTCTTGAAAGAAAATTCCTAACGCTCCAATGCCGCACGATCCCACTTGGCGAGATTAGCGCCTGCCTCATAGGTGCTTTGCAGAAAATCCATCAATGCGCTTTCCGGTGAAGGCGACTGGCGCACGGCATCGTACGGCAACAAAAATTCCTTCAAATCCTGCGAGTAGAATGCGTCCGAGGGTTTGATCTTCGAGTCGGCGAAGCCTGCGGGTTCGGGGGCGGCGTACGAGTAGAAGGCTGCCTGCGCGGCGTTGCCGCCGGGCCAAAATCCGTGACTGATCACTTCGTGGGAGTAGGCCTCCTGCGTTATCTTGTCGGCGCCTTCGCGTGGCGGCGCGGGACGGCCGGAGAAGCGCGTGACGGCGTGGTCGAAGCTGCCCCACCAGAAATGCACCGGACTGACTTTGCCGATAAAACGCGAGCGAAACTCCTTGAACACTTCGTCAATTTTCACCAGCGCGCGCCAGAATCGATTAACGTACTCAGCGTCGTAGCTCGCATGCGTGTGGTCCTGATCGAAGCGAATCGGATTTGGGATCTCCACCGGCATCGGCCAAATCTTTATATCGATTCCCAGGCCATGTAACGTCGCCATCACTTCACGATAAAACTCGGCAACTGATTGAGGCCGCAGAGCCAGCGTTGTCAGCGAGCCGTCGCTGCAGTCTATTCGCAGTTTATGATCGATGAAATCGAATTCAATCTCGAAGATACGATCCTGGTGGGGTATAGGCGAGGTTGTCAGACCGCGCGCCGAAACGTAAAGCGCAGCGTTCCACCAGTGGTTGATTAGCGGCGTTTGCTTGAGACGAATTTTGCCGACGATCTGGGCCCACATGTGCAATGTCGCCAGCGTGTCCTGCCATTCTTCGAGGAACAAAGACGGCCACGAATTCTCAGTCATAGTCTGCAAACATACGCTGACATGGGCCAGAGCGCCAACGCGGTAAAGTGGCGGAGAGCCGGTGGACGTTTTCAGCAGGCAAAGTTATCATTGCTGCCATGAAGCTGCGTTTAATAGTCGAAAAGGATCGTGAGACCGGCCGCTACTCCTCGGTATTCCCTGAGCTTCCGGGCTGCGCCTCGGCAGGCGATACTGAAGACGAAGCCATTGCTAACGCCAAGGAAGCGCTTGAGCTGTGGTTTGAGCCGACTGAACTAGAAGGAGCTTTCTAATGTCATCTGTGAAACCCGCTGAGACCACTACACCGCGCAAGTACCAACTCTTCATCGACGGCCAGTTCGTTGATGCCGAATCGGGCAAGACCTTCAACTCGCCAAACCCGGCGACCGGCGAGACATTCGCCGAAGTTGCCGAGGGCGACAAGGCAGACATCGACAAAGCCGTAGCGGCTGCGCGCCGCGCCTTCGAAGGCAAGTGGTCAAAAATCAGCGCCCGTGATCGAGGGCGAATGATTTACAAGCTGGCCCAACTGATCGAGCAGCATGCGAATGAACTGGCCGAGCTTGAAACTGGCGACAACGGCAAACCGATTCGCGAATCGCTTTACGTCGATGTGCCCCAGGCAGTGGAGAACTTCGAGTACTTTGCCGGCTATGCCACGAAGATCGAAGGCGAAACCATTCCCGTGCCGGGACAGATGTTCAACTACACCCTGCGCGAGCCAGTCGGCGTGTGCGGGCAGATTATTCCCTGGAACTTTCCCCTGCTGATGGCCGCTTGGAAGCTGGCCCCGGCACTCGCCGCCGGCAACACAGTTGTGCTGAAGCCCGCCGAACAAACACCGGTTACCGCCATGGAGCTGGCGAAGTTGATTCAGGAAGCCGGCTTCCCCGATGGCGTCGTGAATATTGTTCCCGGCTATGGCGAGACTGCCGGCGCTGCGCTGGCCGCGCATCCAGGCATAGACAAGGTCGCCTTTACCGGCTCGACCGAAGTGGGGAAACTAATCGCCAAAGCAGCGGCTGAAAATCTGACGAAGGTTTCGCTGGAGCTGGGTGGCAAGGCGCCGAACATTGTTTTCGCCGATGCCGACATCGACCAGGCCGTAAACGGGGCGATGATGGGCATCTTCTTTAATCAGGGCCAGGTTTGCTGTGCCGGCTCGCGCATTTTCCTTGAAGAGAAAGTGAAGGACGAGTTCCTGGATCGCTTCAAAGCGAAGGCCGAAGGCGTGAAGGTGGGCAACCCTATGGACAAGGCAACTTTGATGGGGCCACAGGTTTCCATGGAGCAGCTCGATCGCATCAAGAGTTACGTCGGGATTGCGCGTGAAGAAGGAGCCACCGTCCTGAGCGGTGGTGAAGCGCCAGAGCTTGAAGCAGGATTCGAGAACGGATACTTCTTCAAGCCGACAATCTTCAGCGAAGTCAATAATCGAATGCGCGTCGCGCAG
>DASXRU010000128.1:0-5315 GCA_036506395.1 Pyrinomonadaceae bacterium | reverse complement strand
TTGAATGGGCCAGTGTGTGAAACGCCGGCTGGAAATTCCGTGTACCAGGAGAGTGGAAAGAGGAGCATCCAGGCGCCGTTAACGAGGCTGGCGATGGACGCGAGAATGTAGATGAGTCTTAGTATGAGGTTTAGGGAAGATTTTCCATTTGTCATTTGTCATTTCTCATTTTTCATTGGTGACCGAGTTGACTGTGGAAGCCGCCGGGCTGTTCACGAAAGTAATGGCAAATGAGAAATGAAAAATGATATATGGAAAGTCTTCCGCTTCCTACGTCACAATCAATAATCCGCAATCTCCAAGCCAAAGCCCTTAATTCTCTGAACCGCCTCCCTGACTAACTCGCCATTGCTTTGCGCCACTCTTCCGTTGGGCAGAAGCAGCGTGTCCTCGAAACCTATCCGCGCGCCATACCCGCGAACCATCGCCTGGGTCATCATCGGCCAGACCGTCGTTTCGGTGCCGTGAAGCAGAAAAGGAAGTGCGCCTGCAGCGGTTGCTGATTCTAATACTCTTTCAATCTGCTTGACGTTTTGGAGTGCCTTCTCCATTACCTGCTCCTGAGGCTCAAGCAACACCCGAATGCAATCAGGAACCAATCCGCTTTTTAGAAAGGCCTTTCCCGCTTCGGCATCACAAAGTCCAGCCTCAACACCCACGCCGCGCGAAAGCAGCAGTTGGGCCAGTTCAACTGATCCCATTTCACTGAAATTCACCGACGCAAAATCAGGCAGAGCTTCCCACGCTGCCACCGCCTGCAAGCGCGCCGCAGGATCCGGCAAAATCCACGCGCCCGTGCTAACACCGATCTGCGCAGTTGATGATGCAGAGCGCACTGCCAATAGGGTGCGGCTGACATCCTCTGCATTGAGACTTTCGGCGCCCGAGACTGAACGGACATGAAGGTGAATGGCTTGGGCTCCGGCCTTCACACATTCAATGACCGCGGCCGCTTGTTCATCAGGAGTCACAGGCACGGCAGGATGCTCCGCTTTCGTTCGCCCCCCGTTGATTGCCGCTTTAAGAAGCATTGTGATTACCAGTTGTTTAGAGTCCCGACTTTAGTCGGGCTTTTCACAGGCTGAAAGCCCGACTAAAGTCGGTACTCTGAACGCCCACTTCCCGAATCAAGACACTACCTAATAACCTCTAGCTTACTCTACCAAAGTCATCTAGAATCATATTACCGTATGAGCTCAACGAAAATGACGACCGCTTACGGCGTTTCGAGCGGAAGGATCTGCATCTTTCTCCGTGCGCAGGCCAGAACTTCTATGATTGATTCCAGGCGTATTACCTTACCATTCAAATACCTAAACTGCGGGGCCCTGGCCCTGCTCATTTTTCTGTGCATCGCAGCAGCGGGCTGGAAAACCGTATCAGCACAGACGCCGCAGGCGTCACCGACACCACAGACGTCACCGACACCACAGACGTCACCGACAACACAGACGGTTCTTGACCCGAATGAGTCGGAACGATCGGACAAGCTGACCGGCGGTCACATCCTGACTGCCGACTTCGAGCCTAACCAGCCGGACATCCGGTTAACTTTGAACGTGCCTTCCTTCCGCCTGACACTGTGGCAGAACGGCAAGGAGGTGAAGTCTTATTTTGTCGGCGTCGGAATGAAGGCGCATCCCCTCTACATCGGCGACCGTGAGGCAAAAGCGATCATCTGGAATCCGGATTGGATACCGCCGCCGAGCGACTGGGTGCAGGAAATAAAAAGCGTCAGCCCCGGCGAGGTGATTAAGGCCAGCGATCCACGCAACCCGCTCGGCAAAATGAAAATCCCCTTGGGCGACAGTTACCTCATTCACCAGGCGGCAAAAGCCAGTGACATCGGAAACCTCGTTTCGCACGGCTGCGTGAGAATGTTGCGTCCCGAGCTCTACGACCTCGCCGAGAAGATTATCGCCGCCCGAAACGCGCCGGTTTCGCCAAAGCGCATTGCGGCCGCGAAGCGTAACTTGCGGATGCTCGTCGTTCGGCTTGAAGAACCGGTGCCGGTGGATATCAACTACGACACGCTGGTGGTCGAGGACCATGTGCTCCACATTTATCCGGACGTGTACGGCCGCGGCACGAACCGGACAGGGCGTCTGCGTGCCGAGCTTCAGTCTTCGAACGTTGATGTTTCGAAACTCGACGAAAAAACAATGAAACGGATGCTATCGAAGGTGAGCCGCCACACGCAGTTGGTAGTTCCCACCAGCAGCATCGAACACGGAACGGCGCTCGAGGATGGACACGTGGTTCCGATTATCCCGCCAAAGGCGAAGTCCAAGGTGAAGAAGGTCGCCGCTTGATCGCTTGTATTGTCACCAACGGGCAAGACCGGGAGATTTTCCATTTGTCATTTCTCATTTCTCATTTGTCATTGCAGACCGAAGTAACGCGCTTTTTCAGAGCTCTGTGCACCCCAGGTAGAAAAGCTCTGTGCGCCCCAGGTAGAAAATGGTGAATTCAACTTGAAGCGCACCCTCCAACTTGAATTCAACTTGAAGTGCAACCTCCAACTCGAATTCCATGGAAAATGAAAAATGAAAAATGGAAAATCGTCTCTTACTCTTGGCACCCTTGATCCAACGCTGATGTTACCGCGTGTATTCCCAGTGCCACGGCTCGTAGAAATAGGGCCGGAACCCGAACCGCTCGGCGTTGCGGACGAGCCACTTGTAGACATGCGTCTGAACCTGCACCGCGCGATTTGCGTCGCTAGTGTCAACCGCTTCGCCGCCGACGTAGAGATCGAGGGCGCGCCCGGTGAAGTGAGGGCTATTGACAGCGAGGCCGGCGCTGCCCGCATTCGGCGACTCGCGGCGCAACTGTTCCTGGTATTCACGCGATCGGAACGCCGACACAATCTTCAAATACTTTTCACCTGGCGCAAGCTGCGCCTTTGCGCCTCTCCCAACGCGAGCGAGACCGAGCGAGCGATCGGCGACTGCGGCCGCGACCATGCGCCTGTAGGCGGCGTAGGTCTGACGTTCGACTTTCAGGAGTTCGACAGCGCGGGTGGGATCGTAAAAGTCTGCGATCGGGGCTGTGATGAGTTGATCCGGCTGGGCAACGGATCGATCCTTGAGCCGTCGCCCCTGCCAATAAGAAATCATCGCGTACAGAGTTCCTTCATCCAGCACGCCGCTTGGTGTCAGGCCCGTCGTCTTCTGCCAACGTGCGAGCGCGGACGCGAAGCCCACTGACGTATCGTTCTTTTCTGTGTGGAGCAGGCTGTTGATTAGAGGCGTGTAGAGATACCAACCACGTTGCGTCTTACCACCCAGGATCCAGTTGAGTTCGGTGCGGAGCTGTGCGTTGCGTTTGGCGGCCTCGGCGAACGGCCTGGGAGCTGATTTGCGTTGAGTAAGAGCTACGAGATGGCGGGCGTCGGCAGCAGAGGGCTTTAGGTGCGGCTCGCTGCTCGTGACGCCGCGGCCCGATTTAACGAACCCCGATCCGCTGCTGCTTGCCGTAGTGTCGAAGAGGGCATTGGCGACAAACGTCCCAACAACTATGAACACCGAGCCAATCCTAAATATCGAATGCTTCTTGCCGGTCATGACGAACCCAGTGTCGCGCACCTGTTTACTCCCGTCTGTAATCTGCGTAATCTGTGGACCACCTTTGTTGATCTGCACCGTTAGGCCGGCACTATTGGGTCTGACTCAGCTCAACTTTAACAGTTTTTGCACGATGTTACGCGCCGCATTCGGCTGCGCCATTCCGCAGGCATTCGCTTGCATGTTGGCGAAACGAACAGGGTCGGCGAGCAGGCGATCGAGTTTATAAGCAAGCGTCGGCAGGTTGTTGCAACGAATCGCCGCAGCTGCTTCCAGCAGGTGATCCGAGTTGCGTTCCTCCTGCCCGGGAATCGGGTTGACGATGACGAAGACCAATCCCTTTGCCAGCGCCTCTGAGGTTGTCAGTCCGCCCGGTTTCCCCAGCACCAGATCCGACGCCGCCATAAGCTCATCCATCTCCAGCGTGTAACCGAACGGTTTCAAGATCACTGTCGCATCCGGCTTGATGCGCGCCGCCAGTTTGGCCAAACGCTTTTTCAATTTCTCATTGCGCCCGCAGATAGCAACTATCTGGGCTGAATGCTGCAGCGGAAGTAGCGAATTGACGAGCGCGTCCACTGAGCCGACGCCGAATCCACCAGCGGAAAGTAGGATCGTCGCGCGGTCGGGCGCCAACCCGTGTTTAAGGCGCATTTGCTGTTTGTCTTTGGGTAAGGCAAAGACCGGGTCAATCGGGATGCCGCTGACGGTTATCTTGTCGCGCGGGATTCCGAGGGCTTCAAGGTAGGCGCGTGATTCGTCAATCGCTACGAAGTATTGTTCGTAATGATGGCAGAGCCACATCGCATGAACGTCGAAGTCGGTGACGATTATGGCTTGGCGGCTGGCGATGCGCTCTTTGGCTTTGAGCCACGAGACGATCTCAGCGGGGAGGAAGTGCGTACAAACTATTAGATCGGGTTGGTATTCGCGCAGCAGTTTGACGAAGGGACGCGTGTTAAGTTTGTCGAGCGCGAGGCGGCGGCGCTCGTTCTTCCACGGCGTGTCGAACTTGTCATAAAACCAGCCCGGCACTTCGGGTAGTTTGTTGACGAGTTCGATATAAGCTTTGGAATATAGATGGCGGAAGACTTTGCTGGTGAATTCGAGAATATCAACGTGGCGGACCTCCCGTACCTCGCCGAGTTCCTGGAAAGCTTTTTCAATGGCCTGAGCGGCGCGAACGTGGCCGGCGCCGGCTGAGGCGGAGAGCAAGAGGACCTTTTTTTTCATCATGGCGAGCACTCATCGCGTAAATTAGCGCGATGCCAGCTTTGTACCGCGAAGCGGTGCGGCCTCCAGATTTGTCATTTGTCATTTCTCATTTTCCATTTAAGAATTCAAGTTGGAGGTTGCACTTCAAGTTGTATTCACCATTTGCTACCCGGGGTGCACGGAGCTCAAGAAAAGCGCGTCACCAGGAACTGCAATGACAAATGAGAAATGAGAAATGACAAATGGAAAATCTGGGGGTCGTAACCGCTTCGCGGTATTTGATCAGAGGTTCCTTTAGTGTTGCTTCAAACTCATTGATTCAACGCAAACTTGATCACCTTATTCCGTGCGACGATGAATAGTTCGTTCTTGTCATTGAAGACCATGCCTGATGCTACGCCCTCGGGTTTGAAGACGGCCAGGTAGCGGCCATCCGCATCAAACACCTGGACGCCTTTCGAGTCGCTGACAAACACACGTCCCTTCCCATCCACCGCAATCGCATCGCCGGCGCTGATCTGGCCCGCCTGATGG
>DASXRU010000127.1:0-3511 GCA_036506395.1 Pyrinomonadaceae bacterium | reverse complement strand
CCTGGGGATCTGATCCGCTGAGCGCGGCAATTCGGCAGCCCCAGGTAATCCGATCGCCTGGGCGAGGGTGGTGAAGTCGGGCGCGTATTCCATGAGCGTGCGTAGCGCTACCGTACCAAGCCGCTCTGCGGAATCGGACTTAAACAGATGTGCGCCGCCATAGACGGTATGCACTGGCTGGCGGCGGCCGCTTTCTCCGGGATACTTCGCCGCAAATGCGTTATTGGCCTGTTGCAAGCGCGAGGTAAGTTTGCGTATTGAGTCTTCCGGCACAGAGATCTTCATAGCTTTCGTCGAGTGCTGAATTCTTTAATTTGAGACGGCTGACTTTATTACAGCCGGATGAAAAGTCCAAGCGGCGTTGAATTCAGGTGCTGGTGGAGTTGAAACGGCGCGATGCTTTTTGGCCTCGAGCCGTCTTTGGGCGGCTTTCCCGCAGGGTTGATAGACCAGCGCTGGGTTCAGCCGAGCACGTTAACCCTTAGCGCGCTTCCAGCGTGCTTGGAATCAGCGGCTTTAGATCATTGTGAAAGCCCGCAGAGGTAAGCCCGTTGAAACGGGCTTTGGGATTTTGTTGCGTCATAACCCGGGCGTCAAACGCCCGGTCTAGTAACCCTGCGGGAAAGCCGCCTGAAGGCGGCTAAAGAAGGTTCGACCCTCGCTGCCGCATATCTCATGCTCCGCAACATTGGAGTTGAACTGAACAGTCCCGTGGAATTTAGGAGAAGAACTCTGACCTCAAAACGCAAAGGTGGTCAGGCATTACACCTGGCCACCTTGAGATTGGTTCAACCGAACTGCCGTCGACAGCGATTATCTCCGGATAACACCGCGACTGGAGGGAGCCTCGGCCAACCGCACCGGCACAGTAGTACGCCGGCCGTTTCGCATTATCTCCACATTCACAGTCTCGCCTACTTCGTGCTTATCCAGAATGTGATAGAGGTCATCGCTGTTGCCCACTTTCTGGCCGTTAATTCCGACGATAATGTCGCCGATTTCGACATCGCCGTCCTCTGTTTGGGTTAGACCTCGCAAGCCCGCATTAGCGGCTGCGCCGCCGGCAGCAACTTCCCAGATCATCACACCTTCGGACACAGGTAGTTGGACCTGATTGCGCAGCGCCTCGACGTCCCGCGAAGTGATTCCCAGTTTAGGCCGGCGCACTGAGCCGTTGCGCACCAATTGCGGCACGATGCGTTTGGCAATGTTCACGGGAACTGCGAAACCCACTCCGGCGGACGCGCCTGAAGGAGAAAGTATTTGCGAGTTGATCCCGATCATTCTTCCATGCGAGTCCAGCAAGGGTCCGCCGGAGTTTCCGGGATTGATCGACGCATCAGTTTGGATTGCGCCTTCGATAGGATGGCCATTCCGGCCGCGAATCGGACGCTGTAGTCCACTGATAACGCCCGTAGTCAGCGTGCGATCCAGACCGAAAGGATTGCCGATAGCCAGCACTTTTTGCCCGACCGTCAGCCTGTCGGAATCTGCCAACGGCACGATCGTCAAAGGCTCTTTCGGTGGCGTAGTTAATCTGATTACTGCCAGGTCCGTGTCCGGGTCACCGCCGATAACTGTGGCGGGATAGTTACGATCGCCCCCGAAGCTGACGGTAAGTTTCTCCGCGCGTTCGATCACGTGGTAGTTGGTCAGGATATTTCCCTGTGTATCGATGACCGAGCCGGAGCCTGATCCTTCAGCGGGCTCGACCATACCAAAGAAGTCTCGCATGTAGGACATGGAGTGGATGTTCACAACTCCGGGCGCGATCGCTTTGTAGACTTCGATGTTGTTTTGTTCGTCAGTGGCCAGGGCAGGATCACTGATACCTGCTGCCGGGGCTTCCGTGAATGCTGCGCCGCTCGGTTGCCAGCGGCTGGACAGGCGATCGACCGCCAGGACTCCCAGGGCGGCAAACAGGCCCGAAACCAGGGCGATGATCAGAATATGACGTGCTGAAATTTTGTACATGGCATTTCTCGATTCTTTGATTTTATGACCAGGGACATGGATGGGATTCAGATGCGCCTGGGGCTGTTCTCGTTGCGCGCTGCCATAGCCGGCCTGCGCGATCCGTTCGTCCTGGCGCTGACGATCCGGATTATTTTCGCAGAATTCCCGTTCTTCTAAAACGCTTGAAGACAGGGTCAGGTTTCTTTTTTGCGGTTTTTCAGCCGATTCGGCCGAGGTAATAGGCTGTGAAGAGGCGAGAATCTTAAGAGAAAAGGGAGACGAAAGCGTGGGGCAGGCTGCCCAGATAACCAATCATGGTTTCAGGGCCGTGCCAGCCCAGGGCCGAGAGGGCCGTGGCCGCATGTATGAACATGATAGCGAAGTAAATACTCAGAACGAACTGCATGCCGCGCCGGGCCAGGGGCAGATGCGAGCAGCGATAGAGGACGTACGCCGCAAAGGCACCAATAACAAGTTTCGCAATTAAGAATGGATTGTCACCGAAATTCAGCAGGCGAGCCATCAAGCCGTTGCCTTCCGTCGCCAGGTTAGTGCGCACCCACACGAGCGTAAGTTGGGCGTCGAGCCAGTTCAGAACGAATAGAAGAATGCTTTTCGAGAGGGGGCCCATTTACAGAGTATCCTTCCTGGTACAAACCCGGTTAAACTCCTCCCCTTTAACAGCGGAACCCCCAAACCGAATGGCGTGGGGGTTCCGTTGTAGCTACGGGAGGAACGAAAGACTCGTTTTTCCGTTCTACTGCTACTAAACTTTCAATCGCCATGCTCTTCCGCGAACCTCCTTCAGGAAGCAACTTCGTCCGCCGGAATAATCCGCAGGTTTGGAGAGTCCTGCAGAACACGTGTGCCCGGAGGGACACTGTGCGTCAGCCAAACGTTGCCGCCAATCACGCTGCCGCGCCCGATTACGGTGTCCCCGCCCAGGATGGTGGCGCCGGCGTAAATCACCACGTCGTCTTCGATCGTAGGATGTCGCTTGGTATTACGAATGAGCTCGCCGCCATCTTCCTTATCGAACGAGAAGGCGCCGATCGTGACGCCCTGAAATAGCTTGACGTTGTTGCCGATGACGGCGGTACCGCCAATTACAACTCCGGTTCCATGATCGATGAAGAACCGCGAGCCGATGCGCGTTCCGGGATGAATGTCTATGCCGGTGCGATGATGCGCGTGCTCCGTCATGATGCGGGGAATCAGCGGCACTTCCATCCGGTAAAGCTCATGCGCAACTCGATAGACCATGACAGCGTAGACGCTGGGATAGCTAAAGATGATTTCGTCCAGGCAGTTTGCCGCCGGGTCGCCATCGTATGCTGCCTGGACATCACCTGCCATCAAACTTCGAATTGACGGTAACTCGGCCAAAAAAGCGGTCGCGCAGTCGGCGGCGTTGCGGTCGGTTACATTGCACGCCTCTCCGATTTTTGTTCCATGGCTGATGGCCCGATTGATTTGTTCAGTTAGAGCTTCGTAGAGCCAGCCCAGACGGGATTCCACATGGGAACGAAGGTCAGCGCCGGCCAGTCCCTGACCA
>DASXRU010000126.1:0-30183 GCA_036506395.1 Pyrinomonadaceae bacterium | reverse complement strand
TCTGAAGACCAAAATAAGCGGGTCAATGCAGCCCGCGAAGAAACCGAAGCTCGCGGCGAGACTTACTATCCGGGCCCCAGCCGAATTCATCTCGCTGCCTATCCGCCCAAAGAGCGTTGGGATGATTGGACTGAACTTGACTCCCGGGCGTGGCCCAAACGCAAAGAGCGCAATTATTCACTCGTACCCACCACCTGCTTCAACTGCGAATCGGCGTGCGGCTTGCTCGCCTACATCGATAAAGTAACCGGTGAAGTACAGAAGTTCGAGGGCAATCCCGAGCATCCTGGCTCGCGCGGACGCAACTGCGCCAAAGGCCCCGCCACGCTGAACCAGATAACCGATCCCGACCGCATTCTCTATCCGCTGAAGCGAACCGGAAAACGCGGCGAAGGAAAGTGGGAACGCGTCGGCTGGGAAGAAGCGCTCGACGACATCGCATTACGCATACGCAAAGCGATCGTGGAAGAGCGGCGAAACGAGATCATGTATCACGTCGGTCGTCCCGGCGAAGATGGCTTTACTGAACGCATACTCGCCGCCTGGGGCGTTGACGGACACAACTCGCATACGAACATCTGTTCATCCGGCAGCCGCGAAGGCTATCAACTCTGGATGGGACTGGATCGCCCCAGTCCCGATCACGCTAACGCCAAAGTGATTTTGCTCATCAGCGCGCACCTGGAGTCCGGCCATTACTTCAATCCGCATGCGCAACGCGTTATCGACGGCAAGGCCAACGGCGCGAAACTCATCGTCTTTGACACGCGCCTGTCGCACACGGCCACACATGCCGACTACTGGGTCTCGCCTTATCCAGGTTCAGAGACGGCAATGCTCCTGGCGATTGCCAATTACCTGATTCAAAACAGTCTGTACAATCGCGACTTCGTGCGCCGCTGGTGGAACTGGGAAGAGTACCTGGCGATCGAGCATCCAGAGATCGAGACAAACTTCGAGAACTTCGAACGCGTCCTGAAGGAACTCTACAGCTCGTATTCGTTCGAGTTTGCCGCACAAGAATCAGGCGTGGACGCGCGCGTGCTTGAAGAGATCGCAAAGCTCGTCTCCACCGCCGGCACACGCTTCTCCAGTCACAACTGGCGCAGTGTTTCGTCCGGCGTCAGCGGCGGCTGGACCGTCGCCCGCGCGCTCTTCATGCTCAATGCTTTGCTGGGCGCAGTGGCAACGGAAGGCGGCGTCTTTCCTAATGCCTGGAACAAGTTTGTGCCCAAGCCGATATACACGCCGCCGCACCCGAAGATGTGGAACGAAACCAACTGGCCGCGCGAGTATCCGCTATCGATGCATGAAATGTCGTTTCTGCTGCCGCACCTGTTAAAGGACGGACGCGGTCGGCTCGAAGTTTATTTCACGCGCGTTTACAACCCCGTCTGGACGAATCCTGACGGGTTCTCGTGGATTGAAATGCTAACTGATCCAGATTTGGTCGGGTGCTATGTTGCGCTGACTCCGACATGGAACGAGACCGCGTACTTCGCCGATTACATTCTGCCGATGGGCCATGGTTCGGAACGTCACGACATACATTCCTACGAAACCCACGATTCCCAATGGCTTGGTTTTAGGCAGCCAGTCATGCGCGCCGCGCGGGAGCGCAGTGGCGAAAAGATCAACGACACGCGCGAAGTGAATCCTGGAGAGGTTTGGGAAGAAAACGAGTTCTGGCTGGAACTGACCTGGCGAATTGATCCTGATGGCTCGCTCGGCATCAGGCAATATGCCGAGTCGAAGAAGAATCCCGGCACGCGACTTGGAGTTGATGAATACTACGAATGGATTTTTGACAACTCAATTCCCGGGCTGCCGGAGAAAGCCGCGGCAGAGAACGTGACACCGTTCGAATACATGCGACGCTATGGGGCTTTCGAGATCAGCCGGAAGGTCGGTGCGATATATGAAGAGCGAGTGCCGGCCAATGAGCTCGAGGATATTCGCGAGGATAGTTTTGGCCGAGTGTTCACGCGCGCGGCAAAGCCTGCTTCCCCGAATATCGTTCCAGTTCCCAGTCCCGACGGTGATGAAGATGGCCGGCGCTTGGCCGGACTGAAGCTTGGCAGTGAAATTGTGCGCGGCTTCCCCACTCAGAGCGGCAGGCTGGAATTCTATTCGCGTACGCTGGCCGACTGGGGCTGGCATGAATACGCGATTCCCACATACTTCAAGAGTCATGTACATCCTGACAATCTCGATCCGGACCAGACGATTCTGATTTCAACGTTTCGCTTGCCGGTGCAAATCCACACGCGTAGCGCCAACGCGAAATGGCTTGATGAGATTGCGCACACGAATCCACTGTGGATTCATCCGCAGCATGCAGCAGAGCTTGCGGTGCGAACAGGCGATTTGGTGCGGGTAGAAACTGAGATTGGTTACTACGTCGTGCGCGCCTGGGTAACGGAAGGCATTCGGCCCGGCATTGTCGCTTGCAGTCATCACATGGGACGGTGGAAATTGAGCGAACAGGGACAGCGCCAGTTGATGGCTACGGTGAAGCTGGAGCACGATGGAACCAAGTGGGGGTTGAAACGAGAAAAAGGCGCCGAGCCTTACGAATCAGGCGATCCTGATACGCTGCGAATCTGGTGGAACGATGTCGGGGTGCACCAGAACATGACCTTCCCCGTTCATCCCGATCCGATTTCGGGAATGCATTGCTGGCATCAGGCCGTTCGTGTCAAACGAGCTGAGTCCGGAGACAGTGCTGGAGATGTTTCTGTTGACACGCAGAAGTCGCGCGAGGTTTACCAGAAATGGCTGGCTATGACGCGGCCGGCTGATAAGTTTTCACCTAATGGCACGCGCCGGCCTTACTGGATGCTGCGCCCACTGAAACCAGCGCGCGAGTCCTACAAGTTGCCTGATGATCAGAAAGAATTGATAAGTGTAGAATGATCTCTCGGTAACTTGCAGTCAGGAAGGGGGCATGCCCCCGCTGCCTTTGGAGACCTGAGCTACTCGATCACTTAGAATAAAACTCAAGAGCGGGGCCCCCTTCCTGACTGCGGTTGGCTAAAGAGGCTGGCTTCGTTCAAAGTCTCCTTGCAAAGAGGTTTCATGTACTTCAAGCAATTCTATCTTGGGTGTCTGGCGCATGCTTCATATCTGATCGGATCTGACGGCGAAGCTGCGGTGGTCGATCCGCAGCGCGACGTGGACCAGTATCTCGAAGAAGCTGACGCCCAGGGATTAAAGATTAAGTACGTCGTAGAAACGCATCTACACGCGGACTTTGTCAGCGGCCATCGCGAGCTTGCCGACCGCACCGGCGCAGAAATTGTTTTTAGTCAAAAAGCCGGCGCGACCTTTCCCCATCGAGCCGTGCGCGAGGGCGAAGAAATTAAGATCGGCAAAGTCGTCCTGCGGATCATGGAAACGCCAGGGCACACGCCGGAAAGCATGTGCGTCCTGATCACTGACACCGAAGTTTCCGATCAGCCGCAGAAAGTACTTACCGGCGACACTCTATTCATTGGTGATGTTGGTCGCCCGGATCTCGCGGGCGGACAAGGTTACACGCCGCAGATGATGGCCGGCATGATGTACGAGACCCTGCACCAGAAGCTTCTGAAACTTCCCGATGAAGTAGAGGTGTATCCTGCGCACGGGGCTGGTTCGATGTGCGGGCGCAACATGTCGAAGGAAACTTTTTCGACCCTCGGCGAACAGAGAAAGTCCAATTACGCGCTGAAGCCGATGTCTAAAGAAGACTTTGTTTCAATGATGACAACGGATCTGCCCGAGGCCCCTGTCTATTTTCCGACGGACGCTGAAATCAATCGCACCGGGGCCCAGGGGCTTGACGCGTTGCCGCCGCCGGCGCCTTTGAGCGCGCAAGAGATCCGCCGGCTTGTGGAAGCGCCGCAAGCTGAGCGCGCGCACGTTATTGTTCTGGATGTGCGTTTAGCGGCAGACTTCGGCGCGGGGCATGTGCCGGGGTCAATTAATATCGGGCTCGGAGGCCAGTTCGCGATCTGGTCAGGCTGTCTCGTTCCCATGAGTGTCCCTATTCTGATCGTCGCGGAATCTGAAGAGAAAGTCGAAGAAGCGGTAATGCGACTGGCCCGCGTGGGAATTGAAAGCGTAAAAGGTTACTTGAGCGGCGGCATTGAGGCCTGGCGCGAGGCTGGCTTCGAACTGTCAACGGTGTCGCAGGTTTCAGTCGAGGAATTGCACAGCCTGATCGATAAAGACGAAGTGCTGCAAATCGTCGACGTGCGCCGGCCGCCGGAATACGAAGGCGGGCATGTGCCGCACGCGCGCCATGCTCCGCTGTCTGAGTTGCGCGAACTCGCTGCTGCTTTGCCTTTTGATCGATCCAAACCAACGGCTGTTATCTGCGCCGGCGGTTATCGCTCCAGCGCAGCCACCAGCATTCTGCAACAGCAGGGCTTCACGAATCTTCTCAATGTTACTGGCGGAACCAGCGCGTGGATCAATGCAGGGTATGGGGTGGAAACTCCCTGAACCCCAGCGCCGCGCAAACATTGCCCTGCGCTCCCGGCGATCACGATAAGTGACTTGATCTGAATTAGCCGTTTGACGCACTTCCCTTCCTCCGTTTAGCATCCCTCTTTACTTTTAGTTCTTGCGTTTCTCGGAGAGTGACGTCATCGATCCCGTTACCTTCAAACTGCTGATCGCCATCGCGATAATAGTTGTCGCTACCGTGCACGGATATCTTGCTGCATGGTTGGCCATCTGGATGCTCTTTCATCCTTATAAACCTCTGAAGTTTCTCGGCCTGACGATCTGGCCCCAGGGAATGATTCCGCGACACCGCGAGCGTCTGGCCCAGTCGATTGGCAACGCTGTCGGCAACGAGCTGGTTTCTCAGGACACAGTCTTCAAGGCCTTGTTTGAGACTGGTTTCTTCAATCGCAAGATTGAGACTTTCGTTAACGCCTATACCAACGAACTCCTGGCCACCGTTTACCCCTCCTTCATTGAAGCGCTGCCTGCGGCCGCGCGCGCGCCTGTGCTCGATACCATCTCCGCTCTGCAGCTGCGGCTGGCGGAGCACATTGCCGCAGTTTTGAAAAGCGAGCAGACAAGGGAAGCGATTACGCACTTTGTCGATCGACAGGTAGACCACTTGCTGGCGCGCCGCTTGAGCGAAACTGTCAGCGATGAAACTTTTGCCAAAGTACTCGCGTTCGCCGAAGAACGCTTTCACGATCTGGTGACTGAACAGGGATTTGAAAGTAAGGTGCGCGATTTTGTCAGCGGCCGCCTGGACGAGCTGGCTCGCAGCCAGGCCACACTGGCGGAAATGTTTGCGCCCGAGACTGTGGGCCTGATTAAAGAGCGAATCGATCGCGAGGTGCCGCCCATCGTGCACCAACTCGCGGACATCGCCACCAGCAACAGCACGCGGCAACAAATCGGCTCGCTCATCAAGCGCGAAGTTGACGATTATTACGCGCAGCTCTCTTTCCTGAAAAAGATTTTCATTTCGCGCGAAACCATCCATCGCGAAGTGGACGAACTGGTGCACAAGACGCTGCCGCGCCGCGTTGATGAATACCTGCGCGGCGCCGCCTTCGCTCAGGAAGCCGAGGCTTTCCTGAATTCCACCATTGATAAGCTGCTTTCGCGGCCCTTAAATGAGCTGGCCGGTCAGATCTCTCCCGACAAGTTCGATATGATCAAGGACCAGATCACGGAGCGCATCCTTTCCCTCGCCCGGAGCCCGGAGCTGGCAACTTCCATCTCGACTTATTTCGCCGATGCCGTCGGGCGTTTGCGACCGCAAACTCTGCGCGATTTGCTGGAACATTTGAATCCCGATTCCGCACCGCGATTGAAGCGTTTCCTGGCCCGCAGCCTGCTTACCGTGCTGGCGCGTGACGACACTGCGCGTACGATCAATGGGATTCTCAGTACCCAGATTGAGCGCTTGCTGATCGCGCCCATCGGCCGGCTGGGCGATCAGTTGCCGGAGCACACAGTTGAACGGGCCAGCGCCGCGCTTACCGAGCGCATTACCGAAGCGGCGCGCGAACGGCTGCCGTCGGCAATCTCTGAGTTTGACGTCGGTGGACTGGTGCGAAAGAAAGTCTCGGATTACCCGTTGGAAAAACTCGAGGCCCTGGTCCTTTCTGTCGCCGAGCATCACTTGAAGACTATCGAGTTGTTTGGCGCGCTCATAGGATTTTTCATTGGCGTGGGACAGGCGATTTATTTTTGGTTCACCTATGTTCCCGGGCGCTAAATCGATCCGCAAAGCCAAACTAATTTCTTAATCTGAACTTTTGTTTATTTAAGCGTAACGAAAAATCAATACGACGCGATGCTTTATTTGCTACAATAATTTTGTTGACATTCCCTGCGATAGATCATAAACACTTCCCTTGTTGAAAGGAGATTATTTTACCAATGACCTATGTGGTGGTGGAATTATGTGTTGATTGCAAATACACCGACTGTGCCGCGGTTTGTCCAGTCGAAGCTTTTCATGAGCTTCCCGATCGGCTTTATATAAACGCCGACACGTGCATTGATTGTGATGCTTGCGTGCCGGAGTGTCCGGTGGAAGCAATCTTTGCCGACACCAGCGTGCCCGAGCAGTATCAGCACTGGACGCAGATCAATATCGACGAAGCGCCCAAGTACCCGGTTATTAGTCAGAAGATTCCCGCCCTCCACGGGCCAAACTGCACCGGCCCGGCCGAGTAAAGACTTCATGGCGGCAACGGCGATGAAGCACCGATCGAGGCAACCAGGAATTTAACTCCTCTGCGGCAGATTGCGGCGTTGTTTGAATTTGATGCCTTGCAACCTGAACTCCGGCGTCGCGCCGTCAGCGTAAGTGTTTTAGCCCCGAGCTCTAATTCTTTCCAGCGATCCGGGAAACGATGCCTTCTGTAAAGTGTTCAAATTGCGGACTCGTTAATTTCGCTACCGAGGAGCATTGCAAGCGGTGCGGAGCAGTGCTTGCGCCTGCCGCGATGCCTGCCGCGATGCCTGCCCCGATCTCTACCGCAATGCCTCAAGCGGATTACCTTTCACAGACACAACCGGTGGTAGCGGAAGATGGTTATGTGTTTCCCCCGCCACCTAACTTCGGTGAGGTCTGGCAGAAGAAGTCCACGCTGGTATTTAACAAGAATGCCGTGCTTCCCTATCGGTGCGTAAAGTGCAACGGTCCTGCCGATAGCTGGCTGAAGCGGAAGCTGTCGTGGCACCATCCGGCGCTTTATTTTCTTATTTTTGCCGGACTTCTGGTTTACGTTATCATCGCCGCCATCTTGAGTAAGCGCGCGACAGTTGATATCGGGCTATGCGCCGGCCACCGCACTAAGAGGCGAAACGGGATAATTCTCGGTTTGTTGATGTTTATTGGGGGGATCTTCGTTGCGATTATCGGATTCTCGTCCGATTACACAGTCTTCGGGATTATTGGAATGGTGCTTATTCCGGTCGGCCTGGTCTGGCTGATTGTCGCGGCGAGGGTGGTGACGGTGAAAAAGATCGACGACCGCTTCGTCTGGCTCAATGGGATTAATCGCGATTACCTGGCGGCGTTGCCATCATATCCCTGGTAGTGTACCAGGGAAGAACAAGGACCCCATCCCTGATCTGCGTTCACAAGAGTTTATTATTAATCCATTCCCTGGGCGCTTCTGCCTTCGCCACCGCTTGATACCCGATCCATGTGGGACACAAAACGAAAGATCGTCTGGCTGACGGCCGGGATTACCTTCGGAACGTTCATCGTGTACGCGGACGCGCGCGACGACATGGGACGATTCGAACCGGGGGTATTCGCGTTCTGGGAAGTAGTGCTGCTGGGAATTATTGCTATTCTCTTTTTTCTTTACTCGCGAAAAAAGCGTTAGCCGCACTCCGGCTTTTGAAACTCATACAGGGACGAGGTCGTTTGCCAGTTCCGCCTGGAGTGTCCGCCGTGCTACAACTCGGGCGATCGTTTCGGTTACCTGAGGAAAGTCAAACGGCTTGCCGATGACACCGCTAATTAGATCGAGCTCGCCGGAAGGCGGTTTTGCCGTAGCACCATAACCGGTAACCAGCACTACCGGGACCTCAGGCCTCAATTTCTTTAGGGCGCGAGCAGTGTCCCATCCGTCCATCTCCGGCATAGCCAGGTCTGTGAAGACCAGATCAAAACTCTGAGCTTTGAACTGTGCGATTGCTTCGCGCCCGCCATCCGCGGCCACCACTCGATGCGTCAATTCGGACAGCATCTCAGTAAGTGTCTCGCGCACGAATGCCTCGTCATCGATGACAAGCACTGAAAGGGAGGGCGTATTCGTTTCTACCGCCGGCAACACAGCGGCAGGTTCGCGGTTTGTCATCGGAAAATCGAGTACAAAAGTTGTCCCTTGTCCCGGTTTAGACTCTACAGTTATCAATCCGTCGTGTCTTTCGATGATCCCGTAGCTCACCGCCAGCCCCAGCCCTGTTCCCTGCATTCCCTTCGTGGTGTAGAAGGGCTCGAATACTCTCTGGCGCACGTCTTCGTCCATGCCGGTGCCGGTGTCTGAAAAGCGAAGGCTGAGCCGATCGTCTTTGCGCGCACAATTGATTGTCAGGCAGCCGCCCTGTGGCATGGCGTCTACGGCATTGACGATCAAGTTGACAAAAACCTCGCGTAACTCTGACGCGTTGCCAAGTATGAAGAGCCACTGCTCAGCGTTCACGATCACCTCGATGTCTAAACCACGCAGGCGGGCTTCGTTTTCCCAACGCGTGCGAGTTATTTCCACGGCATCGCTGACCAGCGAACTAACGTCAAGCAACTCGAACTCTTTAGCATGAGTCTTGCGCGCGAAAGTTTGAATGCGGCGCACTGTGGCGGCAGCATCTTCAGCAGCGGTTTGAATAATGTCCAGGTTGCGAATCGACGCTTCGTCGTGAACCTGCCGGCGCATTAGCTGCGCGCGCCCGAGAATGGCGGCCAGCGAGTTATTAAAGTCATGCGCCACGCCCGATGCCAGTTGGCCCAGGGCGCGCAGCTTGTCGGCGCGGGCTGCCCGCTCGCGTTCCTGTTTTTGTTCCGTAATGTCACGAGCGATACCCAATACGCCTGTGGTGCGACCTTCGACTACCAGTGGTGCATTGTCCACTCGCGCATAGCGTAAACTGCCGTCACCGGCGAAATATCGCGCTTCGTACGTCTGTGCCTGTCCGCCCATCGCGTTGGCAAAGTGCTCGCTCACCATTGCGCGATCATCTTCATGAATCGTTTCCAGCAGGTTTTTGCCGATAAACTCATCGAGGCGGCATCCCAGCCCCTTCAGGGTGGCGCTATTGCACCACTGGAAATGTCCTCCCGCGTCCACGGCGTAAATCGATTCGCGCGCGCTTTCCAGTATGTTCGTAAGTAATGACTGGCGCTCGCGAGCGACCGCTTCGATCTTTCGTAGTTCGGTCACATCCCGCGCCGTGCATACTGTGCCAGCAGTCTTGCCGTCTCGGGCGAAGACAGGCTCTACCGTTACCAGCAACGGACGATTCAGCCGTTTCGGCGTGATCTCGAGAGTCACACTTCTGGATTCGGCGAGCGCCTTCTCGACAATGCAGAACTCGTCGTCTGCGCTGGTCCGGAGTATGTCGCAGCAATGCCTGCCTGACAGCAGCTGCGGGCTGAGCTGTTCGAAATCGGCGCCCGCCCGATTGACGCGATTTAGCTGGCCGTTGCGGTCAAACATGAAAATGCCATCCGACATAGCGTCAAACGTCGATTCCCATTCTTTCTTGGCGCGTTCAACCATCTCGAATAGTTCGGCCTGGGCTATACCAATCGCCAACTGTGCCGCTACAGATCCGACCAAAGCAACTTCGTCTTCAGACCAGTAACGAACTTCATCCGTCTGATTGATGCAAAGGGCGCCGCGAAATTGCCCGTCGACGACGACCGGGTACTCTATTTGCGATTTCAGCCCCAGGAGCTCAGCATTTTTGCGGATACTCTTGTTGAACTGCGCGGAACCGGCGGAATAGTTTAAGGCGTCGTCAATTACGATGGGCGTCAACGAATGCAGCAGCTGCTGCCCTACCGGGTCGTCGTAGCGCACGTCGATGTGTTTAATGCTCGAACATCCCGGCGCCAGATATTCGTGCTGAAGAGGCGAAGACGCGTTCGTTGCATCGTAGAGACGTAAATGAACACGCGAGGCAGAAAGTGCACGTCCCAATTCTCTGGTTGCTGCGCTCAACACCTCAGGAAGACTTAGCGAGGCGCGGATTGCCAGGCTCAATCTATTCGCCAGCGCTTCGCGCGTCGAGGTGGCCTCTGCCTTTTGATAAAGCTTTGCCTGGCGAATCGCGATGCCAGTCTGGTCGGCGACTGCCTTAGCCACGGCGATGTCGGATTCGCTCCAGTGCCTGGCTTGTCTGGTGGTGGAGAGTGCGAACGCTGCGGGAGTTTCGTCGCCGGCTTTGATTGCCACATACATGATTGAGCGCACATCCGCCTCGCTTAAGACCTGCTGATAAAAATCAGCGATGCCCGGATCGTGTGCTGCATCATCGAAGAAGAGGGCGCCTTCTTTCTCAAGTCCCGAAATCAAGTTGCCAAGTTCGCCAACCTGAAAGTCATGCCCTGCCGGGAGCACTTCAGGCACATGGTACTCGGCGACGTTGGTTACCCTGCCGCTCTTGTCGTTTTTCATGAACAGTGAACAACGATCTACCTCGAGGTGCGCTCCCAGTTCCGTAACTGCAGTCTGAAAGACTTCCGCTATGTCCAGCGATTGGCGGACTGCCAGTGAGATTCGATTCGTCATCGCGGCGCGCTCGGCTTGTTGCGAAAGCGCATCTTCAGCGATGCGACGTTCGGTTATGTCGACGCCCACCCCACCCACAAACCTTTTTCCCGAAACATCTGTTGTCGGAAACTTGAAGACCAACCAATGGTGAAGCATGCCATCCGGCGTAGGAACGGTTTCCACGATCTCCTGCGGTAGGCCGGTTGATAGAACCTGCAAATCGTTGTCATGGGTGCGCTGAGCGGTTTCCGGCGGCAGCCAGTCAAAGCTCGTTCGGCCGCGCAGGAAATCGAGTTTCTGTCCAAACAGGTGCTCGAATGGCTTGTTCACGTAAACGTAAGCACCCGCTTCGTCTTTCATGAAAGCGATCGCGGGACTGTTGTTCATGAAGGCGTGAAAGAACGTCTGACTTTCTCGCAGGGCATCCTGAGCGCGTTTACGTTCGGTGATGTCGCGAGCGATACCTTGTACCGCGGCCGGCTTGTCGCCGCGATATACCAGTCGGGTGCTGACTTCCAGCGCAACTCTATGGCCGTCTTTAGCGATTATCTCGAGCTCATATACCGTCGCCCCTGCGTTGATGGCCTTACGCGCGAGCATTTGCCGCGCCAGGCCCAGATAGTCAGGTGCCAGAACGTCGGCGATATTCATCTTCACCGCCTCTTCACGACTGTAGCCGGTGATCCTTTCCCCACTCTTATTCAGCGAGATGAAGTTGCCGGTGAGGTCGTGCGTGTAAATGATATCGTTGGCATTATCAAACAGCTCGCGGTAGTTCTCTTCGCTAGCCCGCAAAGCCTGTTCGGCGTTCTTGCGCTCCGTAACGTCGCTCGCCAGAACAAGCTTAGCCGGTCTGCCTTCGAAATCCAGAGAATGCCACGTGATTTCGACATTGATCAATTCACCGTTTTTCTTCTGGTGCTGCCAAATGCCGGAGACAGCGAGGTCCGCGGTTACTTTTGAAAGATCTTCAATGAGGGCGGGAACGTCTTCGGCCCGACGAATGTCCTTGAGAGTCATTCCGAGAAACTCTGCGCGCGAATATCCATAGTGACGTATGGCAGCATCATTCACTGCCAGAAAAGCCAGCGTCTCGACGTCAAACACCCACATGGGATGCGGATTGGATTGGAAGAGTATTCGGTACTGCTCTTCGCTGGCACGCAACGTTTCACTGGCGCGCTTCCGCTCGGCAAGCCGTGCTACTTTGACCAGCAATTCGTTTTGCCGGAAAGGTATCTCCAGGAAATCATCGGCCCCCGATTCGAGGCCCTGCAGCGCGACTTCTTCCTGTGAACGCAGCGCGCTTACCAGGAGCACCGGGATGTTCGCGGTGAGTGCATCTTGTTTAAGTCGCCGGGAGACTTCCATGCCATCCATCTCAGGCATGACCACGTCGCAGATGACAGTATCGATTCTGATGAGACGCGCAAGTTCAAGGGCCCGACTCCCACTGCCAGCGCTTACTATTTTGTATCCCTCATCGCCCAGCAATTCGACGAAGAGCGCCAGCATCTTAGGGTCGTCATTGATGACTAACACGGTAGCGGGATTTTTTGCTGCCATTTTTGTTTTAGTGTTGCTCTCGCGTAATCGTGAGGAGCGACGCGACTGGACTGCGTGGATGAAAGAAGACGGCACCGAGCCTAAGCTGCTTGCGATTCTGGTTGCGTCCCAGTGTTTTGATTAGGCATAACCGAAAGGCGGGCCAAGTTCGCCGGGGCCGGACAGAGGGGCCGGCGACTAGCGCAGTATAGCAAGGCCAACCGTGTTTGTCACCACTTAACGCGCCAGAAAAGCTTATGAATTCAGGGCCTTTTCGGTGTTCGGGAGGGTTTGGCTGGATCGCTGGTCTTTGCAAAATACCCCTGGCGATGGGTGAGACGCAGGTTCTGGATACGGAGGTCCGGATTCGTGATTTCAATATCTATGCGCCGATAGGAACCATCCCTGTTCTTGTTGGAGGGCGAGTAAGCTACCAGGTACTGCTCCCTCAGATCGCGCTGGATCTGAACAAAGGCCTCCCGTAGTTCTCTTTCGCTCCGCGGAAAGTATGCCCGGCCACCCGTTCGTTCAGTTATCTTACGCAGCGAGCCTTCGTCCACGCCTCGCTGGTAACTATCGCCGATTCCGATGGCGTAAATCAGCGCATCCGCTTTGAGAGCGCTGTCGACGGCATCCTGCATTTTCATCTGGCTGATTGTATCGTCACCATCTGTCAACAGGATGATGGCGCGGCGCGAGTGTTCGGCGGTATCCGATAACACTTCATCGGAGGTGGCGCAGATGGCATCCCATATGGCCGTCGCCATAGCCAGTTCCTGGTTACGGCCGGAGATTGGTGGGGTCCCACTAACGACCACGCCATCAGGCAGCATGCCCGAAGGCTGCACAAACTCAACCCGATCAATCGCCTCGCGTAAGCGAGCTTTGTTGCCCGTCAGCCCCTGTTCCAGTGTCGCTTCACCCGTAAAAGACAAGACGGCAGCCTCGTCTTTGTTTGGTCGCATTACCTCTTCGAGGAAAGAACGAGCGGCAGCTTTCTCCTCCGGCAGTGTGCGCTCCTCGGACCTGCTGGTGTCGATGAGGATTGCCAGAGACAAAGGCAGGTCGATGTTCTGTTGAAACGTGAAAATCTCTTGCGGTACTCCGTCTTCCAAAACTCTGATGTCTTCGCGCTTCAGTGTCGTGACGAATCGTTTCTGTTTATCGGCGGCGGTGAAGAAGATGTTGGTAAGGTTGGTGTCCACGCGCACTACCTCGTCTTGTGACAGCGTAACTTCGTCGTCTTTGCCGTCAGCCTTCGGGCGCGGGGTTGGGCTCGGCTCGGCTGGCGCGTCGCTGGTCTTTCGCGGCCGGCCGGCGCTCGATTGATCCTGCGGCGTCTGCGCCCGGGACGGTTGGAGGTGCGCGCCAACCAGAATCGCCACGAAAAGCAAGAGCGCGGTAAGACCTGCAAAACGTTTACTTCTTAGGGACATATTTTCCGATCATCGCGGTGGGGCAACGGCGTCAATGACGGCCTTATAGCCGCGTTTTGTTCGCAGCTTCAAATTCTCATGACCATTCCCCAGCCTGACATCAATGCGGCGGTAGCTGCCGTCGTAACGCTCATTCGCTGATTTATAAGTAATCAAATACTGGGTGCGCAGCTCCTTTGAAATCTTTGAAAAGGAACGCTCCAAAGCCAGCATATCGCCGGTGAAGAAAGCCGTTCCCCCGGTGTCTTCGCAGAGTTTGACGAGATCATTATCCTTTCGATCCTTTACCTGGCCGGCTTCGACGCCTGGTACCGTGCCGGCAAAACCGGCTTTAGTTGAGATCGCAAAGATCGTCGTCTCGGTCCGCTGGGCAATGTCGATCGCGTCAGCGATATTGGCCCGGCTGTACGTATCCTCGCCATCAGTTATCACGACCAACGCCCGCCGGCCCTGGACAGAACGCATTTTCTCGTCACAAAACTGCCAGATGGCATCATAGAGCGCCGTTTGATTACCTGTTTTTTTTATGGCGAAGACGGCGCGGTCCAGAAGGTCGAGCTTGTCAGTGAAGTCCTGGCGTAACTTGATCTCGTGATCGAACGTAGCAAACAAAACGCGATCTTTGCGCGGCCTGACTACGGTCTGGATGAAATTCATTGCCGACTCTTGTTCGAACTTGAGTTTGCCCGCGGTCGAGGGTGATGTGTCCATCAGCACTGCGATATACAGCGGCAGTTTATTGCTTTGCTCGTCGTCAAAGCTATCGATCGACTGCGGTACTTTGTCCTCAAGGATCAGAAAATCGTTCCGGGTCAGGCCCGATACGAATTGTCCTTTCTTGTCCGTCACAGTAATCGGCAGCCGCACGCGGCGAGTAAAAATCCTTTCAGACTCCTGGTCGTTGGCAGGCGGAGCTATCTTGCCGGGTGGGGTGGGTTTTGGCTGCTGCGGCTGTTGCCCAAACATGAAAGCCGCGCCTCCGCTAATCAGGCAGAAAGTCACCGTTACGAATGCAAGAGCACGTAAAAAGTTTCTAATCATAATTGCCTTATACTGATGCACACCGGCGCGGCTAGCATTGCCGCAAGCAGCCGCTTCGATGCTTGGCAAGCAAGACGCCGTTGTCTCAGATGCATCGTTAAGAGTTTCAAGTATATCAACTGCCACCAACTGACGCATCCTGCTTTCCCTGCAAATCCACGAGGAGCTGCTCAAGAACGTCAGGCGGGGCGATGGTAAAACGCATTTCTGCACCTGTTGTGGGATGGCGGAAACCGAGTTGCTCGGCGTGGAGAAACTGGCGGCCAAGTTTAGCGATTCGAGAGCGCAATTTGGACTCAGCTACTGTTTTGTCACGTCCGCCGCCATAGACCGCATCGCCAACCACGGGATGATTCATCCACGCCAGATGTACGCGGATTTGATGGGTTCTGCCGGTCTTTATCTCGACGTCAAGCAGCGTAAATCGTTCGTATCGCCGGCGCACCTTGAACAAGGAGGTCGCCGGCCGCCCGCCGCGCACAACCGCCATACGAGTGCGCTGGCGCGGGTCGCGAGCGATTGGCTCGTCTATCGATCCCGATTCGCGAGCGACAACTCCATGCACCAACGCGACGTAAGACTTAAACACCTTGCGAGCGCGAAACTGATCGGCCAGATGCTCATGAGCCAACTCAGTCTTCGCGACAACAAGCAACCCCGAGGTGTCCTTGTCGAGGCGGTGAACTATGCCAGGTCGCGTTGCCCCGCTCCTGCTCGAGAGGTTTTGAAAGTGAAACGCGAGCGCGTTGGCCAATGTCCCTGATTGGATTGCGCCGGCCGGATGCACCACCATGCCCGCCGGCTTATTGACGACGATGAGTTCATCGTCTTCGTAAAGCGCTTCAAGCGGAATGTTCTCAGGAGCGAATGTGCTTGCCGAAGCGGCGACGAGTTCTGCTTCAATTTCATCTGCTGCTCGTAACTTATACGAGGGCTTCTCGGCGCGACCGTCAACCAACACCTCGCCATCTGCGATCGACCGCTGTAGTCGCGCGCGACTCCATCCCTCTATGTGCGCGGCAAGATAAACATCGAGGCGCTGGCCTGCCTCTGCCTCGCCGACTCTAAACACGAGCGGTCCAGAATCTTCCGCGAGTGCAGGTTCGCCATGGGAATTGTCGCTGATTGACATTTATGGGCTTAGACACGAGCCGGGCTCGGCGCCGCCACCGTGTCCGAGTCTCTTGAAGCATTTGCGCGGCGCCAACGAATGATCAGAGTCACAAGCGCGGCCGCGCCGACTATCAAACCGATTATTTGCGAAGTGGAAAGACCGGTGAGTGTTGTTAGCCCCAGGATGTCGCCGCGAGGATCGTCGCGCACAAACTCGATCAGGAAACGAATCACCGCGTAGATCACGGCATAGGCGAGGATGACCTGGCCGCTGAATTTCTTTCGCCGGTGCAGCCAAAGGAGAAAGAAGAACACGATCAGCATCGAGAAAGATTCATAGAGCTGCGTGGGATGAAGTTTGGCGTCGATGGGCACGCCGGTGACTTCATGTCCCAGCTCGGTGAAGCGTACGCCCCATGGCAAGGTTGTCGGTTTGCCCCAGCAACATCCGGCGGAGAAACATCCCTGACGGCCCAGCACATTACCCAGAGCGATTCCGGGCGCGCAAGCATCGGCCGTCTTCCACCAGGGCAAGCCGTAGCGGCGAATCAGAATGTAGGCCGTAGTCACGGCGCCAATCAGTCCGCCGTAGAAAACGCCGCCCGAACGCAGGAAATCGAGAGAGAAAAGCTGCGCCGGATGCTCTCGATATTCCGGCTCGGTAAAGAACATGAGAATTTTCGAGCCCACCAGTGAAGCCAACAGCATCCAGAGACACAGGTCGTAAATACGCTCGCGCGGCAGCCCGTCGCGCGCAGCGAGCTTCGTGGCAACCAATATGCCGCCAAGAAAAGCGAGCGCCAGGAACACGCCATAGGTGTTAATGGGAAAATTGCCGATGCGAAAAAGTACGGGATACATGAAATCAGTAAGCAGTAGGCAGTAAGCAGTGAGCAGAAATCAATTGGCCGTTACTGCCGGTCTCTTCCTGCCGGCAATTATCAAATCATATGCCAACAACACGGCGCCGATTGTGATGCTGGCGTCGGCGACGTTGAAGGTGGGCCAGTGATATTGGCCGGCATGCAGCAGGATAAAATCAATCACGATGCCGAGCCGCACTCGGTCGGTTAGGTTGCCGGCGATGCCTGCTAGCAGAAGCGCGCAGGCGCCCAGAATGCGATCGTCGGTGCGCGGCGTGCGGAAAAAGTAGAACAGCACGGCAATCGCGGCCGCCATTGCCAGGACTATGAAGAACCAGCGGCCAAACGAGCCTCCTTCCTGCAACTGGCCAAAAGCGATACCGGGATTCTCGGCGTAGACGAAATCGAGAACGCCCCTGATAACCGTTCGGGTGCCGCCAAATCGCAAGGTGCGCACGGCCCATGCCTTTGACGCCTGATCGACGAGGTATAGACCACCAGCGGCTACGAGATAGCCGGCCCGCCAGCCCAGACGTGATACGGAATTCTCTATTACTCGGGCGTCATTCATTTGTTTCGGTGCCGCGATTGGTTCATTCGGTCGCGGCTTTGCCGCCTGATGTGCGGAAAGCCGGTGGCTTTCCGTTAAGATCCAGAAACCATTTTCAAAGGCTACGCCTTCTCCAGATTCGAGGCGGAGCCTCAAGGAAGTAAATCAGCCACCCGGAAAGGCAGAGCCTTTCCGCACATCAGGCGGCATAGCCGCGAAAGAACCCATTACTAACTACCACGCTCGATCTCTTCAAGGGCTTCAAGGCAACGCTCGCACACCCTCGGATAGCGAGACGACTCGCCAACGCGAGTCGAATAGTTCCAGCAGCGCTCGCATTTCTGGCCCTCCGCCCGAGTTACTTTTGCCGCAAATTCATCGCCGGCGCCTGTCTCAGAATGGACCAGACTCACCTGGGAGACAATGAAAAGGTAACGCAAGTCATCGCGGTAACTCTCTAGTAGTTCATAAGTCCCGCCGCCGGCTGTGATTTCAACGGCGGCCTCAAGTGAACTGCCGATCGTCCGGGCAACGCGCGCCTCCTCCAGAAAGCCCAGCACACGGTCTCGAACTTCGAAAAGACGCTCCCAACGAGTGGCAAGCTGTTCATCGCGCTGACCACCGGAAAGTGGCAGCTCCGCAAGATGCGCTGACGCCGGACGCGCATCGTCGGGCGGCAAACTCTCCCAAATCTCGTCCGCAGTGAAAACCAGAATTGTCGCCAGCATGCGCGCCAGTGCATCGGCAATTCGATATAGCGCAGTTTGCGCCGAGCGTCGCCCGTGACTGCGCGGGGCAAAGGTGTAGAGACGATCCTTGATAATGTCGAAGTAGCGCGCCGAAAGGGTCACCGTGCAAAAGTTGTAAATTGCATGGTAGACGGTATGAAACTCATAAGCCTCATATCCTTCACGAACCAGGGCAATCAGATCGTCCAGCGCCGCCAGGGCCCAGCGATCGATCTCCAGCAATCCAGCTTCCGCGACACTGTCACGCGCCGGATCGAAACCGTGGAGATTACCGAGGGCGAAGCGTGCCGTATTGCGTAGCTTGCGATAACCGTCAGTAACGCGCTGTAGGATCTCTTGCGAGCAGCGCATATCTTCAAAATAGTTCGACGACGCGCACCATAGGCGCAGGATTTCCGCGCCTGATTCCTTGATCACTTCTTCCGGCGGCACGGCGGTGCCGGAAGACTTATGCATGGCATCGCCTTGCGCATTTACCGTCCAGCCATGCGTCAGCACGGTCTTGTAAGGAGCTTGATCGTGAACGGCAAGTCCCACCATCAGCGACGAGTTGAACCAGCCGCGAAACTGGTCGCCGCCTTCGATGTAAACATCAGCCGGCCACTGCAGTTCTTCCCGCTTCTCCAACACCGCGATCGAAGACGACCCGCTGTCGAACCAGACATCGAGGATATCAGTCTCCTTAATCCAATCCTCGCCGCCGCATTTTGCGCACTTAAAATTCTCGGGCAGCAGGTCGCGCCCTTCGCGCAAATACCAGGCGTCTGCGGACTCGCGCTCAAAAATGTCCGCCACGTGCCGGATCACAGAAGGTTCCGCGACTGCCTCGTTACAGCCTTTGCAGTAGAAGACCGGGATAGGCACACCCCAGACGCGCTGTCGCGAGACGCACCAGTCCGGTCGAGCTGTCAGCATGTTGCGCATGCGCACCCTGCCCCAGGCTGGAATCCACTTCACGTGCTCGATCTCGCTTAGCGCCGCGGCGCGCAACGGCACTGTCTCTGTTTCCAGATCGCCGGGGAAGGCATCGAACATACTGGTTGAATCCTGGGTCTGTCCTTCCTTTTCCACGACCGCTTGTTTGACATGGTCCATTGAGATGAACCATTGCGGCGTGGCGCGAAAGATCACCGGATTCTTGCAACGCCAGCAATGGGGATAGCGATGCTCGTAGTTCTCGCTGAACAGCAACACGCCGCGCTCGCGCATGAAATCGACAATCTTCGGATTAGCTTCGAAGACGTTCTGGCCGGCAAAGTGCTCGACCTCAGAAGTAAACCGTCCGGCCTTATCAACGGGACAATAAATCTCAAGCCCATACTTCTTGCCAATGACAAAGTCGTCATGACCATGGCCGGGCGCGGTGTGCACGCAGCCGGTGCCGGCTTTGGATGTGGCTTGCTTATCACGCGCGTCCTTCACGTCCAGTTCAGTTTCTGCGTCAGCCTCGCCGCCCAGCGTCACATGCTCGCCCAGCATCAGCAACGACGGCCGGTCCAGCCACGCATGGCGACATTCCAAACGATCGAGTTTTGACCCCCGAAAACGCGCCAGCACCGTCGGCGCAATCAGATCGCCGTTAACATCCCGCTCGCCAAGATCACACTTGGCGGTGACTGCCTCGAGCAATTCACCCGCAAGGATATAAACCTCATCTCCTTTTTCGACCGCCACGTACTCGTAATCCGGATGCACCGCAATGCCGAGGTTCGCCGGCAGTGTCCATGGGGTCGTGGTCCAGATTAGGAGGAACACTTTGCGGCCGGCCAACGCTGGATCGATCAGCGCCGGATCGCTGGCCAGGGAAAATTTGACATAGACCGAAGGGCTCGTGTGTTGGTGATATTCAACTTCGGCTTCGGCCAGCGCGGTTTGATCGTGAATGCACCAGTAAACCGGCCGCGCGCCTTTGTAAACGTAGCCGCGCTCGACGAAGCGGGCGAACAGACGAGCCGTCTCCGCTTCGTACTCGTTGGACATCGTCAGGTAGGGATTGTCCCACTCGCCCAGGATACCCAGGCGCTGGAAATCTCTGGTCTGTCGCTTCAACGCTTCAGCGGCATGTTCGCGACAGGCGCGGCGAATGCTCGTGGCGGGCATCTGCGCCTTCTTGGCGCCCAGTTTTCTGTCCACGTAAAGTTCGATCGGCAGGCCATGACAGTCGTAGCCAGGAACGTAAGGCGCGTCATAACCCAACATGGTGCGCGACTTGACGATGAAGTCTTTGAGGATCTTATTCATCGCCGTGCCGAGATGGATATCCGCGTTCGCGTAGGGCGGACCATCGTGCAGGATAAACTTTTCCGCGCCGTGTCTTGCCGCGCGGATCATTTTGTAGAGATTCATCCCCGCCCACTTTTTCAGTCGGACAGGCTCTGTCTGGGCCAGGTTTGCCTTCTGACCGAATGCAGTCTTCGGCAGGTTAATGGTCTTCTTCAGATCGAGCGCGGTTTCGGTGGACATAAGCTTTACGTTTCAGAATCAACAATAGTAGCAACAGACTGTTCAGGCTCCAAAAGCCCGCGAAGACAAGTAGTGATGCCGTTTAGGTCACAGGCTTGTTATTACTGGGAGCGCGGGCGCCCTCGCCCGCAATGAGCGCGTAGCGCGAAAGAAACTCTTAGGGTCGGGTCTGCTATGTTCGGAAGATTCGCGCGGCGGAGATGCGGGCGAGGGCGCCCGCGCTCCCAGTAAAATCTAGCCTCCAAGTTCGACCTCCCAAAGCACGGATGACGTGGCTCCTCCAAACCAAAACCCGAACCATGCTTCCTGCGGAGGCGATGATCCGGGTTCTTTCAAACCTTTCCTGATATGGCCCGCTACCCGATGAACATTTCATCCTCCGCGTAAGTTTGGTGAATGGGCTTTGGCGACGGGGCTATCAGCACTTCCAGCCCGCGGCGAAAGCCCGCCATAATCGCGGCCAACTCGCGCGCCGGCTCGATTACTTTCTCCTGTATAAAAGCGGTGGTTAACTGCACTTGCTCCTGCGTCTGGTCAATTGTCCGGCTTACCAGCTCGACCTTGTCACGCGCCGTTTCCGCCGTTTCCCCAACCAACTGTTTCAGCTCGCGCACTTCCTCCTTGATCAGGCCGGCAGATTCCGCGAAATGCTGCGTGGCCGTGGAGAGGTGTCCGGACATCACATTGAATTGCTCCGCGATTTCCTTCCCCTGGACGGCGATCGCTTTCCCCTGCTCGCTGATCACGGTAACGCGATCCACCAGCGGCTCGAGCCGGGCCTCCAGCCGGTTGACCGATTTCACCGCTCGATTCACAAACACCGCCATGGAGACCATGGCCACCGCAATCAAGACGAAGGACAGTGCGATGATTATCATGATCCAGAACATCGGATCATGCAGGTTCATTTGGAATGCGGGCAGCCCCATTGCTTAGCCGGTTCAGCCTTTCTTTTCGTAATTGGGCTGGACTCCACTCCTGCCGGACAGCTCGGTTTTGCGCTTCTCTTCCACGTAGGCTTTCTTGCCGGCCTCAATCGCCGCCGAGACACTTCCCACCTGGCGTGAAGCAGCCTCGCGCGCGGAGGCCGCCGCTTCTGAAGCCTTCTCCGAAGCCGTGTCGTAAAACTCAGTTGCGCGCTCGCGGGTGGCTTCGTAATACTCACCGGCTTTGTTGCCAAGCTGCGTGGCTGCTTCCCGCGAGCGATCGATTCCCTTGCGCGTCGCATCGGCGATGTCGTTGCGAAGTTCCTGTCCGGATTTTGGCGCAAACAGCAGCGCCAGAATTGCGCCTATTCCGCCACCAATCAATAAACAGGCCAGTTGCGACGAGATGCCGCTGTCCCGGCCGCGATATTCGTAATCGTTTCCCATGAGATAGTCCTTTCTGGATTGGCGAAGCCCAGGCTTCGCCCGTTTGGTTAGTTTGTTCAGGAATAATGACTGCGACGGAATATAACAAATAGGCGGGAAGGTGCGCAAGAAAGGGGGGCAGGCCAGAGGTCAGAGGTCGGAGGTCGGAGGTCAGAGATCAGAAGTCAGCAGACGAACAATTTTCCATATATCATTTGCCATTTCTCATTTACCACTGCTTTCGCAACTGACTTCTGACTTCTGATCTCCGACTTCTGACCGCTGACCTCTGATCTACAGCATCCAGCGCTCGCGATGTTCGAAATACCTGGGTGACTTGTTGGGATATCTCTGCTTGAATCGCTTAAACCGCTCGAAGAAGTATCCATACCGCTCATCGGAAGAGCGCAGATTGCGGTGTGGGATTTCGCGTAAATGGTCTTCTATCTTGTGCATGTTCTTTGAGGAGAAGCGCCAGTCATACTTTCCCAGATCATCGAGGTTAGCCAGGCCATAGCCCTTGAGGCGACCGGAAAAATCTATATACGGATCAAAGTAGCTCCAGACCAGTTGCCGCAGATTGCGAAAGACAGACTTTCTTCCGTGCAAACCGATGTCGCGGGAGCGCCCAATCGAACCCCACCTGCCGTTCTTCTGAAAAACGAAGATGACATGATCAAGCAGATCCTTCGACTCCAGGTCCAGCAAGAGTGGCGGGTAGCCATGCTGTTCGAGGATGACGGCCGCGGCTACTGCTGCTTCCAGGCAATGGGCCTCGTTGAGTTTCACAACTTCGCGAAAAGATCGCATCGTGCCGCCTTCACGTTCCCAGTTGTAAGGCATCGCGCTCAGATAGCGCTGCACGCGCGCCGGGGTGCGCAGTGACTGAATCAATTTCCATTCGGCGTTCGTGAACGCTTCTCGTCCCGGTTTACGATCCATTGTCCAACCAATACCAGACGCAATTGCTAAAAGCAAAAGCTCTATCTAACCCTTGCAAGCGTTTAGAGTACCGACTTTAATCGGGCTTTTGGGTGGAAGAAGAAAAGGCCCGACTAAAGTCGGTACTCTAAACACCGGTGAACCATGAGGCTGCTTTCCCCCCCTTTGGTCAGCTTGCCTCGCATGGCACTAATGATGTAAGAAACTAGAAACTGACACCAAGACTTGATTTGAGCCGGAAGACACGTATCCAAGAGAAGAGAGCGTGTAACGTTAAGGGTTTTTCGCCCCAATTGGAGACACTATGAGTTCTACCAGCACACAGGAAACAACTGAGCATCGGAACTCAGCCGTACCGCTGAGCAAGAACACCCATCTGATCAACTGGGTTGAGAAGATGGCTAATTTGACCAAGCCAGACGCTATTCACTGGGTGGATGGCTCAAAAGAAGAGGACGAGGCGCTCAAAGCTCAGATGGTAGCGGGCGGTACCTTCATCAAACTCAACGAAGAACTCTGGCCCAACTGCTACTACGCCCGTTCCGACGCCAGCGACGTGGCGCGGGTCGAAGACCGCACCTTCATCTGCTCGCTTTCCAAAGACGGCGCCGGGCCCACCAACAATTGGGAAGAGCCGCGCCAGATGCGCCGAAAGCTAAGAGAACTTTTTGACGGCTCGATGCGTGGCAGAACCATGTACGTGCTGCCCTTCAGCATGGGACCGATCGGCTCGCCGATGTCGCAGATCGGTGTGCAGCTTACTGACTCGCCATACGTTGTCGTCAACATGCGCATCATGGCCCGCATAGGTCTTCCGATCTATGCCGAGATTGATAAGGACGAGAAACGCGTTGTCCCGTGCATGCACTCGGTGGGCGCTCCGCTCAAGCCGGGCCAGCCAGACGTGCCATGGCCCTGCAACAAAGAAAAGTACATTGTCCATTTTCCAGAATCGCGCGAGATCTGGTCGTACGGCTCCGGCTATGGCGGCAATGCCCTCCTGGGCAAGAAATGTTTTGCCCTCCGCATCGCGTCCAATATTGCGCGTGATGAAGGCTGGATGGCCGAGCACATGCTGATCGTCGGCGTCGAGAATCCGCAGGGTGAAAAGACCTACGTTACCGCCGCGTTTCCCAGTGCCTGCGGCAAGACCAATTTCGCCATGCTGATTCCGCCGGCAGGGTTCGAAGGGTGGAAGGTCTGGACGGTCGGCGATGACATCGCCTGGATTAAGCCGGACGCCAATGGGCTCCTGCATGCCATCAACCCTGAAGCTGGTTTCTTCGGCGTGGCGCCGGGTACGTCGGTGAAGACAAATCCAAATGCAATGATCGCGCTTTCAAAGAACTCCATCTTCACCAATGTCGCACTAACACCTGAGGGCGGCGTCTGGTGGGAAGGTATGACCGACGAACCTCCGGCGGAATGCCTGGACTGGCAGGGGAAAAAGTGGACACCCGAAATCGCAAAAGAGACCGGCGCGAAAGCCGCGCATCCGAATGCTCGCTTTACCGCGCCCGCGTCGCAATGTCCGACGATTGATCCTGACTGGGAAAACCCCAACGGCGTGCCGATCAGCGCGATCATATTTGGCGGTCGACGCGCCACCACGATGCCACTCGTCTATCAGTCATTCAACTGGAGCTCTGGTGTCTACATCGGCGCCACGATGGGTTCAGAGATGACAGCCGCGGCGGCCGGAACCATCGGCAAGGTGCGTCGCGATCCGATGGCCATGCTGCCGTTCTGCGGCTATCACATGGGCGACTATTTCCGTCACTGGATCCGCATGCAGCGCTCACTAACCGAGACACCGCGCATTTTTCATGTGAACTGGTTCCGCAAGGATGCCGAAGGTAATTTCATGTGGCCGGGATTCAGCGAAAACATGCGCGTACTGAAGTGGATTGTCGACCGCGCCAAGGGCCGGGCGCTCGCCAGGGAAACACCGATAGGGTGGATGCCGCAGTATGAGGACATCGAGTGGAAGGGACTCGACTTTCCCCGGGAGAAATTTGAAGAGTTGCAGGCATTCGATCGTGTTGCCTGGCGCCAGGAAGTACTGGGGCACGAGGAGCTCTTCCTAACTTTGCACGACCGTCTGCCCCCGGAGACAATCTACGAGCGCGAATTACTCATCTGCCGGATCTAACAGGTAATCCTAGGGAAGAATTTGGAGGCAACTGGCCATCTAAGCTTATACTGTGGGGGCACCGGGTATCATTGGAGAAACCATGGAAGAGGAAGAACTTATTGAAAAAATAAAGGGACTCTCACCGGACAAGATCGCGGAGGTCATTGACTTCGTGGACTTCCTTGCGCACCGGGATGACCGACTATTGGTAAAGGCCGCGTCGAGACTCTCGGAACCGGCCTTTGCAGAAGTTTGGAACAATCCAGACGATGCCGAATACGACAGTTTATAGCTTCGGTGATGTAGTCCTAGTCCCATTCCCCTTCACCGATCAAACGGCGACCAAGAAGCGTCCCGCCGTCGTCGTTAGCTCTGATGCATACAACCAGGCAAGGCCCGATGTGATCCTAATGGCCATCACAGGCCATTTGTCCGGCTATCCCAGAATTGGCGAGGTTGTTGTCTCGGATTGGAAAGAGGCTGGTTTACTCAAGACCTCCACTATCAAGCCAATTATGACCACTGTAGAAAAAAGCCTAATCGTTCGAAGTTTGGGCCAACTCCGACAGCGAGATCTTTTAGCCCTCAGAGATGCCTTGAGAATAATCCTTAGTTAACCCTCGCAGGGTCATGCGCTCCAAGCGAAAAATCATCGTTTACATCGCCACCAGTGCCGATGGCTTCATCGCCCGGCCTGACGGCGGCGTTGACTGGCTTGACCGTCCAACTCCACCTGACTTCTACGGCATGGCTCGGTTCTACAAATCCATCGACACGATACTGTTGGGGCGCAAAACTTATGAAGTCGCACTTGGCTTCCAGAAGGCAGGAGTTGAAGGTTCGCAGTTTGACACGAAGATCAAGAACTATGTTTTTTCGCACAAGCCGCTACCACAATCAACGCCGGGTGTAGAGCTAGTCAGCGAGCCGATCGCGAAGTTTGCGAAGCGACTGCGCGCAATGCCCGGTAAAGACATCTGGATGATGGGTGGTGGTGGTTTGATCGCCTCGTTCCTGGACGAGGGCGAGATTGATGAGTTCATGATTCACGTCATCCCTACCTTCATCGGCGAAGGCATCCCTTTGATTGCGCCCCACAAACGAACTGTCGAACTGGAATTGTTGTCGACGAAGAGCTGGCCCGACGGTGTGGTCCGGCTGCACTACGCAGTCCTAGCGCAAAAGGCTGGCAAACCTTCGAAGAAGAGTAAGCGAAAGACTGGAAGGGCTAAGGCTCTGAAGGGGGCTCGCAAAAGGGGCTAGGGCCATCAATCGTTCACTCAGAAATTGAAAGAAAGTCGCTTAACCAGGCGGCCAGTGCATGGGCCGGCCGCCAAGGACATGGACGTGAAGGTGAAAAACTGACTGTCCCGCACCCGCGCCGGTGTTGATGACCGTGCGATAACCTCCGCCGGCTAAGCCTTCGTCATTCGCTACCCGAGCAGCAACGCGCAGCAAGTGGCCCAGCATAGCCTCATCTTTTTGTGAAGCCTCGTCGAGCGACTCGATATGATCGCGAGGAAATACCAGCAGATGCGTGGGGGCCTGAGGATTGATATCGCGAATCACGACGCAGCGTTCGTCCTCATGAACGACTTCTGCCTGGATTTCACCCGCGATGATTTTGCAAAAAAGACAATCTGGTTCAGCCATATTAATTGTTGCGTGATAGTTAATCGATGAATCGATTGTAGCCTGTCAGGTTTTGCCTGTCACTCTTGACCAAATTCGGGTTCCCAAACTCTTCTTTGAAAACTTGCAGTCAGGAAGGTGGGCTTGCCCCCGCTCTTGTTGTTAGATACCGATTCAAAGATAGCGGAGGCAAGCCCGCCCTCCTGACTGCGCTATTCCGCGTTGCTCTGACTCGTCCAAGTAGGCTGTCAATTTGCGCTACAGTTCCGTCGTCACGCCCGGCGATTCTGCCAATGCCGCAGTCACCGAGGGCCTGATCCGTTCGATGTCCGCGCCGACACTGCGCAGCTTTGTCTCGATCTTCTCGTAACCACGATCGATATGATAGACCCGATCAATGATTGTCTCGCCCTCCGCCACCAGGCCCGCCAGAACCAGCGAGGCCGAGGCACGCAAATCCGACGCTTGTACTCGCGCGCCTGTTAGCCTGTCCGGTCCATCAACGGTTGCGGTATGGCCTTCGATCTGGATGCGGGCTCCCATGCGCTGCATCTCTGAAGCATGCATGAAGCGATTCTCAAAAATCGTTTCCGTAATGACTGAGCGACCTGTGGCCTGCGTCATCAGCGCCATGTACTGGGCCTGCATGTCAGTGGCAAATCGCGGATAGGGCTCGGTGGTAACATCGTGTGCCTTCAGCCCGCGTTCGCCACAGCGAACGTGGAGGGTGCTCTGATTCAACTCTTCGATCTCCACGCCGACTTCGCGCAGCTTGGCAATCAGGATGGTGGAATGTTCAGGGCAACAATCCTTGATTTCCAACTCGCCTCTGGTGATGGCCGCCGCCACCATGAAAGTTCCCGTCTCGATGCGATCGGGGATTATGGTGTGCTCAGCCGCGCCCAGCTGCTCGACCCCTTCAATTTGAATTTCGGGCGTCCCGGCACCACGCACGCGGCCACCCATTTTGTTCAGCAGCTCGGCCAGATCCTTAATCTCGGGCTCCCGCGCTGCGTTATGAAGCGTGGTCTTGCCGCGGGCCAGCGCAGCCGCCATCATCAAGTTTTCGGTTCCGGTGACCGTAACCTTTTCAAACTGAATTTCGCCGCCGATCAGCCGGTCCCCTTTCGGCGCCCGCGCCACAACGTCGCCCGCTTCCAATCGAACCTCGGCGCCGAGATGCTCAAAGGCCGAAAGATGAAGATCGATTGGACGCGTACCGATGGCACAGCCGCCGGGCAAGGAAACTTTCGCTTTGCCGAATCTAGCCAGCAGAGGACCCAGCACCAGCACGGAAGCTCTCATGGTTTTCACCAGCTCGTACGGCGCTTCGAACAGCTCGATTTGGGCGGCGGTGATTTTGTGTGTGCGCAGTTCCGGAGTCAGCACTGTGGCGCCGAGGTCTTCCAACAGCCGCCGCTGAGTGATGATGTCGCGCACGTAAGGCAGATTATGAAGCGTGACGGTTTCCGACGTCAGCAGCGCCGCCGCCATGCACGGCAGCGCAGAATTCTTTGCGCCGCTAATAGAGATGCGGCCCTGCAGCGGGCGACCGCCCTTGATGCGAAATTTATCCACGAAGGAAGATTAAATGAAACCTACGGAAAGGGAAATGTTGAACCCCTCAAACACGTGTGGAGTGCGCCGGCAGCGCGAAGCGGCGACGGCGCTTTGGATCTTCGTACCAATAACTCAATGAGATATTCAAGAATCCAAAGCGGTGTCGCACTGCGCTTGCCACCGCACTCCAGAATTGGTGACTCCTACTTCTTCCTCAGCGCCACGGTGCGCGGAATTCCCTGCAGGTCTTTGTGAATGTCCAGAACTTCCCACAACCTCGTGTCGATCAAGCATTCGACCGCCTTGTGCTGATCGAATCCGATCTCAAACAGAAGATAGCCGTGCTCAACTAAGTAACGCGGCGCCTCGTGCAACAAACGGCGAATGACTGATAAGCCATCCGTACCCGCCAGCAAAGCAGTGCGCGGCTCATGCTCGCGCACTTCTCTTTGCAATCCTGGGAGCGCCGCTTCCGCGACATAGGGCGGATTCGAAACGATCATCGAAAAGGATCGCGTGGTATTCAATGAAGAAAAACAGTCAGAAGCAACGAGGCGGAAACGGTCGGCGACACCATGGCGCGTGGCATTCTTTTGCGCGACCTGCAGGGCCGGCTGCGAAATGTCTATGCCCAGTGCTCGCGCGCTCGGACGTTCGTGAAGGATCGTGATCGCGATGCATCCAGAGCCAGTTCCCACATCGCAAACAAAAAACTCATCGGCCGTTGGCCGGAGATCGAGAGCAATCTCCACCAGCAATTCCGTTTCGGGCCGCGGAATAAGAACATTTCGGGTGACTTCAAAATCGAGATTGAAAAACGCCTGATGGCCGGTGATGTACTGCAAAGGCTCGCCCGCCGCGCGCCGCTCCACGTACTCCCTGAAGGTCTTAATGGCCTGCTCCGAAAGCGCCTCATCAGCGTGGATAATTATGAAGCCGCGATCGCATTCCAAAGTATGCGCGAGCAACGAACCGGCTTCGCAGGCGGCCTCCGGCACACCGGCTTCGCGAAGGACCTGCGTCGCCTCAAGCACAGCCTGCGCAATGGACAAACTCATATGCCCCGCAGGATAGCGCGAAAGTTGAAGTTGCTGTCAACTGCCCGTTTCCGCGCGAGTAATACCCCCCGTCACCTGATGACCTAACTATCAGCCCGCTTGACTGATTTGCCCCAGGGCCGTTTCTATATTAGGCTTCTGGAAAACCAGACGAGGAATCTTGCGAAGTTAACGGATTCGGCAGCGGTATTTGTGCCGAGTCTGATTCGTTCAAGGAGTAACAGGCATGACGGCTCAGTTTCACATCCAGGGAACACACGACCAGCCAACTGCGACAAAGATAAGGGAAACCCTCGAATTGACGGCGGGCGTTTTCAAGGCTGAAGTCACAGCCAATGCCAAGACGGTCAATGTGGCGTTTGACGAAAAGATCGTGCAGGTAAAGACCTTGATCAAGAAGATCCAGGATCTGGGGCTCCAGGCAACCATCGGTGACGAGCAAAAAAGGGAGGCAGGCGCATGAGCGAAGGAACGGGAACCAAATTAGACAACAAGCAGGATCCGGTCGATGATCGCGGCACGAACCAAACCGAGGGACGTGCGTTGCTGAAAAAGTTGCGTGACCAGGGATTCGATTCCAGCGATCAGCAACTGGCAGTGGCTCTGGGCCGGCCCGTGGAAGAGATTGAAGCATGGACCGGCGGCGCTGCTCCCGTCGATGACGACGTGATAATGAAGGCGCGAGGGATTGCGAATCAGCGCGGAATTGAAATCGAGTGAAGGAAGATCGTCGGGCCCGGGCAGCAGACCCGGGTGGCAGCGCAAAGATGAACAAGAAACTAAAAGAGGCGGCCAGCGCCCTGCTTGATTCTTACGCCGCTGATGGCATCAAGATTCATCACCTTGATCGTCAGCCGCTGCCGTCACACGCCGAACTCATACGCGTGTTGGTGGCGATCAACGAGTTGCTCTTCCCGGGGTATATCGGTGGTCAGGGACTGGCCGGCGATGACCTTCGTTGGCATGTGGAATCGCGTCTGAGCTGGCTCTA
>DASXRU010000125.1:0-26148 GCA_036506395.1 Pyrinomonadaceae bacterium | reverse complement strand
AGCAGCAGCTAAAGCCAGACCAATCGCGGCTTCTACTGAGCGAATCTCCGGAATCAAATCCCCAACAGCCTCGCCGGTTGTAACCGCGTCACCGCAATCAGAATCGAGGCAGCGAATTGTTACGGGGCCTTCAGTTCCACTTCCGGTTTCAACCCAGCCGGTCATTGAGAAAAAAGTGGACGTGGCTCGGGTGCAAGCCGAGGCCAACAGCATGCTGTCGGGAGCGAGGTACGATAATGACATCACGGGCACCGTAGATAGCGGCGCGCGCGAAGTGATTGCCACCGAGCTTCTTTCGGCGCTGGCGGGCCGAAATCCCGAGCGCCGCGAACGCGCTCGCGAGGCCTTCATCAAGAGTGGATATTTCGACGATGCTACCCGAGACCTGCGCGTCGCTGAAGCCCCAGCCGAGCGTGCGTCGGCAGCTCGCAAATTGGCCCTCGCCAGAGACAGTGAAGCAACCCCTCACCTGGTAGCTGCCCTTGAGGATGAAGCCTCGGAAGTGCGGCGGGCCGCGGTGGAAGCCCTTGCGGACTTGAGGGACCCCGCGGCAATTGCGCCACTAAACAGTCTTTTAAATGTGGAAAAGGATCGCAAAGTTCCTCATGCGCTGATCCGGCACGCCATAGAAGCGTGCGCGATTGTAGAGCAGCCGGCGAGAGCCGCGGGCACTCCGGAGCAGAAAGGCCTTGTCCCAACGGAGATGGCCTCCGCCACAATGGAGGCCGACCGAGAGGTGATTGAAATATGACCGCCTATAACTTGCTTTCCGAGCTGCGCCAGGCAGGTGTGGTGGTGAAGGCTTCTGGAACTGATCGTCTGGTCGTGGATGCTCCCAAGGGTGCGCTGACGCCGGATCTGCGCACCGCGCTGGCCGCGCATAAGAAGGAGTTGCTGGCAATTCTAACGGTCACAGAGAAGCCGGCACCGGAAGTTGGTTTGGTCCACGAGCCGTCCGCGTCGGAAACACGTTCAGTCGCTCCTTATGAGGTTGCCACTCCAGCTCCAATTCCCGTGCAAAGTCCGATTCAAAGTATTGCGCCGAATCCTGTGCAAAGCCCAACCGAAAGTATTGAAGAAAAGATCCGCGGTCTGGAACAAGAGGCGGCCCGCTTGCGTGCAGAACAGGAAGCGCGCCGAGCAGAAGTAGAAGGGCGTCAGCGCGTAGCCGACGAAATCAAGCGGCTTGACGAAGAAGCCGCGCGCTTGCCGTTTGAGGAAGAGTCCCGACGTGCTGAACGCGAGGCAATGCGTTTGGCCGACGAAGAGCGCTGGCAAGCAGCAGCGGCCGCCCGAAAGAAGGCGGCGGAGGAGGCTGACCTTCATCGCGCCGAAGAGGAGCGCAGGGTTGCCCAACTTGAAGCGCGCCGGCACGCTGAGGAGGAGATTGCGCGAAGGCGCTCCGAGGAAGAGATTAGGAAAGTCGAAGAACAGCTTTCAAGCTTGCGGGCCCAGGAAGTTAGCCGTCGGGCTGAAGTAACGGCACGTTGGCAGGCAGAAGACGAGCGCTGGCGAGCAGAGATGGAAAATCAGAGACTGGCTGACGAGCACGCTAAGCAGCAACTTGCTGAAGCCGAGCGGCAAAGGCTTGAAGTCGAAAGCCGGATCAAAGCGGAGGACGAAGCCAGCCGCAACCGCACGCAGGCCAGGATCATGACCATCCGGGAAAAGATCGCTCGGTTGCGCGCCGAACAGGAAAGTTATGGTAGTGCTGAAGCACGTCGCCGGGAAGAAGCAGCAGCCAGTCGGAGGGCAGCAGCAGACGAAGCTCGTCAGCGAGCCGAAGAACAGGCTCGCCTGAAAGCGGAAGAAGATGCCCAACGGGCGGAGCACGAGGCGCGGCTGCGCGCTCTGGAAGAAGAGCGGCGCCATCTTGAAGAACAAGCCAGACAACAAGCTGAAGCGTCAGTCCGCCGGGACGGGCCGGAATGGTTTCAAGTCGACTTAAATGAGCACGATGATGCAAGGCTGGAAGCTAGTAGCGCAACGCCTCTGACTTTGCCTGACATACCGGGCATGGAAAGCGAATCAGAAGGCACGTTCATAGAATATAAGGAGTTTGAGCCAAAGGGCTTGCAACTGCATTCCAGCGCGCTCGTCGAAGATGAGAAGGGCGATTTTCATTTCTTCGGAGAGGACGTCGCGTCCTCAGTCGATCAGGCGATGTCCGCCATACCCGCTATGCCCAACACCACTCTTGAGCGGCTTGGCAGCGAGAACGTCAGCGAGCGTTGTGCGGCCGTCGCGGAACTGCCGCGCCTTGGTGGTGAAGATGCATTCACCCATATCTCCACCGCGTTCGACGATCCAGCCGAAGAGGTTCGCAGTGCTGCGGCTCGAGCATTGTTCAGCTTCCAGGCTGATCGCGCGGCGGCATTTACCCGCGCATTGCGCGAAGCGCCGGCTGAACGTCGCCGCCGAATTGGCTCCGCCATTGCGTCGTCCGGGCTTGCTAGTGAAGCCATCAGCCATTTGACTGGCGAGAGTCGCGAGAAAACCTATGACGCATTCTCGCTCCTGTTTCTGATGTCGAAGGCGGGCGAAGTTCAGCCGCTGCTGCGCGCAATTGAAGAACATTCGAATATCGAAGTGCGACTTGCCGTCGTCAAGCTACTTGCTTTGAGTGGCCAGCACGAAATACTCCCTGCGTTCCGTCGCCTGGCTGTGCGCGGATCGTTGCCGCCGGAAGTAAGGTCCTCAGTCATGGAAGCAATCTATCAGATAAGCAGTCAGGGTACGGGGAGTGGTCCTGTTCCGGTAAAACGGTGAACCTTAAACCGTAAACGGTGGACTATGAAGTGCTGATTCTTTAGCTAACCGACAACGTGCGAACAAATCGTGGATGGAGACCGATAGTTTCCATTCACGATTTTCTTTTAGAGTCGGCCATTCGCCCTCCAATGCGAGGCCGGAAGCGTCCCACAGTTTTCCTGGCGCCAATTCCGCCCATTTTGTCTATTCACGAATTACGATTTACTATTTATACAGATGCCTTTCAAATTGCAGTCGGAATACCAGCCGCAGGGCGATCAGCCCCAGGCAATCGATGCCCTCTTTCGTGGCCTGCGCGATGGAGTAAAGGACCAGGTGCTGCTTGGCATCACTGGCAGCGGCAAGACCTTTACCGTCGCCAGCGTAATTCAGAAAGCGCAGCGGCCAACGTTAGTCATCGCGCACAACAAGACCCTTGCCGCCCAACTCTACCAGGAATTCAAGTCTCTCTTCCCGGAAAATGCGGTCGAGTACTTTGTCTCTTATTACGACTACTACCAGCCGGAGGCTTACGTTCCTGCTTCAGATACCTACATCGAGAAGGAAGCGACCATCAATGAAGAGATCGATCGCCTGCGCATGTCGGCAACTCGCGCTCTATTCGAACGCCGTGACGTGATTGTGGTTGCCAGTGTGTCCTGCATTTACGGGCTGGGAGATCCGGACGCCTATTACGGGATGCTGCTTTTTGTTGAGCCCGGCCTGCGCATAACGCGCGACACGTTGTTGCAGCGTCTGGTTGAGTTGCAGTACGAGCGTTCGGATATAACTTTTGGACGGGGATCATTTCGCGTGCGCGGCGACGTGGTGGAGATTTACCCCAGCTATCAGGACGAGGCATACCGCATCGAGCTATGGGGCGACGAGATCGATTCCATCTCGACCATCGACCCTTTGCTTGGTGAAGTAACGCAAAAGCACACCACGCGTCTTCCCATCTATCCCAAGTCGCACTACGTAATGCCGAAGAGCACAATCAAGGGGGCGATCAAATCCATCCGTGACGAGCTCGAGTGGTGGGAACCCAGGCTGATCGAAGAAGGCAAACTCGTTGAAGCCCAGCGCCTGCACCAGCGCACGATGTTCGACCTGGAAATGATGAAGGAGATGGGCTTTTGTCGCGGCATCGAAAACTATTCGCGGCACCTGACGGGCAAGAAACCGGGCGAGCCGCCGCCAACGTTGCTCGACTATATGCCGCGCGACACCATGGTAGTCATTGATGAATCGCACCAAACCATGCCGCAGATACGCGGTATGTTTAATGGCGATCAGGCCCGTAAACGGACGCTGGTCGAATATGGATTTCGCCTGCCTTCGGCCATGGACAATCGCCCGCTGAACTTTCACGAGTTTGAAGCGCGCATGGGCCAGCTTATCTATGTGTCCGCTACGCCCGGCCCATACGAGCTTACGAAATCCGGCGGCGAAGTCATCGAACAGATTATTCGCCCCACCGGCCTGATGGATCCGGAGGTGGAAGTACGGCCCGTCAAAGGCCAGATCGATCATCTGCTGGAGGAGTGTCGCCTGCGTGCGGAGCGAAATGAGCGCGTCCTGGTCACAACGCTGACGAAACGAATGTCCGAGGATTTGACAGAATACTTCACTGAAGTGGACGTCCGAGTGCGCTATTTGCACTCGGACATTGAAACGCTGGAGCGCATAAAGATTCTGCGCGATTTGCGCCGCGGCGAGTTCGACGTCTTAGTTGGGATCAATTTGCTGCGCGAAGGTTTGGACCTTCCGGAAGTTTCACTGGTCGCGATTCTGGACGCGGACAAGGAGGGATTCCTGCGTTCCGAGCAGTCATTAATTCAAACCATCGGTCGCGCTGCGCGGAATTCAAAAGGCAAAGCAATCCTTTATGCGGATCGCATGACCGACTCGATGAAACGGGCCATTGACGAGACACAGCGCCGCCGCGCCCTGCAGGAAGTTTACAATCGCGAGCACGGTATTACGCCCCAGACGATAATTAAGCCGATCGAAAGCACGCTTATCAGCGCCTCCGAAGCTGATTACTTTAAGGTGCCGCTTAATCTGGAAGAGTTTGAAGAGTACACCCGCGACAACATCGACGCGACAATCACGCGACTGGAAATGGAAATGCGGGAACACGCCAAACGATTTGAGTTTGAGCGCGCCGCTGAGCTTCGCGATCGCATCAAGTATTTGCGCGAGCGCGAGCTGCAGATGGCGTGATTTGGAGTGCGCCGGCAGAGCGAAGCGGCGACGGCGCTTTGGTTCGCGCGGTAGTCGCGCTTGCTACCGCATTCACGAAGAGATGCTAACCAAGACGCAGCCCGACGAAATTCAGTCCTTCCTCGCCGACGCCTCCCACATGCAAGGTGGGCACGCAACGCTGGTTGTCGTCCCGGAAAATGCCACAGAAGTTGTCGAACTACTCGGTGAAGCAAGCGCCAGCCAAACACCGGTAACCGTTTCGGGCGCCGGCACCGGCACCGTCGGGGGTAGGGTTCCCTTCGGCGGAATTGTGCTGGCCACGGACCGGCTTAATCGAATCGAGCAAATCGTTCATGAAAACAATTCGGGAACCGCGACGGCAGAAGCGGGAGTTGTCCTGAATGATCTTCAACGGGCAGTGGATGCGGAGAAATTGTTCTACCCGCCAGATCCCACCGAGGGTAGTTGTTTTTTCGGAGGCACAATCGCGACCAATGCATCCGGCGCTCGCACCTTCAAGTATGGACCGACCCGAAACTACGTTCGCCGTCTGAAAGTTGCGCTGGCAAATGGCGACATGATCGATCTGCGGCGTGGTGAAGTCCTGGCGAGCAGGGACGGTCTGATTGGAATTCCAACAAGTTCGGGAAAGATCATTGAAGCTCGTTTGCCGTCCTACCAAATGCCACATACGAGAAAACATGCGTCCGGCTATTTTAATGCGCCGGGTATGGATGCAATCGATCTCTTCATTGGCAGCGAAGGAACCCTGGGCGTGATCCTGGAAGGCGAAGTAGGTCTGTTGCCTAAACCGGAGGGACTGCTAAGTGGCGTAGTGTTCTTTGCCACCGAATCTGATTTGTTATCTTTCGTGGCTGAAGCACGAAGGCGTTCGCTCGCAAACCAGGTCGGCGCCGGCGAACATAGTGGGCTTGACACGCGAGTGCTCGAATACTTCGACCCCGAATCGCTTAAGTTTCTGCGGCAAAAATACGCGACGATCCCTGATGAAGCACGTGGCGCAATATTCTTTGAACAGGAAACCACGAGGGACACTGAAGAGACGTTGATGGACGCGTGGCTGGAATTGCTGGAAAGGCACCAGGCGCTCGGTGACGAATCCTGGTTCGCAACCAACGAACAGGATCAGGCCAAACTGCGCAAGTTTCGCCATGCGTTACCGGTGCTGATGAACGAGTGGTTCGCGCGTTACAACCAGCAAAAGGTTTCCACTGACATGGCTGTTCCTGACGAGGAGTTTCCGGGAATGTTACGGTTCTATCAGGAGGCGCTGCGCGGCGGCGACCTCCGGTACACGATATTCGGTCACATCGGCGACAATCACGTGCACGTTAACATTCTGCCAAGGGATGACCAGGAAGCCAGACTCGCGCGCGAGATTTACCTGAAATTTATTCGCCGCGCGGTTGCGGTGGGCGGCACGATCTCTGCCGAGCACGGTATTGGAAAGCTGAAACGCGAATACTTGCGCGAACTTTACAGCGCAGCAGACCTGCGCGAAATGGCCGCGCTAAAGCACGCCTTCGATCCGGCGGGGATTCTTGGACGGGGTAATATATTTGCGGATAGCCGTGCTGGAAGCAGCTCCAGCTGAACTCGTACTCCAGCTCGCGATTTACTATTTACGATTCCCGATTTACGATTCACGACCTAATGTTCCGTTTCACTACCGCTGGAGAATCACACGGCCGCGCGCTGGTCGCGATAGTCGAAAGTTTGCCCGCCGGCATGCCGGTCAATGTCGATCTCATCAATCACGAATTGCAACGCCGCCAATGGGGCTATGGCCGTGGCGGCCGCATGAAGATCGAAGAGGACCGCGCGGAGATCCTCAGCGGCGTGCGTTACGGCCTGACGCTCGGCTCGCCGCTGGCCCTGATGATCCAAAACAAAGACTGGGCCAACTGGACGGACGTGATGGCTGTCGAATCCCGCGATCTGCTGCCCGAGAAATCGCGTCGCCTGAAGCGTCCACGTCCGGGTCACGCGGACCTCGCGGGCGGACTGAAGTTCGCGGCGCGCGATCTGCGCGATGTGCTCGAGCGCGCCTCGGCACGAGAGACAACCGCGCGCGTTGCCTGCGGTGCTCTGGCGAAGCAACTACTCGCTATCTTTGCTTTTGAGATTCGCAGTCACGTCATACAACTCGGCGGCATTCCTGCTGAGCCTTTGGAGCTTTCCTGGAAAAAGATCAGCGCCATCCCTGACGATGCACCGCTGCGCTGCGCGGACAAAAAGGCGCAGGAGCGAATGATCAAGCTGATCGATGAAAAGCGCGAGGCCGGCGACACGCTGGGCGGCATCTTCGAAGTGGTTGCTCGCGGCGTCATTCCCGGTCTTGGCTCCCATACGGCCTGGGACCTGAAGCTCGACGGCCGTCTGGCGCAGGCAGTGATGTCGATTCCCGCGGTCAAGGCCGTGGCTATCGGCGCGGGCGCGCAAGCCAGTAGTCTCCCCGGTTCCGAAGTTCATGATGAAATCGGCTACAACAAGGACACGAAAGAATTCATTCGCGCGACTAATCGCGCCGGCGGTCTGGAAGGCGGCGTAACCAATGGCGAAGAGGTGCGCGTGCGCGGCCATATGAAACCACTTTCGACTTTGCGTCGCGCCCTGCGGTCGGTTGATATCGACACCAAACAGGAGGAACCGGCCGGCTTCGAGCGTTCGGACATCACCGCGGTTCCCGCTGCCGGCGTAATCGGCGAAGCGATGGTGGCCCTGGTATTGGCTTCAGCGATGCGCGAAAAGTTTGGTGGCGACAGCCTTGGCGAGATGAAGCGCAACTTCGAAGGCTATCGCGAGCAACTGCGCGGTTATTGACGGCAGCTAGTGTTTGCGTCCCGAGAAAACGTAACCGACGCTAACAGTGGCGCGAAAGCTTGGCTCGTGACCCACTCGAATATCAGGCGCCACAAACAGACGGTCGGTCAGGAATAACTTCACTCCGACTCCGGCATTGGCGGATATCACGTTTACGGAAACCTTCCTGGTGACCAGCGCGTTGCCGTTGAAGAAATCATCAAAGGTAAATTGATCGCGGTGATGTTCTACGCCGACTCCGGCAATAGCATAGGGCACAATCCGACCTCGTGAATCAAGCAAGTCAACAGCTACATGTGGCGTGAATACCCAATCGCGGTCGAAATCGCCGCGCTGCATGTACATGACTTCCGGTTCAATGCTCAAGCGCCGGTACAGATAGATACGCACCGAGCCCGCCACGACGGTATGGCGATAATTGTCGTTAACTACGCCACCAAAAGTTGACATACCGCCCCCGAGTTTGACCTCAGCTTTAGGCCGGCTGAGATCCTGTTGGGTGTTCGCTTCCACAAGGCAAAACAAAACCAAAGCCAGCGCGCCCAGCACGCTCGAAGCTGCTCGCCTACTTCTATTCATGCTTAGTGACATCATTAAATGCTCCAGTTAAAAAATAAGTAATACCCGATAGCAGTGGGGCAACTCGCATGCCTTCAGGTTTAGCGCTTGTTTCTGGCCCAGCAGCGGGGTTTGACGGGAAAGGCGCAAACTGACCCGCCAACTGAAGGAAAACCCCTGCGGCGAATTAGGTTCGGTGAGGTTATTAGTGTGCAGACCTGGTTGCACGGCAAGCTGACAACGGCGGGAGGCTTGTCCTACAATTAGACCAGCGTTAATCATGCGGAGTATGAAATTGCGATGGCATTAATGAAAATCGTTACGTGGCCGAATCCGATTCTGGATGCGCCGGGGGGCCCGGTCACTGTATTCGACGACAATCTAAAGAAGCTGGTCAGCGACATGTTCCAAACGATGTACGCCGCGCCTGGAGTCGGCATGGCCGCGGTGCAGGTGGGCGTGCCGAAGCGTTTGTTTGTGATGGACTGTTCGATGGGCAAAGATCCTGACCAGCAGGTAGTCCTGATCAATCCGGAGGTATTACATGTCGAAGGTGACCAGGATGGTGAGGAGGGCTGCCTTTCGTTTCCCGGGATATTCTTTCCGGTTGAGCGCAGCTTGCGAGCCGTGGTGCGCGCCCACGACGTAAACGGCGAGGTTTTCGAAATTGATGGTACGGAACTAACCGCGCGCTGCATGCTGCACGAGACCGACCACTGCGACGGCATTGTGTTTATCGATAAGATGTCGCCGCTGAAACGCGAGATTGTGAAGCGCAAGATCAAGAAGCTGCAGAAGGCCGGGGAGTGGGGATACAAATAGAGGAGGCAGGAGCAGGAGGCAGGAGTCTGAATATGCCAACCGAATTTCGCAACGAAGCGCTGACCGATTTCAGCAAAGAAGAGAATGCGCGGGCCATGCGCGCGGCCATCGAAAAGGTGAAGAGCCAGCTCGGTCGCGAGTACCCCCTGGTGATTGGCGGCGAGCGCATTACGACCAGCAGCAAACTGGAGAGTATCAACCCCGCCAATCGCACGCAGGTGGTTGGGATCTTCAATAAGGCGACGAAGGCCCTGGCCCGGCGCGCCGTTGAGGTTGCGCATGAAACTTTTCAGACCTGGCGCCACGCGCGACCGGAACAGCGCGCCGATCTGCTATTTCGCGTTGCCGCGTTGCTGCGCGAACGGAAACACGAAATGTCCGCCTGGATGATCCATGAAGTGGCTAAGACATGGGCCGAAGCCGATGGTGATACCGCGGAAGCGATCGACTTCTGCGAGTTCTATGGACGCGAGATGCTGCGCTACGCCGCCGGCCAGCCTCTGACCAAGATCGAGGGCGAGGACAATCGGCTTGAATACATTCCACTCGGCGTGGGCTGCGTAATTCCGCCCTGGAATTTTCCTCTGGCGATCATGGCCGGTATGACTGCGGCCGCCTTTATAACGGGCAACACCGTGGTGCTGAAGCCTTCGTCAGACTCGCCCACCATCGCTTATAAGTTTTTCGAGTTGCTGGAGGAGGCTGGGCTGCCCGCCGGCGTTGTCAACTTCTTGACCGGCTCCGGCGCGGAAGTGGGTGACGAGGTGGTGGACCATCCCCTGACTCGCTTCATCGCGTTTACCGGTTCGAAGGAGATTGGCCTGCGCATTAACGAGCGTGCCGCCAAAGTGCAAACCGGCCAGATGTGGCTCAAGCGCGTAGTCGCAGAGATGGGCGGCAAGGACGCGATCATTGTCGATGGCGACACAAACCTCGACGAGGCTGCGACGGGTGTGGTGCAATCCGCTTTCGGTTTTCAGGGGCAAAAATGCTCAGCTTGTTCCCGTGCAATCATACATACGGATGTCTACGAGCCGATGCTGAAAAAGATTGTGGCGCGTACGGAGAAGATCAAGTCCGGCGACCCGACCGATCTCTCTACGACGATGAGCGCAGTCATTAATCAGAAGGCGTTCAAGACGATCAACGACTACATCGAGAAGGGCAAAGCTGAAGGGGGTCGCGTTTTGACCGGCGGCGGCGCCGATGGCGAGCAGGGGTTCTTCGTCGAGCCAACCGTCATCGCCGACGTGAAGCCCGGAGCCACCATCGAGCAGGAGGAGATATTCGGACCGGTGCTGGCTGTGATTCGGGCTCAGAGTTTCGACGACGCGCTGAAGATTGCCAACGACACGCAGTACGGCTTGACCGGCGCTGTTTACACCAATGATGCGGCGAAGCTTGAACTCGCGCGTCAGGAGTTTCATGTCGGTAATCTCTATTTGAATCGCAAGTGCACTGGCGCCCTCGTCGGCGTGCACCCGTTTGGCGGCTTCAATATGTCGGGCACAGATTCGAAGGCCGGCGGGCGCGACTACCTTCTGCTATTCATGCAGGCAAAGGTCTCGTCAGCGAAGATTGGCGCAGCGGAAACGATGGTGGAGAAACGGGCGGCGATCTAAGCTTCGAGGAAGCTAATAGCGGCTTTGCCGCCGCACAGTGCGGAAAGGCTCAGCCTTTCCGCGGAGCGTTGGATATTGACAGAGGCTACGCCTCGGCCGGAGGCGCAGCCTCCTTTCATCTCTACTTAACTTTGCCGGTAAGGCAAAGCCTTGCCGCTGTGTGCGGCGGCAAAGCCGCAGTAAGCTATGCGCATTGTTTTCATGGGCACTCCAGAATCCGCCGTCCCTTCGTTGCGGCGGTGCCTGGACGACGGCCACGAAGTCGTCGCTGTTTGGACTCAACCGGACAAACCCGCCGGCCGCGGAAACAAAGTCTCTCTTTCTCCGATCAAGGAGCTTGCAATCTCGCGAGGACTCGTGGTCCATCAGCCTGCGCGGATCAAAACTGATGAAGCCAGAAGATTGTTCGCGTCGCACGATGCGGATGTCGCAGTAGTGGTCGCCTACGGTCGCATTCTACCCGCGCAATTCCTGCGCGCGCCGCGAAGAGGTTGCATCAACCTTCACTTCTCCCTATTGCCAAAGTATCGCGGTGCAGCTCCTGTGAACTGGGCTATCGTGAACGGAGAGCAGAAGACCGGTGTCACGACGATGTTCATCGAAGAGGAGCTTGATTCGGGTCCTATCCTTTTGCAACGCGACAGTGAGATTGGTGCAGAAGAGACTACGCCTCAATTGATGGCGAGGCTGGCTGACATGGGCGCTGAGCTGCTGTCGGAAACTCTTGCCCAGGTGAACACAATTACTCCACGTCCGCAGCGTGGAGAAGAAGCGACCCTCGCTCCTCTATTGATAAAAGAAGACGGACTGATTGATTGGTCAATGGATGCGTTTGCCATCGAGCGTCGGGCGCGCGGCTTTCAACCATGGCCAAACGCGTACACCTTTTGTAATTCGCGCCGCCTGATTGTCTGGCGAGCTGTCGCGGAAAAAATTGAACGGATATCCGAAGGTGGTTCCCAGCCAAACGCTACGCTCCCAGGCACGATCATCACGGCCAGCGGCAGCGATCTCGTGCTGGCTTGCGGGCGCGAGACTGCGCTTCATTTGCTGGAAGTGCAGCCTGAAGGGGCGCGTCGTATGACCGGCCCTGAATTTCTAAACGGGGCCCGCATCCGGGCAGGCGAGACGATGGGATGAAAACTCAGCCAGCTCGAAATCGGCCTGGTTCTTCTCGGCGCTCCGGAACAACAGTCTCGCCGGCGCGACTAGCCGCCTTTGACATTCTGCGTCGAGTGGAAAATGAAGGCGCGTTCGCCTCTGCTCTGCTCGCGACGCTGGATGATGACATGCGGCCTGATGATCGAGCGCTATGTCACGAGCTGGTGCTGGGAGTGCTGCGCCGCCAGTTATGGCTCGACCGGGTTATCGAATACTTTTCGGGTCGAAGCATCGAGAGTTTGGACACGCCCGTTCGCCTGGCACTGCGCCTGGGCTTGTACCAGCTTCATTATTTGTCACGCGTGCCCTCCTCCGCAGCCGTGAACGAATCGGTAAATCTTATGCACGCGGCCCATGTTCGTTCCGCAGCCAGCTTCGTCAACGCCGTGCTGCGTCGCGCAACGCGCGAACCTGATTACGATCCGGCAGCCGGAGTCGATGATCCCATTCAGCGAATCGCCATTGAAACTTCGCATCCTGTCTGGTTGATCGAGCGATGGTCCCACCTTTTCGGCATGACGGAAACAGAAAGCTTCGCTCGCGCGAACAACGAGCGAGCGCCCGTTGCCTTTCGCTTTACTGCCAAAGCGACTAAGAGCGAACGAGTTCTTGGCGAGTGGCGCGCGGCGGGAGCGTCCCTCGAACCGTCGCAGCTTGTACCAGAAGCCTGGCGGATCAAGGGGGCCAGCAGCCTTCTGCAGAAACTCTCCGGACAAGGTCTGATCTATTTGCAGGATGAAGCTTCGCAGCTTGTCGGTCACATTGTCGACGCTCAAAGCGGCGATCGAGTCCTGGACGTTTGCGCGGCACCGGGGAGCAAAACGACGCACATTGCGGCCAGAGCCCCGGAAGCAATGATCGTCGCCGGAGACTTGCACGAGCATCGCCTGCATACTTTACGGCAGCTCGCTGATTCCCAGGGCGCGATGGCAATCCACCTTGTAACTCAGGACGCAGCCAATGGGCTACCCTTCGCCGACGGCTCATTCGATCGTGTTCTGGTTGACGCACCGTGCACCGGGACTGGGACGCTCAGGCACAACCCGGAAATCCGCTGGCGCATCACAGCCGGGGACATAATCGAGCTGGCAGCCCGGCAAAAGCTGATCCTTTGTAACGCTGCAAGACTGGTCCGCCAGGGTGGTTGCCTGGTGTACTCCACTTGCTCAGTCGAACCCGAAGAGAACGAGGACGTCGTGCAGGCGTTTCTGAAAGAGAATCCCGGTTTCCAACCCGGGGTGCTTAACTGGCAGAGGTCCGACGGCGCGGAAGATCGCAATCACGTTCTTTTGACTTCCGGAGGAGTGGCTCGTACATGGCCGCACAAGCATGACGTCGACGGCTTTTTCATCGCAGCGTTCAACAAAGTTTGAGGTAGGGTTGCTTGCGGCTGGTTATCAGCGAATGCTAGACTTCGCCGCTGGTGTGAACTGGTAGTGTGGGCGGATTAGACAGGCGCGGAGGGCTTTTGTCAGTTAAGGAACGCGCGGTATCGGTGGTGGGACAGGGAGCGATTCTGGTAGCTATTGCCGTCGCCTTCTTCCTGGGACTTCTCGGCACCGTCTATCTCTCTTTGCGCAGTCCGGAGGTCAAGGTTCCGGATATTGTGGGCAAAGACAGGGCCAGCGCGGAATCGACCATAAGTGGCGCCGGCCTGAACTTTCGCGTGCGGGCGACGCGCCCGATTGGCAATTCACACCCCGACACCGTGCTGCTGCAATTGCCGGGCGCTGGAGAAATGGTTAAGGCAGGCCAGACCGTAGCGGTAGATATCAGTCGAGCGGCCAGAGAAGGAGAGGCCGTCACGTCCGGCGAAGCTGTACCGACGCCCACCAGACTCGCAGATAACGAGAACAAGGCTGCGTCAGATAATTTGAACGAGAACAAACCTAAGAAACCGAAAATCGCAAATAAGAACGCAAACAGCAACGCAAACGGCAGTGCAAACGGCAACGCGAACGGGAATGCAAACGGGAATGCAAACGGGAACGTAAATAGTAATCGCGCCGCTAACGGAAACCGAAACACCAACTTGAGAGCGGTTAACAGCAATACTGAGAACCGCAGCGCGAGTGAAGGGTCAAATGCAAACGCCGGGGCGAACGTAAATCGAGGCGTGAATTCAAACAACCAACGTCCGCCGGTGGCGCGGCCAACGCCAGCTAACCGGCCGACGCCGTAACGACTTCACCGGTAGTGGCACAGACTTCAGTCTGTGAAACCCGAGGATTTGACCAAATCACAGACTGAAGTCTGTGCCACCTGAATGATAGAAATTGCTCCTTCAATTCTTTCCGCTGACTTCTCGCGCCTTGGCAGCGAGATCGAGTCCGTTGAGCGGGGCGGCGCAACCATCATTCACGTCGACGTGATGGACGGCCACTTTGTCCCAAACATCACGGTCGGCCTGCCGGTAGTAAAAGCCGTGGCGCGGGCGACGAGGCTGGCAGTTGACGCGCATCTCATGATTAGCGAGCCTGGCCGTTACGCCGAACAGTTCGTCAAAGCGGGTGCGCACATGGTGTCCATTCACGTCGAGGCCGACGCACATCTTCACCGCACCCTGACATCGATCAGGGCCGCCGGGGCATTGGCCGGCATCGCCATTAATCCCGCGACTCCTCTGGGGGCGCTCGATGATGCGATGGGTTTTGCCGATTACATTCTGGTAATGTCGGTTAATCCGGGATTTGGCGGGCAGGAGTTCATACCTGCCTGCCTGGACAAACTGCGGCGCTTGCGAACAATGATTGGCGACCGGGGACTTAATACGCGCATCGAAGTGGACGGTGGGATTGATCTGGCGAACATAGGAGAAGTTGCGGCTGCGGGCGCCGAAATCATCGTTTCCGGAACGGGTGTCTTTGGAGCGCCGGACCGGACGGAGGCGGTGCGCGGACTTCGCGAAGCAACGATTCAATGGGTATAAGCATGAACTTATCGACCGGCGGAGAGCAGGCAGTGATAGCCCGACGTGTTCCTATATTGTTTGGAGGTTTCGTTATGAAGTTTCGCGCTTTGATTTCTGTAATCGTCGGTTTGGTTTTATGTGTCTGTCTATCCGGCGCCGTCCTGGCGCAGGGCGGCGGTCGGAGCCAGAGCGAGTTGTCCGCAGTGCAAAGACTCGAGATTATGCGCTCTAAACTTGAGAGCATGCGGAGGTCACTGGACAACGCCATCGCGTCGATGAATGCGCGAGATGCTGGAGACCCCAAAGCGAAAGCGTCCCCCGACGATCCAAGAGAGCGATTGCGAGGTCTGGATAAAGAAGTAGGTTCGGTGCTGGGCGAGGTAAGTGATCTGCGTGGCAAACAGGATCGCTCGGACAAGTACGATATCAGTCAGCTGGACGGACTCGAAACCTCGGTTGCCGATTTGAGTACGCGCGTTCAGGCGGCGTTGCAATCAACTGCTGGCGAGCGAACTGCCAGCCCTACTGTAGCGTCTTCTGCCCCGCCCCGGAAGAAAAAGAAAGGGCGCCTCTTTGGACTTCTGGGCGGAGGCGGAGACGATAAATATGCCGAGCTGACCGGTACTGTTGCCCCTGGTCGCGACCGCGTTCTGTTCGAAGAAGCGGCAAAGCAAGTGCGCAAGGGCAGTCACGAAACGGGGCGTTTACTCTTTAGTACGATTATCACAACTTATCCCGATTCCCAGTATCTACCCCTGGCTAAACTTGCCATCGCTGACTCTTTTTATCTCGAGGGGACAACCAGTTCTTTAATCCAGGCCGCGCAGGCATACCAGGACTGGCTCACGTTTTTCCCGACTGACCCGCTGGCGGACGATGCCATGTTGAAAGTTGCCGAGGCGGAAATGAGACAGATGGGTCTGTCCGATCGTGACATCACACATGCGCGCAAGGCCGAGCAGCGTTTGAAGGCGCTGCTGCAGCAGTTTCCCGCTACGCCACTGCGAACGCAGGTAGAGGAGCGACTGCGTGAGGCCCAGGAGAGCCTGGCGATGCACAACCTGCAGATTGCCCGCTTCTACTATGACGCGCGATACGCCCATAAGAAGGGCGGGCTGAAGGGAGCGCAGTCACGTTTGCAGGAGATCATTGAAAAGTACCCGTATTTCTGTTTGATGGACGAGGTGATTTTCCGTTACGGCGTCACCTATCAACAGGAGGAAGAACCTGACGAGGCGGCAAAGTATTTTCAGCAGATCGTGCGCGACTATCCCAACAGCGAATATGCCGATAAAGCGCGCGAGCAACTGAATGTGATTGGTGCGCCCATTCCCGATGCGGATCCGATTAAGAAAAACTTGCCCGAGTGCCCGCAACTGAGTTTCACTCAGAACCTGCTGCAACAGGTTACCGGCAGCGCAAACGTCACCGTCAGCAAAGATGGCATTCTCATCAGCAAGGACGAGAAGGGAAGCGATCTGATAGACAAAGCTATCCGCAACAATGGCCAACTTCCGTCTAACGAAACTCCGCTGGCACCGGTGCAGCGTACGGCTCCCGCCCGTATCCTGCCCCCTGCTGGTTCACAGCCAGGGACATCCCGGCCTCGCACAACGACGCCGCCGGACGTGTCCAAACCAGCCCCTGCTCCCGGTTCAACTACAACCAAGCCGTAGATGTGACAAGCCAAGGCCAAATACCAGAAAGCACACAAAGCGAGATGCGACGTCGCCATCGCGTCACCGTAATGGTCGTCGCAGCTTTCTTCGTTCTTACTGTGATTCTGATCGCAATCGCTTTTCTGGCTATCAATAAGATTGCCCGGCCAGGTGATCCAAAGCTTCCCATGTCGTTGTGGATTGCGATCCTCATGTTTGGGTTTGGCTCCTTCGCGCTGCGGCGCACAAGGTTCGCAGCCATGCGTCTTCAGGATATTACCGCCCTGCAAGGCATCTCCGGATTGCTTCAGACACTACAGGGAACGACGATTCAAGTTGCTTGTTTAGCGGGCGCGATTTCACTGATGGGTTTTGTCATAGCGATATGCACCGGTAACGAGTTCGACATGTTACGGGCTGGTGGGGTTGCGATAATAGTCCTGATCTACGGCTATCCGTTTCGCAGTGCCTGGGAACGCGTGGTGCGGGGAATTGCACTTACGGGTGATGCGGATGATGCTCCGCCGAAAGGAACGACTGGGTGAACCTGATTCTGCGACTTTCACTGATCCTGGCATTTACCGGAAGTCTCTTCGCATCGATTGCCTCGACCAACTCGAGCGGTAAAGCGGCGCAGAGGCAAGGGCATCTCGTGCTTAAGTCTGTAATCGACTCCGGGCCAGGCGTGATCAAAGCTTCGTCGCTTTTTGTACTAGATCGCATTCCGCTCCCTCAGCAACAGCCGGCCCCGTCAGCCTCCGAACTGCGCGCCCAAGCCTACGCGAAATTGCTTGAGGGCCAGCGGCAACTTTCCAAAATAAGAGCCGGGGCCGGGGAAGAAGTCGGTAAACAAGCCCTGGGTTTGGCGCGCCAGGCCTTTCAGGAGGCGGCCAGGCTGGATCCCACGCTCGCCGAGGCGCATACCGCGCTCGCCCAAATTGCTTTCTACTACCCGCCCCAGGACTTTGACGCCGCTGCGGTTGAAGGCGTCAGCGCTGCTAGAGTCGATCCTGACAACTTTGGCGCCCACCAGATACTGTCAAGGCTGTACACAATCAAGAGCGGCTTGCGCGAAGGCAGCTTGAACAAGGTGTTTACAGACAATGCGATCAAAGAATTGAAAGAGGTAGGGCGGCTCGATAAGAACTACGCAGAGGGGTGGGCATTATTGGCTGAGTTCTACCAGGCGACCGGACGCACTGAAGAGGCCTTGAGCGCCTATGCGAGCTGGGCGGCGGCGTCCCCGGCAACAGACACGCGCTTTTTTCAATATGTAACCAATGGTCGCGAGCTTACGCCCGACGCTGCCCAGGCGCGCACCGCCGAACTATTATTAAAATCCGGCCGCACTAAGGAAGCTCTAGCGGCAATCCGCCGCGCGCTTGCCCTCGACGCTGAAAATAAAGACTACATAGAACTCCTCACGCAGGCTATTGAAGCCGGCGTCGTCGATGACAACTCCGCGATCCCGGACTTGCAGCGCCTTGTGACAGCTAATCCTAAGAACATGACGGCGCTGCAACTCCTGGCACGAGCGCAAGCCCGCTCCGGCCACGTTGACGAAGCGGTGGCGTTGTTGCGCGCCCGCATAAAGGGCTCGCCCGAAGACTTCGGTCTGCACCTGATGATCTCTTATCTTTATGCTCAGTCGGGACACGGCCGTGACGCTGTCGCAGCCGCGCGCAAAGCGCTGGAGCTCGCCCCATCTGACCGTCAGGATCTGACGACGCAGGCGCTGCTTATGCTCTCTTCGGCGCAAGAGCAGGCCGGTGATGTAAAGGACGCCGAAGAATCGCTGCGCCGAATTCTCGTGAAAGAACCCGACAATGCGACCGCACTTAACAATCTCGGCTACTTCCTGACGCAGCGAAACGAGAGGCTGGCAGAAGCACTCGAAATGATTCGGCGCGCGGTCAAGGCCGAGCCTGATAATGCATCTTTTCTCGATAGTCTTGGTTGGGTCTATTTCAAACTTGGTCAGCTCAAAGAGGCGGAAGAGAACCTGGGCGAGGCCGCACGGCGTAACACGACCTCAGCAACCATTCAGGAGCATTTGGGTGATGTCTACCAACTCAGCAGTGAACCAGACAAAGCGCGCACTGCCTGGAAGAAGGCGCTCTCGCTTTCTGTCGAGCCCGCGCAAACGGCTCGGCTCAAAGCTAAACTGAACTCGAAAGCAAATGATTAAAACCCGCCCGCTCATCAGCGTTACCAGTTGATGCAGAAAACCCGCCCTTCCGTGTCTGACGTCATTACCATTCCGGCCTTCGCCAAGATCAACTGGATGCTCCGGGTGCTTGGGCGCCGGCCCGACGGGTATCATCAGATCGAGACAATCTTACAAACGGTAACTCTTCATGACAGGCTAAGTTTCTGGAGTTCTCCTGATCCTGATATTACTTTCTCTTGCGATAGTCCTGAGTTACCGGCGGATCGCTCGAATCTGGTCAGTCGCGCCGCGCATGCCTTGAAGGCGCGTCACTCAATAAAGATCGGAGCCGGCATACGTTTGGAGAAAAGGATTCCGGTGGGTAGCGGCCTGGGCGGAGGCTCGTCAGATGCGGCGGTTGCGCTGATCGCTCTAAGCCATCTGTGGAAGCTGAGATTGAACCAGAAAGAACTCGTCGAAACTGCTGCCCAGTTAGGAGCTGACGTCCCCTTTTTCTTATTCGGAGGGACGGCGCTGGGCGTGGGCACCGGCACCGAGATTTCGCCGTTGCCGGACCTCCCGGATCAATTCCTGCTCGTGGTGATGCCGAATACAAAAGTGTCAACGAAAACGGCTTACGATTCGCTAAACGCGCCTGCCTTGACAACGGTTACAGGCGACACTATTCTTTCAAGTTCTCGTGCAACCGCTGATTTTGATCTTTCATATCCGTCCGGCTTGCAAAATGATTTTGAATCGGTGGCGTTTCGCTCTAGTCCGGAGGTCGAAAGGGCCAGGGATGCTTTGCTGCATGCGGGCGCTCGGCGTGCATTGCTAGCGGGAAGCGGAGCGAGCGTTTTTGGAGTTTTTGAAAACAAGGAAGCCCAGCAGCGCGCCATTCAGGCATTGAAGATGGAGGCCGGCTGGCGCCTTTTTCCTTGTAAGACGGTCGGGCGCGAACGGTACGCCGGAGCGATGAACGCCAAGTAGGACAGACATTCCTGTCTGTCTTTTTCCTGGCGAACTCGGAATTGACCTTTGGGGCGTCGCCAAGTGGTAAGGCACCGGTCTTTGGATCCGGCATTCGTAGGTTCGAATCCTTCCGCCCCAGCCAAATGCAGTAGCACAGATTTCAGTCAGTGGATTTGAGGTCTTAACAGCGAAATGCACAGACTGAAGTCTGTGCTACTGAAACATGGGCACGACGGGCGGCATCAAGATCTTCTCCGGCAACGCAAATCGCGCGCTTGCCGAAGAGATATGCCATGAGCTTAGCTGCGATCCCGGGCGGGCCACGGCGGAACGCTTCTCAGACGGGGAATTCAATTTCCAGATCGAAGAGAACGTTCGCGGCGGAGACGTATTCATCGTGCAGCCCACTTGTCCGCCGACGGACTCGAATCTGATGGAGCTGCTGGTAATGCTCGACGCCTTTCGTCGCTCGTCCGCGGAACGCGTTACGGCGGTGATTCCGTATTACGGCTATGGCCGCTCCGACAAGAAAGATCGGCCGCGCGTTCCCATCTCGGCCAAGCTGGTTGCCAATCTGCTGACTACGGCGGGCGCCCAGCGGGTCCTGACGATGGACCTGCACGCGGCCCAGATCCAGGGGTTCTTTGATATTCCGGTGGACCACCTTTATTCGGCGCCGGTGATGATAGGCTACTATCAGCAGAACCTGCTGCCGAACTTGACCGTGGTGGCGCCGGACACCGGTGGAGCCGAGCGCGCGCGAGCGTATGCAAAGCGTCTGGATGCGGATCTGGCCCTCTGTGATAAGAGACGGGAAAAAGCGAACGTCGCGGAAGTGATGAATGTCGTCGGCGATGTGGACGGGCGTAGTTGTTTGATAGTGGATGATATGTGCGATACCGGTGGATCGCTGACGAAGGTTTCCAAGGCGCTGAAAGACGCCGGCGCCGGGCGCATTCATGCATGTTTCACGCATGCGGTACTATCAGGAGAAGCGGTAGAGCATCTTGAGGAGTCAGATATAGAGCAAATCGTGATCACTAATACTATTCCGTTGCACGATCACGCTTGCGAATCCAAGAAGATCAAGGTACTAAGTATCGCGCCACTTTTGGCGAAAGCGATCAAGTCGATCCATGAAGAGACCAGCGTCTCTTCGCTCTTCGTATAGGAAACAGACTTTCCGTCTGTTGCCGGTAAAGGCGCCGGTAAGGGTACGAAGGGCAAACACTGATGGCTTAGAAGACCATCAGCGATCGGTTCTAAGTTAAGAGTTCAACCCTAAGGTTGCGGCAAGCTAAAGCTTGAACTCTGAACTCGTGAATCGATCGCTGAACGTTTTGGAAAAGAGCGAATTATGGCAGACAAAAACGACATTACGGTCCGCGCCAGCTTGCGCGAAGGCCGCGGCAAGAACGATGCGCGTAGAACGCGACGTGAAGGAAAAGTGCCGGTGACGGTGTATGGCGGCGAGGGGGGAACTGTTGCCGCCGTGGCCCCGCTAAAGGAGTTGGCCGCGATCCTGCGCTCTGACACGGGTCGGAACACGATTTTCATCCTTGATGTGGAAGGCGTTGGCCCCAGTGAAGTGATGTTTCACGATCGCCAGGTCGATCCGATTCGCGGACGGCTGATCCATGCTGATTTCAGACGGCTGGTCAGCGGAGAAAAGATCGAGGTTACCGTGCCGCTGCACCTGGTGGGCGAGCCGGTCGGCGTCCGCGAACAGCAGGGCGTCCTCGAACAGATTCTCCGCGAAATTGAGATTCGCTGCGATCCTCGCGACATACCCGAGTCGATCGATGTCGATGTCTCAAACCTGGGAGTTCACGATGTGCTGCACATATCGGACATCCCCGCCAACGAAAAGATTGAAGTGCTGGCGTCGCCGGAAACTGTGATTGCGACGGTCGGCTTCGTGAAGGAAGAGGTAGTTGAGGTGCCGGTCGCCGAAGAAGAAGCACCCGCCGAGCCCGAGCTCATTGGCAAGGGCAAGAAGGAAGACGAAGAAGCGGCTGAGCCGGAGAAGGAAAAAGAAAAAGGGAAGCCGGAGAAGGAAAAAGGGAAGAAGGAATAAGGTCATTGCCGATTGCCAATTGCCAAATGCCGATTGCCGATTTGGACTTTGGAGACACACAAATTGGCAATCGGAAATCGGCAATTGGCAATGATTCAATCGGCAATGCGTTTCATTGTTGGCCTGGGTAATCCGGGCGCGCAGTACGAGTGGTCGCGCCATAACCTTGGTTTCATGCTCATTGACAGAGTGGCAGAGGATGCGGCCGCGTCCGTGAAACGCAGCCAGTGCCGATCGCTGGTAGGAAGCGCCCGGTTGCAGGGCGAAAAGGTGTTGCTGGTTAAGCCGCAGACTTATATGAACCTCAGCGGAGAAGCAATCGCCTGCCTGAAGACGAAGCATGAGGTACTGAGCGGCGAAGGCGGGTTGATAGTAATCAGTGATGACCTGGCGCTGCCGTTCGGAACCATACGAATCCGCCCGCGGGGCAGCTCCGGCGGCCATAATGGATTGAAGTCGATAATCGCGTCACTCAACACGGAGGAATTCATTCGGCTAAGAATAGGTATCCAGCCCGAACATGAAGTCAGCGATGCAAAGAGTTTCGTGCTGAGCGAGTTTTCCAGAGGTCAGAGGCCGCAGGTGGCGGACGTGTTGCAGCGCGGTGCTGAGGCCCTGCAGGTGATTTTGCGAGACGGTGTCGAGAAGGCAATGTCGTTGTACAACTAGTGATCGTGAGTAGTAAACCGCGAACAAGTAGTTAGCATATTCGGATTCACAATATTCCGATCCAAGGTTCCAGAGGAGGCAGTTTTGGCAGCAAATAGAGTTTACGAAGTAATGTTCATCATCGACGCGGATGCCGCGGATGATGAGGTCGCACAATTGAGCGAAAGCTATCAGCGCATCGTCACTGATCAGGGTGGCGCAATTGTGAAAGCCGAAATCATGGGCAAACGTAAGTTGGCTTACCCGATCGGCCGCAAGAATGAAGGCACATATGTCTTGCTGGAAATCGCCGGATCGGGTCGCGAAATTGCCGAGCTCGAACGCCGCATGCGCGTGAGTGACCGCATAATTCGCTACATCACAGTCAGGGTTGACGAGGATCGCCGCCGGGCAGAGAAGTTCCAGGCGAAGCGGGCCCGCAAGGCGGCCAAGCGCCCTTCCGGACAGCGAACAGCGGTGAAAGAGATTCCGGCGCCGGAAGCCGCTTTCGAAGAAAGTTATTGATCAGCCGGGGAACCTTTTTGATATGAAGCTGCCGCGCATTCGCAGCATCGCGAACTGTTTCGGCGCCCAAGCTAGAGAAGGATAGAGCAAAGTATGTCAAGCAATTACGATGATCGGGAGAGCCGCTTTGATAACCGGTTTGAACGCGATTATGACGGGGATTCGCGCGGTGGCCGCGGAATGGGTGGTCGCGGCGGCGGGGGGCGCCGCATGCACCGGCGTAAAATCTGCCGCTTCTGCATCGAGAAGACCGATCTGATCGACTTCAAGGATGTGAAGCTTTTGCAGAACTACATTCCGGAGCGCGGCAAGATTGTGCCACGACGGATTTCTGGTTCGTGCGCCACGCACCAGCGCATGCTGGCGGAAGCTATCAAGCGGGCGCGCAATATCGCGTTACTTCCGTACGCGGCAGACTAGAACAGGGGAATAACAATGCCACACAAAAAAGTCCTATTGCGCGACGACATCGAGGATCTCGGCGCCCGCGGCGATGTCGTTAGAGTGAAGGCTGGGTATGCGCGAAATTATCTCCTGCCGCGAAAACTGGCAGTCGAAGCGACAGCCAGCAACGTGAAGCAAATCGAACAGGAACGAGCTGCGCTGCTCAAGCGCGAGGCGAAGGACCGTTCGGGTGCTGAAGCCCAGGGGGAACAAATGCGTTCGCTGAGTCTTAACTTCCGGCGCAAGGTAGGCGAGCTGGGGCTCCTCTATGGCTCCGTCACCTCTATGGACATCGTCCACGCTCTGAAAGAGAAGGGATATGAAGTGGATCGGCGCCGCATCAGTCTGCGCGAGCCAATCAAGACCCCCGGTGAGTTTACCGTTCCCGTGCGATTGCATCGCGAAGTAATCATCCAGCTTCCGGTCAAGATTACCGGCGAAGATGACGTTGACATCCAGCCGGCCGCGCCAAACTCCAAGCCGGTGGGCGATCAATCCGAATCAGGCAGGGCGAATGAAGCAGAAACTTGAGATAACCCTTCGCTAAAAATATAACGCCGGCTTTCTCCTCACCTTCGCTTACCGCGTAGTATAGTTAAACCTTGAAACCTGAGATCGCTCTATGGAGTGCGCCGGCAGAGCGAAGCGACGACGGCGCTTTGGTTGGTTCCTTTGACCTGCAAAGCGCCTGATAAGGTTCGCGCTTATCCACTCCAGGATCTGTTCAAGTCAATTCACTTCCAGCCATGGCCAGCCCGGATCCAGTACGCGACAAACTGTTCGAACGGCCTTTGCCGAGCAGTCCTGAAACTGAGCGCGCTATTCTCGGCGCGGTAATCCTCGATAACGCACTAATCAGCCAGGCCATCGAGCAGCTCAAACCCGAAGATTTTTATGTGCCTTCGCATCGCCGGGTCTTCCTGGCGATGATCGCGCTTTTTGAGCACAACTCGGAAATCAATCCGATCCTAATCGCCGAAGAGTTGCGCCGGGATGACGCCCTTGAAAGCCTCGGCGGCATGAGCTTTCTCACCACCCTGACGTACGGCCTGCCGCATGTCACAGGCATAGGGCATTACGCCAAGATTGTTCGCGGCAAATCTCTTTTGCGGCAATTGATCAGAGCCGCAAACAAAATTACCAGCGACGCTCTCGAAGAAGAAGACGAGCCCGAAGTAATCCTCGACCACTCCGAGCAGGCCATCTTTGCTCTGGCCGACGAGCGCATACGCCAGGGATTCGAGCACATCAAACCCGTCGCCGATCGTATTCTGGAAAAAGTTGAGGCCATGCAGGGCCGCGCGGTTGTGTTGACCGGTCTGACTACTGGCTTTACGGATCTCAACGCGCTGACTTCGGGCCTGCAACCTGCGGATTTCATCGTCATCGCGGCGCGGCCTTCGATGGGCAAGACCAGTTTGGCGTTGACGCTGGCCCAACATGCGGCGATTCAGGCACAGGCGGTGGTGGGTATCTTTTCTCTGGAGATGTCTTCGGAATCCCTGGCCATGCGTATGCTCTGTTCAGAGGCCAACGTGGATGCCCAAAAATTTCGCAGTGGCTTTCTCTCAAGAGAAGAATGGGCGCGCCTGGCGACCGCGCTGGGAAGACTTGCCGAGGCGAGAATATTCGTTGACGATACGCCGGCCATCTCAGTGCTGGAGTTGCGGGCGAAAGCACGTCGCCTGGCCGTAGAGCAGAAGAAGCTTGATCTGATTATCGTCGATTACATGCAACTGATGTCCGGCTCAAGTCATCGTTTCGAATCGCGTCAGCAGGAAGTCTCGCAAATCTCGCGCGAATTGAAAGCAGTCGCAAAAGAATTAAACATCCCGTTGGTTGCGCTTTCCCAACTATCGCGAGGGCCGGAGAACCGCACGGATCACCGGCCGCAGCTGGCCGACCTGCGTGAATCGGGAGCCATCGAACAGGATGCTGACCTGGTGGCTTTTATCTACCGCGAAGAGCAATACAATCGCACCGAAGAGAACAAGAATATCGCCGAGCTCATTCTGGCCAAGCAGCGCAACGGTCCGACGGGTACAACTTATCTTGCGTTCCTGAGTCAGTTCGCCAAGTTTACCGACCTGGACCGCGACGACCTTGGGCCATACCTGAGCAGATTCGATCGCTCGGCAACGTCCGGCCGCTCACAAAGAAGAGAACCCGCTGAGCCCACATAAAAACGCTAGCCCTTACCAAAAAAAGAGCGGGGGCGAGCCCGCCTTCCTGACTGCAAGTCTTCTCAGTTGAAACTTTGAAACTCCAGATTGGAATTCCGACTCAACATTCTTGACTTGCCGTCAGGAAGGCGGGCCTGCCCCCGCTCTTTCCATGGCCCAATCAATACAGTTTGGACAGGAGAATCCTCAAGAAGTAATCTAGGATACTCTGCGTGATGCAAAACGAACGGACAAAGTTTGTGAGCGCGAATGGCCAACGCCCTACTTGGGCCCGGATCGATCTCGACGCGCTGGCGTCAAATTTCCGGACCATAAAAGAGCAGGTCGAGCGCGAGGTTAAGGTGATGGCCGTTGTGAAGGCTGACGCCTATGGCCACGGCGCCGTGCAGTGTGCTCGCCGGCTGGAAAAGGAGGGAGCGGACTGGTTCGGGGTGGCATTGCCGGAAGAGGGAATCGAACTGCGCGAGGGCGGCATAACAAAGCCGATACTGTGTCTGGGCGGATTCTGGAAAGGTCAGGAACAGGCCTGCATAAAACATGAGCTGACTACGGTTGTTTATCGACTGGGCATGGTCGAAGCGCTTGACCGTGCCGCACAGGATGCGGGGGTGACGG